>NZ_CP030126.1:1570000-1907500 GCF_003568845.1 Indioceanicola profundi | reverse complement strand
GCCGACCAGCTTTCCGTCATCGACCACCGGCAGGTGGCGGAAGCGGCCTTGGGTCATGCGCTCCATGATGCTGGCGATGGTGTCGGTGGACTGGCAGGTCACGACCTTTCGGGTCATGAATTCTGCGACTGGACGGTCCAGCACGCCGGCGCCGTGCACGGCAAGTCCCCGCACGATGTCACGTTCAGACAGGATGCCTGCGATCTCACCGTCCGAATCCACCACCAATACCGCGCCGATCCGGTTCACATGCAGCAACTGCGCGACCGTGCCCGTGCTTTCCTCCGGGCGGGTGGTGATGATTGCGGCCCCCTTGTTCTTCAGGATCGTCGAGACGTGCATGACCGTCCTCTCCTCCGCATCTATGGGCCTTTTGGTCTGCGGGTCGGTGGCCCGGTCGCCCTGTTGCAACAAGGGAACGCCATGTTGCGGCGCACGCGCAAGAGCCTTTCGATGCTGCAACAGCAAAGTAATAGATGCTGCGGCAGCACTGTCAGCGGCGAGGTCAGGTAATAAGACGCGTCAAGTTCTTGAACTCGGCCGGTTCTGGCGCCGAACAATCCCGCTTCTGCATGGAATCAACTTCAAATCGGATGGGAAAAAGAAAAGGGCACCCCCGAACGGAGTGCCCCTGAAAACCGTCACGCCCTGGCCGGCGAAGCCGGTACGCCGGGAGATCAGCGAACAAGCTGCTGCTGCGGCACCAGCGCCAGGCAGTTCTCGACGATCTGATAGCACTGGTCGAGCCGGGCGCTCGGCCCCGCAGACGAGCTGTTATAGACCACCTGCTGAACCGTGCCGTTCTTCAGCGTGAAGGTGGCTTCGCAGTTCCGGCTTTCGATCTCCGTCCGGTCGTCCCAAGCTCCCCAACCCGGGCTGTAGCGCCAGCCATACCAGGGATGCCAGTACGGGCTGAAACCCATGGATGGCACGCTGCGGGATACGATCCGCTCACTGCTGTAAGTGAAATAATCCAGGTTATCGACGTTCGCCTGCCGATCCGGCACGCCGGCGCAGGACAACAGCGTTTCGGCCGGCATGCCGACAAAGGCCTGCTGGGCAAACAGGGCCTGATCCGCCTGCGGATTGGCGCAGGCGCCCAGCCCCAGAACCAGTGCGCCTGCTGCCAGCGCACGGCCTGCCTGGGTGCCAAACTTGCTCATCGCAATTCGCTCCTCAATCGCGGGCACCGCCTCGGTACGGGACCCCAACTTACAACCCCTCCCGCCCCAGGATAGTCACCGCGATGGCATTATTAGGGCAGAAACGTTTCCGACCGGTCAGGGCGGGCAAAGCCCGTCAGGCCGCCCCGCGCAGCTCCTCCGCCATGGCGAGGTCGACGGAGACGAGCTGGCTGATCCCGCGCTCCGCCATGGTCACGCCGAACAGGCGGTCCATGCGGGCCATGGTCAGCCGGTGGTGGGTGACGATCAGGAAGCGGGTGTAGCCGCCCCGCGCCATCTCCTCCACCAGATCGCAAAAGCGGCCGACATTCGCCTCGTCCAGCGGCGCGTCCACCTCGTCCAGCACGCAGATCGGCGCGGGATTGCAGATGAAGACGGCGAAGATCAGGGCCAGGGCCGTCAGGGCCTGCTCGCCGCCGGACAGCAGCGACAGCACCTGCAGCTTCTTGCCGGGCGGAGAGGCGTAGATCTCCAGCCCGGCGTCCAGCGGGTCCTCCGCTTCGGTCAGCTTCAGGTGCGCCTTGCCGCCGCCGAACAGCTTGGTGAACATCTCCTGGAAATGGCCGTCCACCTTGGTGAAGCTGGCCAGCAGCCGCTCCCGCGCCTCCCGGTTCAGGGAACTGATGCCCTGGCGCAGGCGGGCGATGGCGGCGATCAGGTCCTCCCGCTCCGCGGTCATGGTGCCGATCTGGGCTTCCAGCTCGGCCACCTCGACCTCGGCGCGCAGGTTCACCGGGCCCATATTCTCCCGCTCCGCGGTCAGCCGCTCCAGGCGGGTTTCAACGGCGGCAGGCTCCGGCATCTGCTCGCCGGGTTCGATTTCCGCAACGGCCAGGATTTTCTCCGGCTCGCACTCCAGGCGTTCGGCGATGCGTTCGCGCAGACTGTCCTGGAGCTGGCGGGCGGCGCCGACGGCGGCCTCGGCATGGGCGCGGGCCTCGCGGGCATCGGCAAGCCGGCTTTCCGCCTCCCGCAGCGCCCGCTCCACCTCGTTCAGATGGCCTTCCAACTGGACCAGCTCGTCGGCGGCCCGCTTGCGGGTGCGCTCGGCCTCCGCGATGCGGTCCAGCAGGGCGGCCCGCTCCAACTCGATCTCCGCCGGGCGTTCGGCCAGGGTCTCCAGCTCGGCGCGGCCCTCCGCCGCCCGCTCCTCCAGCTCCCGGAGGCGGCCATCGGTGCCGGCCAGCCGGCCGGTCCAGGACGCCTCCTCCTGCGCGATCGCCGCGAGGCGGCGCTGACGGCTTTCCGCCTCGCGGACCAGCCGGTCCATGGCATTCTGCCGTTCGGACTGCGCGGAGCGCGCCTCCGCCAGCCTGGCGCGGAATTCGGCGATGCGGTTGCGGCCCTCCGCCGGGTCGGGCAGCTCTTCCAACTGGGCGCGGGCCTCGGCCCATTCGGCCTCCGCCTCCGCCCGGTCCTCCGCCAGGGCCTCCACGGCTTCGGTCAGCGCCTGGAGACGGCTTGCGGCGGCGGCGGAGGCCTGGGCCAGCTTGGCATGGGCATCGCGGGCCTTGGAGGCGGCGGCGAAGGCGGCGCGCACGGCGTCGCGCGCGGCCCGGTCGCGGTTCGCCGCCTGGTCCACCGCCTGTCGGGCGGCGGTCAGGGTGCTCTCGGCCTCCTCCCGCGCATCCTCCAATGCGGCCTTGGCGGTCAGGGCGCGTTCCTCGGCCTCGTCCAGCCCGGCCTCAAGCTCCGTCAGGCGGTTGCGCTGCTTCAGCCGCTCCGCCGCGGCGGTGGGGGCGCCGGCGCGGACGGTCAGACCGTCCCAACGCCATGCGCCGCCGAAACGGGTCACCACGATCTGGCCGGGCTTGAGCGCCAGCGCCGCCCGGTCCCCGGCGACACCGTCCTCGACCACGCCGACATGGGCAAGGCAGCGCGCCAGATGGGCAGGGGCCTTCACATGGGCCGCCAGCGGTTCGGCCCCGGCGGGCAGGGGGGCCGGGTCGGGCAACGCCGGCATGGACCGCCAATGGATCGGGGCGGATTCCTCGAGAGCCGCCGCCAGATCGTCGCCAAGCGCCGCGGCCAGGGCGGCCTCATAGCCGGGGGCGACGGTCAGGCTGTCGATGGCCGGGGCGTGGTTGCCGGGCGTGCCGGCCTTCAGGACCGAGCGCAGGGCATCGGCCTCCGCCTTCAGCTTCGCGTAGGCGGTGTCGAGCTGGGTCAGGGTTTCGCGGGCGCGCGTCTGGGCGGCCTGCCCCTTGGCGCGGACTTCCTCCAACTGCCGGTCGGCGGCTCCCTTTGCGGCCTCGGCCTCCTCGGCTTCGGCGCGGGCCATCTCCAGCCGCTCCTCCGCCGTGGCGATGGCCTCCTCGGCTTCCGATAGAGCGCCGGCCCCCTCCATCTGGCGCTTCAGCGCGTCGCGCTGGCCCTCCTGCTCCTCGATGCGGCGGTGGAGCGTGGCGGCGCGGGCTTCCAGCTCGCGCACCTGCCGGTCCAGGGCGCCGCGCTTCGCCTCCTCCGCCGCTATGGCATCCATGGCGCGGGCCAGTTCCCGGTCGATGCTCTCGACCAGATCCTTCGCCTCCAGCAGCGCGCCCTGCGCCTCCTCCCGCAGCATCTCCTCCTCGGAGGTCGCCTCGGTCAGGAACTGCCGCTCCTCCGCCAGCCGCTCGATGGCGCCCCTGGCGTCCATGGCCAGCGACTTCTCGCGGGCGAGGTCGCCGTCGATCTGGGCCAGCCGACGTTGCAGGGCGGCATAGCCCTCCTTCGCCCGCCGCTCCTCCGCATCCAACTGCTCGCGCGCCAGCACCAGCCGTTGCAGGGCGGCAGCCGCCGCGGCTTCCGCCTGCCGTTTCGGCTGGATGTCCGCGGCGGCCATGGTGCGCTTGGTGGTGTTCTGGGTCACCGCCAGCATCAGGTTGCGGACGGCATTCTCCGCCTGCTCGAAGCCCGCGCGGGCGCGGGCCAACTGGTCCTCCGACTGCGACCAGCGCAGATGCAGCAGGATGGCTTCCGCCCGGCGGATATGCTCCTGCAGGTTCCGGTAGCGGCTGGCCTGCCGGGCCTGTTTGCGCAGGCCCTGGAGCTGCGTGTCCATCGCGCCCAGAACATCGTCCAGGCGGGTCAAGTTGGCTTCCGCCGCGCGGAGACGCAGCTCCGCCTCATGCCGGCGGGCGTGCAGGCCGCTGATGCCGGCCGCCTCCTCCAGCAACTGGCGGCGGTCGCCGGGACGGGCGTTGATCAGCGCGCCGACCCTGCCCTGGCTGACCAGGGCGGGGGAGTTGGCGCCGGACGCATTGTCCGCGAACAGGATCTGCACGTCGCGGGCGCGGACATGCTTGCCGTTGATGCGGTAGTCCGACCCCTCCGACCGTTCCAGCCGGCGGGTGATCTCCAGCACGTCGGCCTCGTTCAGGCCGGCGGGGGCGGTGCGGCTGCTGTTGTCCAGCACCAGCCCCACCTCGCAGACGTTCCGAGCCGGCCGCGTCGCGGTGCCGCCGAAGATGACGTCGTCCATGTCGGCCCCGCGCATGCGCTTGGCCGATGTCTCCCCCATGACCCAGCGGAGGGCTTCCAGCAGGTTCGACTTGCCGCAGCCGTTCGGCCCGACTACGCCGGTCATGCCGGGTTCGATCAGCAGTTCGGTCGCGTCGACGAACGATTTGAAGCCGGAAAGGCGGAGCTTTGTGAACTGCACGGCGGCGTGGTCCTGGGAACCGACGGTCTGGAAGCCTTCCGGGAATTACGGGGCCTTGCGCTTGGCGCCCGCATCCTCTAGCGCTTCGAACAGTTCCTTCTCATTCGCGCCGGCAACGGTGGTGCCGGTATTCTCAACGATGAAGGTCGGGGTGGAATTGACGTTGTACTTGGAACCGCCGGTCGCCTGGCTCTGGATCAGGAAGTTCTCAAGCTGCTTGTCGGCCATGCAAGCGTCGAACTGCGCCTGGGTCAGTCCGGCCATCCGGGCGACCATGGCGAGACGCTTTTCGTAATCCTGGTTCAGCCAGGTAGCTTGGCTCTTGAACAGCACGTCCTTCAAGCCTTCGAACCGCTTCTCCCCAGCGCAGCGGGCAAGCTGGTGGGCGCGCAGGCCCGGCGCGTTCAGGGGGAAGTCCCGGAAGATCAGCTTCACCTGACCGGGATCGACGAACTCCGCCTTCAGCTTCGGCCAGATCTCCTTGTGGAAGGTGGCGCAGTGGGAGCAGGCGAGAGAGGCGTACTCGATCAGCGTGACCGGCGCGTCGGGATTGCCATAGACTTTCTCCCCCATCCAGGGATCGAGCCCGGCCCCACCTGAAGCGCCCTGTGCCCAGGCGGGCAGGGCGGCGGCGGCCGTGGCGGTCAGGGTCAGGCCGAACAGGCCGCGGCGGGTCAGATCGGTACGAAGATTTCGGCGCATGCTCGCATCCTCAACACAAGATGTTGGACTATAGATAAGGGAAGGCGCCCGTCGCAAGCGGGCTGGGCCGTCGCGGTCAGGCCGGGCCGATGGCGCGGCCCAGCCGTTCCAGCGCATCGCGCAGGTCCGGGCTTTCCAGGCCGGCGGTCCGTCCCTTCAGCTCCGCCTCCTGCTGCGGGGTGAGGCGCTTGGGCGCAGGTGCCGGCTTCCAGTTGATCTTGAGGGCAGGGGCGCCGTGCACCAGCTTCAACCGGGCCACCGCGCGCCAACCGAAAAAGGCGTTGATCCGCTCCAGCAACTGCGGTTCCTCATGCTGGAGCAGCAGCGCCGCCGGGCTGGTGACGCGAAGGTGCAGCGTGGCATCCTCCCGCTTCCCCTTGGGGAAGACCAGCTTGAGGGGGGAGGTCTGCTCGGCCAGCCGCGGGCCCATGATGCTGGACCAGTCGGCCAGCAATGACCCGAACGCCATGCCATGCTTGCCCAGCGCCTTGCCGGCGATGGAAGTCACGTGCCGTCCCAGCCGGTGGGGTCCTGTCATGGTTCAGCGTATCCGTTCTACGAAGCCCGACCTTAATCCCGAGCACAGCCTGCTTAAAGCAGAACCGGCCCGGCCTGACCAGCCTGCCGACGCCGGCCTGTCCGTTCAGCCCGACCGCGGCGCCCTGCCGCCCCGGCTTCTGGACTGGTACGACCGGCACCGCCGAATCCTGCCCTGGCGCAGCCCGCCGGGGGAGCTGGCCGACCCTTACCGCGTGTGGCTGTCGGAAATCATGCTCCAGCAGACCACGGTGGCGGCGGTCGGACCCTACTTCCAGGACTTCACCACGCGCTGGCCCACGGTCGTGGACCTTGCGGCGGCGGAGCTGGACGACGTGCTGCGCGCCTGGGCCGGCCTTGGCTACTATGCCCGCGCGCGGAACCTCCACAAATGCGCGCAGACCGTAGCCAAGGATCACGCCGGCATATTTCCAGAGGATGAAGAGGGATTGCGGCAGCTTCCGGGCATCGGCACCTATACGGCCGCCGCCATCGCCGCCATCGCTTTCGGCCGGCCCGCCACGGCCATGGACGGGAATGTGGAGCGCGTCGTGGCACGGCTGTTCGATGTCCGCGACCCTCTACCCGGCGTGAAGCCTGTTCTGAAGGAGCTGGCATCGGAGCTGGTTCCGGAGCACCGTCCGGGGGACTACACCCAGGCCCTGTTCGATCTGGGCGCTACGATCTGCACGCCGAAGAAGCCCCGCTGCATGCTGTGCCCAGTGGCCGATCTCTGCCGCGCGCGGGCAGCCGGAAGCCAGGACGGGCTTCCTGCCAAGGCGGAGAAATCAGCGAAGCCGGTGCGGCGCGGCATCGCCTTTTTCCTTACCGACGCCGCCGGCAACATCCTGCTGCGGCGGCGGGCGGAGACTGGCCTGCTGGGCGGGATGATGGAGGTGCCCTCCAGCGCCTGGGGACCGGCTGCGCCGACCCTGGAGGACGCAGCGGGACAGGCGCCGCTCGAGCCTGCCGCATGGCGAACCCTGCCGGGGCTGGTCCGTCATACTTTTACCCACTTCGAGCTTGAACTTGCCGTGGTTGCCGGACAGGTAGGCTCCGCGCCGGCCCCGGAAGGATGCCGCTGGGCGGCGCCCGACCGGCTGGGGGAAGAGGCGCTTCCCACTGTCATGCGCAAGGTGTTGCGGCATGCCCTGGCGGCGTCATCGGGCTGAGGAACAGGTGCTTGAATGGGTGAGGGAGGTGGGCGCATCGGCCGGCGCGGGGTGCTGGCGGGCCTGGGCGCCGGCGCAACCCTGGGGACCGCGGCGGCCCTGATGCCGCGACAGGTGATGGCCGACGCGGGATCGCCGGCCGTGGATGTGGCCCTGCTGCTCGCCGTCGATGCTTCGGCCAGCATCAGCAAGGGATTGCTGGATTTCCAGCTTCGCGGACATGCCGATGCCTTCCGTCATCAAGGCGTGGCGGCCGCCATTGCCGGTGGTCCCATGGGGCGGATCGCGGTCCAGCTCTGTCAGTTCGCCGGGCCGGATACGCTGACCACGCTGGTGCCGTGGACGCTTCTGTCGAATGCGGAGGAATGCGCCGACTTCGCCAGGCGTATCGATGCTGCGCCCGGCATCGCGATGGGGGGAAGCACCGCCCTGGGCAGCGCCGTCATCCAGGGAGTCGAGCGGCTGGACGGAATTCCCTTCAGCAGCACGCGACGGACCATCGATATCGTCTCCAACGGCTTCAACAATGCCGGACTCGACCCGCTGACCGCCCGTGGCCATGCGGCCGCGGCCGGAGTCACCGTGAACGCGCTCGCAATCCTGGACGAATATGACTGGCTGGAGAGCTACTACGCCGGCAGCGTGATCGCGGGCCGGGGCTCCTTCGTCCGCACGGCAGCGACGCGGGAGGATTTCGCCGCGGCCTTTCTTGCAAAACTTGTAACGGAAATCGCCTGATCCCAATGGTTCGGCGAGAGAATGCCGGCCTGCTCACCTGCTATTCCCTTGGCGCAGGCATTCCACTTTTTCTCATAGAACCGGCTTCTCTTGATGTTTTCTTTCTGGACGCGGCTGCTGCGAAGTAGCCCCGTTGCGTTGAGAGGTTTCGGATGGCTGAGCTGCGGCGGCGGCATAAGCTAACCCACTGATCTGAAACAGACAAGAAACATTCTTTCCACATATCTTCCGCATCGAAAGCGCGGCCCGCCCGAAGAGTTGACGGACCCGCTTCAAATTGACGAGCGGAAGATGCGTACGAGAATGGTGATCGTGGAAATGATCTGGTCCCTTGCCGTCCTGGCCGCCACAGTGGCTACGGCGATGCCCGCATTCGCGGAGGAGACGGCTCCCGAGCAGGTAGCGGAACTTGTCCGGGCGGAACCGCCCGCCGCCGCGCCCGGGACTGCCCCGGAGGGAACGGTGGAGGAGTTCGCCCGCCAGCTTGAAGAGGCGAGCAACAGCTTGCGCGGGCAGATCGAACTGGTGCGGATGCCTCTTCCAGCCGACCGCCCGGCGGAGCAGCGGCCGGGCCTGTGACTTCCGGCGGTTCCGCCGCCGGATGATGCCCGGGCAGCAACCGCTTTGCATTCCTGCTGTTGAAGGGCTTTCTAGGAGGCGTTCATGCGACAGCACGGAGCGATCCGGGAGAACCGGAACGGCCTTGCGGCCGTCCTCGGGCTTCTAGGCGGCATCATCGCCGGAGCACTGCTCCTGGCGCCGGCTGAAGAGAGCAAGGCCGGGGAACCGGCGCTGCATTATCCCACCGCCCGCGGCGAGCGCTGACCCGCCGCCAGCAGGGCGGCGGGCCGCGGCGGCCGGCATCAGCGGGTGAGCTGGAACATCATGGTGGCGAGCGGCGGGAGCGTCAGATTCAGGCTGTAGGGCCTGCCGTGGGCAGGGATCTCGTCGGCCTGGAGCCCGCCGCCATTGCCGACGTTGGACCCGCCATAGACCTCCGCATCGGTGTTGATGCGTTCCGCCCACCAGCCGCCCGAGGGAACGCCGAGGCGGTAGTCCTGGCGGACGATCGGCGTGAAGTTGCAGACCACGGCCACCAGATTGCCTTCTCCATCCTTGCGGACGAAGGCCAGGACCGAGTTCTCGCTGTCGGCGCCCTCCAGCCACTCGAAACCTTCCGGCTGGCAGTCCAGCTTGTGCAGGGCCGGCAGCTCCCGGTAGAGGCGGTTCAGATCGCGCACGAGATTCTGCACGCCCTTGTGGTCTGGCAGGTCGGTGACGAACCAGTCCAGGCCGCGGTCGTGGTTCCACTCCCGCTCCTGAGCGAACTCGCCGCCCATGAACAGCAGCTTCTTGCCGGGATGGCCCCACATGAAGCCGAAATAGGCGCGCAGGTTCGCAAACTTCTGCCAGCGGTCGCCCGGCATCTTGCCGATCAGGCTGCCTTTGCCGTGCACGACCTCGTCATGGCTGAGCGGCAGGATGAAGTTCTCGGAGAAGGCATAAACCAGGCTGAAGGTGATGTCGTTGTGGTGCCAGCGGCGGTGGATCGGTTCCTTCGAGATGTACTGGAGCGTATCGTGCATCCAGCCCATGTTCCATTTGAAGCCGAAACCCAGCCCGCCCAGATAGGCCGGCCGCGACACGCCGGGCCAAGCCGTGCTCTCCTCCGCCACCGTCATGGTGCCGGGATAGCGGCCATAGGTCAGCTCGTTGGTCCGGCGCATGAAGTCTATGGCTTCCAGGTTCTCCCGCCCGCCGAAACGGTTGGGAACCCACTGGTCCGCCTTGCGGCTGTAGTCCAGGTACAGCATGGAGGCGACGGCATCCACGCGCAGCCCGTCCAGATGGTAGTGGTCCAGCCAGAACAGGGCGTTGTCCGTCAGGAAATTCGCCACCTCCCGCCGGCCGAAATTGTAGATCAGGGTATTCCAGTCCTGGTGGAAGCCCTGGCGGGGATCGGCATGCTCATACAGATGCGTGCCGTCGAACATGCCCAGCCCATGCGGGTCGGTGGGGAAGTGCCCCGGCACCCAGTCCAGCAGGATGCCGATCCCCGCCGCATGGCAGGCCTCGACGAAGGCCTTGAACTCCTCCGGCCCGCCATGGCGGCTGGTCGGCGCGTAGAGGCCGATGGGCTGGTAGCCCCAGGAGCCTTCGAACGGATATTCCGTGATCGGCAGCATCTCGATATGGGTGAAGCCCATCTCCGCCACATAGGGGACCAGCTCCTCCGCCATCTCCCGGTAGGTCATGTGGCGGTTGTCTTCCCCGCGCTTCCAGGAGCCGAGATGGACCTCGTAGATGCTGATCGGGGCCGTGCGATCGTTGGACTGGGCCCGGCGGTCGCGCCAGGACTGGTCCGACCATTCCCACTGCGGAATCCCGTGCACCACGCTGGCGGTGCGGGGCGGCAGTTCCGCCTGGAAGGCGAAGGGATCGGCCTTCTGCGGCATCAGATGACCATGCGGGCCGCGGATCTCGAACTTGTAGGAGTCGCCCTTGCCCACATGGGGGACGAAAATTTCCCAGACGCCGATGCCGGGGTGCAGGCGCATCGGCAGGCGGCGCCCATCCCAGGCATTGAAATCGCCGACGACGGACACCTTCCTCGCATTCGGCGCCCAGACAGCGAAGGCAGTGCCGGCAACGCCCTCATGGGTGACCACATGGGCGCCCATCTTTTCCCAGAGCCGCTCATGGGTACCTTCGCCGATCAAGTGCCGGTCCAGGTCGCCCAGCCAGGGACCGAAGCGATAAGCGTCCTCCATCTCCATGGGGCCGCTGCCGAAGTCGATCTCGAACCGGTAGGGCCGCTGGGCGCCGGGAATACGGGCCAGCCAGAAGCCGGCATCATGGATGCGCTGCGCCTCGGCCAGCCGTTCCCCGGTTTCCTGGTCGATCACCGCCAAGCTCTGGGCCTGGGGAAAGATGGCGCGCACCTGCCAGCCGCTCTGCGGATCGGAATGAGGACCCAGTACGCTGAACGGGTCGCCATGGTCGGCATCCATCAGGGACTGGATGGCATGGGTAAAGCGGGTGTCGATCATGATGTCGGGCATGGGCGGGCGAACCTCCCCTGGCGGAACGGATCATCGGGTGACGTGCGGACGTACCGCGTCAACCCGTGAAGAGCGGATTTGTCAGTAGGCGGGTCCGGGGAAAATGCACTGGCATCCCCGGACCCTGTCCTGTCAGCCGGCCTGCTCGCCACCCTTGGCGCCCAGCATGTCGAGCACGCCGCTGACCGGGATGGAGAGCCAACCGGGACGGTTGCCCGCCTCGTAGGCGATCTCGTAAAGCGCCTTCTCCAGCTCGAACAGCTCCATCAGCCGGTCGGCCTCACCCTCGCCCTTGGGGTAAGCGGGGCTGTCGCCGATGTGGGAACGATAGCCTTCCAGGAAGTTCCGGCGGGCTTCCGCCTCCCACTGCTCCGCCATCGGGCGGAGCCGCGGCATGGTGTCGGCATGGACCTCCGCGATGTGTCGCAGGGCTGCCCAGGAGACGTAGTCGAAGCTGCGCAGCATCCCGGCCACGTCCCGCATGGGGGCGTTCTTGGCCCGGCGCTGGGCCAGGTTCTTCATCGGCTCCCCTTCGAAGTCGATGATGTACCAGTCCGTGGAGGAGCGCAGCACCTGGCCCAGATGGTAGTCGCCATGGATGCGCACCTTCGCAGCGTCCACCGTGCCGTGGGCGAGGCGGGCGAGGCGCTTCATCACCTCCTCCTCCCGCGCCAGGAGGGCATCCACGTCGGCCGCGGTTTCCTCCGGCAGGTCGTTGCGGACCAGCCGCAGGGCCTGGAAGGCGCGGTCGGCCTGCTTGCGGGCCTGTTCGTGCCAGCCCTGCATGTCGGTTTCGGTCACCGGCTCCGGATCGAAGTCCGGGTTGCCGGTGGCGGTAGACAGGGCGACATGCATTTCCGCCGTCCGCTCGCCCAGGGTACGGGCCAGCGTGTTGTAGAGGCCCCAGATGTCGGCAGGTGAAACCGGCTCCTCCGGCTCGTTCTCGGTGCCGGCGGAGAGCTTCAGCCGCTCCTCCTCCAGTTCACGGTTGAGGTAGTCGAGGGTGAAGCCCCAGCCGTCGCCCTGGTTCCGCACGAAGCCCTGAAGTACCGCCACCGCGATGCAGTGGTCGCCTTCTTCCATCTCGACCGAGCCCAGAAGGGGCGGGGTATTGGCGAACGGCACCTGTTCGGTCAGGAACCGGCTGATCTCCAGCTCCGGATGGATGCCGGACTCCAGCTTGCGGTAGACCTTGAACACCATCTCGTCGCCGATGATGACGGAGGTGTTGGACTGCTCCGCCCCCAGGCTGCGCACGACGACATCGTCGGGCAGCGGCTCCCGGCTGAGCCGGTTGGTGGGCCGGAAGCGCAGGGTGGCGCTGCCGGGCACCTGCGTGCCCCTCTGCATGGCCTGAATCACCGTACGGACGAATTCCGGGTGCTGCATGGCATCGAACGCCGCCCCGACGCGTGGGCCACGGCGTGCCTTCGCCACCGTGTAGGGCAGCAGTGACCAGCCGGTGTTGCCGGCACTCTCCTCCCAGGAGAGGGCAAGCGGCAGGAAGTAGGACTGCGGCTCCGACGATCCGGTGTGGGACACCTCCACCCGCGCCATCAGATAGCCTTCGGCGCCGTTGGGGAGCACGGCCGTGCCGGCAAGGCGGGTCCCGGTGATGCGGGCGTCCTTCGCGCCGAACCAGCGCTGCTTCGGGATGTAGAGCGGCAGGGCTTCCTGCTCCAGCTCCCGGGCGGAGCGTCCGCTCAGCGCGTCCTGCCAACTGTTGCGCAGGACCAGAGTGATCAGGTCGGGGGTCACCTCCGGGATCGGCTCGTGCCAGCTCGGCAGTTCCGGCTGGGAGGTCAGGATGAACCAGTAGAAGCCGAAGCTGGGCAGGGTAAGCAGGTAGGGCAGGTCGCCCACGGGCGGGAAGATCGACCGGCCGAGCAGCTCCACCGGCACCCGGCCGCGCAGCTCCCGCAGGTCGAGTTCCACCGCCTGCGCCGAGCGGGACAGGTTGGCGACGCACAACACCGTCTCTCCCTCATGCTCCCGCAGATAGGCCAGGACCTTGCGGTTGCCGGGGTAGAGGAAGCGGAGCGTGCCGCGGCCGAACGCCTTGTGCGACTGGCGCACCGCCACAATCCGGCGCATCCAGTTCAGAAGAGAGGAGGAGGAGCGGGCCTGCGCCTCCACATTGACGGCGTCGAAGCCATAGATCGGGTCCTGAAGGGCGGGCAGGTAGAGCCGCGCCGGGTCGGCCCGGCTGAAGCCGCCATTGCGGTCCGGGCTCCACTGCATCGGCGTGCGGACACCGTCCCGGTCGCCCAGGAAGACGTTGTCGCCCATGCCGATCTCGTCGCCGTAATACATGACCGGCGTGCCGGGCATGCTGAACAATAGGCTGTTCAGCAGCTCGATCTTGCGCCGGTCATTGTCCATCAGCGGGGCGAGGCGGCGGCGGATGCCGAGATTGATGCGCGCCCGCCGGTCGGACGCGTAGAAGTTCCAGAGATAGTCCCGCTCCTTGTCGGTCACCATCTCCAGCGTCAGCTCGTCATGGTTCCGCAGGAAGATCGCCCATTGGGCGTCGGACGGAATTTCCGGAGTCTGACGCATGATGTCGGTGATCGGGTGCCGGTCCTCCATGGCGAGCGCCATGTACATGCGCGGCATCAGCGGGAAGTGGAACGCCATGTGGCATTCGTCTCCGCCCTTCTCCGGGTCGCCGAAATAGGGCAGCACATCCTCCGGCCACTGGTTGGCCTCGGCCAACAGCAGGCGGTCGGAATAGTGCTGGTCCATCTCCGCCCGGATCTTCTTCAGGATGTCGTGCGTCTCGGGCAGGTTCTCGCAGTTCGTGCCCTCGCGCTCGATCAGGTAGGGCACGGCGTCCAGGCGCAGCCCGTCCACGCCCATGTCCAGCCAGTACTTCATAACGTTCATCACCTCCCGCAGGACGCGGGGGTTGTCGAAGTTCAGGTCCGGCTGGTGGCTGTAGAAGCGGTGCCAGTAGTAGGCCTGCGCCTCCTCATCCCAGGTCCAGTTCGACTTCTCCGTATCGCAGAAGATGATGCGGGTTCCGGCATACTTCCGGTCATTGTCGGACCAGACATAGAAGTTCCTGTGGTTGCTGCCCGGCGGGGCCTTGCGGGCGCGCTGGAACCAGGGATGCTGGTCGCTGGTGTGATTCACCACCAGCTCGGTGATGACGCGCAGGCCGCGCGCGTGGCACTCCCGAATGAAGGTGCGGAAGTCGCGCAGGTCGCCGTACCGGCTGTTGATGTCGCGGTAGTCCGCGATGTCATAGCCGTCGTCGCGTAGCGGGCTGGGATAGAAGGGCAGCAGCCAGATACAGGAGACGCCCAGCTCCTGGATATAATCCAGCTTGCTTGTGAGCCCGGCGAAATCGCCGATTCCATCATTGTTGGAGTCGAAGAACGCCTTGACGTGCGTCTGATAGATAACGGCGTCCTTGTACCAGTGCCGGTCGTTGCGATCGATCATGGGCGGTTTTTTTCTGCGTGCGGGGTAAGAACTGAACAGGACGGAGCGCGAAGGGTTGCGCTCCCCTAGTCCAAACCACCTCGGCCGGGAAATTCACCACGCTAGAGCGTATTACCCTTTATGAGCGATGCAGCCGGAAGCCAGCGCCGGAATCGAAACGGCCGCCCGATGGGGCGGCCGTGGTCGATGAGCGGCGGGAGAGGGCCGGACCTAGTTGCTGCCGCCGAAGGTGAAACGGAAGCCGGCCAGCGCCGACCAGCTCTGCAGATGGTTGTCGGACATGCTGGAAATGCCGAGATTGAAATCGTCGCTGCGCATGAAGCGGCCATCGGCGAAGAAGGACAGCGTGTCGGAGAAGGGAACCGACAGACCGACGATGCCCTGATAGGCGAAGACGTCGTCGCGGGTGCTGAAGCCGGTCACCGGCTCCACGCGGGTCCAGCCCACGCCGACACCGACATAGGGCGTCGCCCAGTCGCTGATGTTGAAGTCGATCAGCGCATTCGCCATCAGGCTGCGCGAATCGAGGGTGCCCGTGCTGGTCTCCGCAATCGCGCCGATGCGTTCGTTGCTGGCGTTCCGGTAAAGATATTCCAGTTCCACCCGGAGGCTTTCCATCGGCTGCCAGCCCAGTGAAGCGCCGGAGCTGATGTTCGCCAGGGCCGGATCGAGGACGGTGGAGGAGGCTGGAGCACCGCTGAGGGTGCTCCATCCGCCAAGCCCCTGCAGATAGACGCCGCCTTCCGCCTGTCCGCTCTGCTCAGACGGAGTCTCAGCGTGGCTCGTCGTGACGGCGATCGGGGCGGCAGCCAGGGCCAGGGCGAAAAGGGTCGTCTTGAGCGCGTTCATGGGTCCTACTCCACTTCCGCACTATAGCCGGTGACGCTCTTAGAGTCATGACGTCAGCCGCCCGACCCTTTTCGATCACCTGCTGTTGTGTCTGCCGGAACACACTGGAGAGAACCCATCCTAGGTGCGCAAGGTTTCTCGCACCCAGTCCCCAATCGGTAGCCTATCCCGATGAGTCCGGCGAGTGATCAAAATGGGTGAGACCATCCCCTAGGTAACTGGCGGCACGACCTTTGGCCTAGTCCGGGTCCGGCAGGGCCGGGCCCGGACTACCGTCGGATATCGCCCCGGCCTCAGCCGGTCCTGGCGATCCGCCAGATGGCCGCCGGGTTGATGCCGGGGTCCAGCGTCACATGCTGCCACTTGCCGTACCAGAACCAGCGGCCGCCGGTGAACAGGTCCTCCACCTCGACCACGCCATCGTCAGGCAGCCCGAACTCCCAGAGCGGGACTTCGATAGCGACATGGTGGGCCGTCTCGTTCGGGTTCATGTTGACCGCGGCCAGGATCATTTCCCCGCCCTGCGGGGCGAGCTTGCCGTAGTAGATCACCTGGTCGTGATAAGCGTTGTAGAAGCGAAGGTTGGT
The DNA here is from genome assembly GCF_003568845.1 of Indioceanicola profundi. Classification (NCBI taxonomy): domain Bacteria; kingdom Pseudomonadati; phylum Pseudomonadota; class Alphaproteobacteria; order Rhodospirillales; family Azospirillaceae; genus Indioceanicola; species Indioceanicola profundi. The sequence goes on along the minus strand of NZ_CP030126.1, from coordinate 1,891,579 downwards.
GAGCTGCTGCAAGGCGGGATAGCGCCGCCGCATCCGGTTCAGGGCGCGGATATAGTCCCGGATATTCTTGGGATCGTCCCAGTTCCAGGCCTTCAGCTCATACTTCTCGGAGTCGAGATACTCCTCCTTACCCGGCACAGGCTTGCCGACACACATCTCGAACCCGCTATACATGCCCCAGACGCTGGACAGCGTGGTGGCCAGGGCGGCGCGCATCTTGAAGGCGGCCGGGTTCTCCGAATGCAGGTAGGGCGGGTCGATGTCCGGAGTGTTGACGAAGAAATTGGGACGGTAGTGCTCCTTCTCCGGTCCCTGCGTCAGTTCCACCAGATATTCCGTCATCTCCTGCTTGTGCTGGCGCCAGGTGAAGTAGGTGTAGCTCTGGGAGAAGCCCAGCTTCGCCAGCCGCTTCATCATCTTCGGCCGGGTGAAGGCCTCCGCCAGAAACAGGGTATCAGGATGGCGGTCCTGCACCTCGCGGATCATCCATTCCCAGAAGGGCAGGGGCTTAGTGTGGGGATTGTCCACGCGGAAGATCTTCACGCCCTGCTCCACCCAGAACAGGATCACATCGCGCAGAGTGATCCACAGGCTGGGCAGGCCGCCCTGGTAGAAGCTGACGTTGACGATGTCCTCGTACTTCTTGGGCGGATTCTCGGCGAAGCGGATGGTGCCGTCCGGCCGCCATTCGAACCATTCCGGATGCTCCTTGATCCAGGGATGGTCCGGGCTGCACTGGATGGCGAAGTCCAACGCGATCTCCAGCCCGTGCTCGCGGGCGGCATGGACCAGCCGGTGGAAATCCTCCAGCGAGCCCAGCTCGGGATGGATGGCGTCGTGGCCGCCGGCCTCCGACCCGATGGCGTAGGGGCTGCCGGGATCGCCCGGCTCCGCCTTCAGCGAATTGTTGCGGCCCTTGCGGTTGGTCAGCCCGATCGGGTGGATGGGCGGGAAATACAGGACGTCGAAGCCCATGTCCCGGACATAGGGCAGCTTCCGGATGACGTCGTCAAAGGTGCCGTGCCGGTTCGGGTCGTCCGACATGGAGCGCGGGAACAGCTCGTACCAGCTTGAGAAGCGGGCGGCCGGACGGTCAACGAAGACCTCGTATTCGCGGGAGTGGGACCGGTTCGTCCGCGGGCCGAAGCGGGCCATGTCGGCGGCCAGGCTCTCGCTCAGCATGGCGTCGGTCAGACGGTTGCGGTCCCAATCCGGGATGTTCCTGACAAGGTCGAGATGGGCGGCCAGGGTGGCCTTGCCGCGGTCACGGGCCTGCTCCACCGCCTGTTCCAGCAGCGTGCGGCCTTCCACCAGTTCCAGCGAGATGTCGCGGCCGGCATCCAGCTTCTTGCGCGTATCCGACCGCCAAGTGGCATACAGGTCGCGCCATGCCTCGATCCGATAGACCCAGCGAGCATTGCGGGTCAGCGACACGCGGCCCGTCCAGCGGTCGTTCTGGACGACCGCCATGGGCACCTCGGCCCAGTCTTCCTCGCCGTCCGGCGTCTTCTCGCCCAGGATGCGGTACTGGACGACCGCGGCGATCTTATCGTGACCGTCGGCGAATACGTCCGCCCACACCTCCAGCACGTCGCCAACGGCGCGTTTCACGGCAAACCGGCCGCCATCGATGGTGGGATAAACATCCTCCACCGCCACGCGGTCATCGGCCAGCCGGTTCAGCAGGTCCATACTCTCCTGCTCCGAACGCTGGACGGAGACGCGGATGGACTGACCGCGGAAAACGCGCAGCTCCAACGGTTCCAGCATCACCGGAACGCCTGGGTCCAGCCGCATCGGCGCTCGGCCGGGAGTCACGTCGCGGAAGCTCATCCCGTTGGCGGCGGTCAGCAGGATGCCGGGATCGATGCCATGTGCCTGCCATCCGTCCGGGTTCAGCAGGATCAGCGCGGACTCGCCCGACACCGGGCATGCCCGCAGCAGGCCGACCAGGGCATCGTCCGGCCGCGTCAGGCGGGAGAGGGGGCCTTCCATGTTCAGGGCCGGGGTGGCGGCCTTCATGGCATTGACCTCGGCGATGAAGCCGGTCAGGTCCAGCCTGGGCTGCGCGGCTTCCGCCTGCCAGTCGCCGGGGCGGGTGTTGACCACATCCAGCTTGCGGGTGAAGGCGTACTCGAACCCGGCGGGCACCATGACGCCGCTGCTGATGCTGGCGGAGAAAAGATAGCGCATGCGCAGCGCCGCGGCGAGCTGGCGGGGATCGTCCGTGCCCAGCTCGGCTTGAAGCTCCGCCGCCAGGCGGTTGGTATCATGGCTCTCGGGAAAAGCGATGGAGGGGGCGATGGTCCTGAACTGCTCGAACTGCTCCAGCAGCCAGTCGGAACGGAAATCCCACCATTTCGAGCTGTTGAAGATATAGTCGAAGCCGGCATCCGCCAGCGCCTCGACCTGCTCCGTGGTGCAGCCCAGCGTCTCGGCGAAGAACTTGCAGTCCGGGTCCTCCGAACGCGCCGCCTCGATCAGGGCGCGCCAGACGCCGGCCGGCACCAGATAGGCGGCGTCGCACCGGAACCCCTTCACGCCCATCGCCACCTGTTGCTTCACCCAGTCCGCGAAGTAGCGGATCAGGCCGTCGCGGGCGGTGGGATTGTCATAGTCCAGCTCGGCGAGGTCCCCCCAGATGGTAACGTTGGACGGGTCCTCCGGGTCGATGGCGCGGGGGCTGTAGAGGGTCCCGTCATTCTCACGCCGGTACCAGTCGGGATGCTGGCTCACCAGGGCGGAGTCCTTGGCGGTGTGGTTCACCACCAGATCCAGCATGACCTTCAGCCCGTGCCGTCCGGACTCCTCGAAGAAGCCTTGGAGCTGTTCGGACTCGTCGCCCTCGCCGGCCCGGAACAGGTCGTTCAGCCGGAAGGGGTCCTTAACCGCATACAGGCTGCCGGAAAAGCCGGGGTAATGGATCGGGTTCAGGTAAATCCAATCGAACCCCATCCTGGCGACACGCGGCAGATGCTGTCGCCAGTCGGCGACGGTGCCGGCAAGCAACGGGAACAGATTGTAAATGCGCGGACCGGGCGCGGTCTGCTGCCCTGCCGAGGGCTGGGCGCCCGGCGGCGGGGAGCCGAGGCGGTTCTCCGGCGGGCTGGTATCGGCGGGGCTGATGCGGAGGGCGGGATTCGACATCGGCGGCGGCCTGCTTCTGCGGGTCGGGGTCGGAAACGGACTCAGCCCGTCAACCCCTGGCGGATGCGGCCGGTTCCCGAACTACCCGTCCGTCATGTCGCGGAACTCTGGCGCGCCGGTGTTTTCCGGTGCAGCCTGCCCACTGCCGGCCCGCAACCAACCGCGAATTCGGGCGTTGCGGAAACACCTCCTGAATTCGGAACAGAGGCCTTATGCCCGACACACCGTCCCCGATCCGCTTCGCCGATCTGCCGATGGATCGCTCCGCATATGGCGAGAAGCAGGATTACGAAAAGGAGCTGGCCCGGCTCCAGGAAACCGTTCTGCATGTGCAGCAGGCGTACTGGCACGGCGGGTTGCGGGCCGTGATCGTGCTGGAAGGATGGGACGCGGCTGGCAAGGGCGGGGCGATACGCCGACTGACCGAGAAGCTGGACCCGCGCGGCGCCCATGTCTGGCCGATCGGCGCGCCATCCGCGGATGAGCAGGGGCGCCACTATCTCTACAGGTTCTGGCAGCGCATCCCGTCGCCCGGCACCTTCGCGATCTTCGACCGGTCCTGGTACGGGCGCGTGCTGGTGGAGCGGGTGGAGGGCTTCGCCAGCCGGGAAGCCTGGACCCGCGCCTATCGCGAAATCAACGAGTTCGAGAGGATGCTGACCGACGACGGGGTCCGGATCGTCAAACTGTTCCTGCACATCACCAAGGAGGAACAGCTCAAGCGCTTCGAGGAGCGTCTCAAAAATCCCTACAAGCGCTGGAAACTCACCGAGGAGGATCTGCGCAATCGGGAGCGCTGGGACGATTATATCCGGGCCGCTGAGGAGATGTTCGACCGGACAAGCACGCCCGATGCGCCTTGGACCCTGATCCCGGCCAACTACAAATGGCACGCCCGGACCGCCGTGCTGCGCGCCGTGGTGGACCGGTTGGGCGAAGGCGTGGACGTGACGCCGCCGCCCCTGGACGCGAGCGTACAGAAGGCGGCGGCGGACATGCTGGGGATCAAGCTCTGAGCCTGATCCCCTCGCAAAGCGGGCTTACTGCCCGGCAGCGGCGGGAGCCGGAGCCTGGCCCTGCTGCGGCTGTGCTTCGGCCTTGGCGTCGAGATCGCGCAGGACCTTGGCCAGATTAACCGTGGCATCCTCCGCCACCTTGCGGTTCGCCTCCGGCGCCTCGTGGGTGAAGATGTTCAGGAGCTGCAGACGTTCGGTCTTGCCGTCCTGGGTCTTCACCTCCGGACCGGGGACGAGCTGGAAGAGCAGCGAGACGAAAGCGGTCTCCTTTTCCCCCTTGCAGATCGCCTCGCCGGTGCGCAGCCCGAAGTTCTTCAGCTTTTCGGGGTCTTTCAGGCTCTGGGTGAAGGTGCCTTCGCAGGTCTGCTTCAGGCGCTCCAGATAAGTCTCCGGAACCTTGCCGATGTCGCCCGCCGAAGCCGGAACCGGCAGACCGCGAACCGACCCCAGGACGTCCTGGCCGATCTGCCAGGCGAAGTCGCCGGGCTTCTGCTCGGGCGGGAAACGGTCCACCGGCAGGGCGCGGGCATCCTTCAGCCCGGCGGCGACCAGCATCTGGGCCAGTTGGGGCGGCATGGCCGGCGGCGGGGGCGGAAGCTCCAGCTTCCCTTCCATCGCCTGGGTCACGCAGTTGCTCAGATCCGTCATGGCCTTGGCGGTGCCCTTCAGGCGGAACTGGGCCACGTCGCCCGGAACCTCCACGGACAGGACGCTGCCGGTGCCGATCGCCTTGATCAGCTCCGCATCCTCACCCAGCGCAATGACCAGCGCCTCCGGCTGGGTCACGGCCGCCGGCCGCTCCCGCTCCAGGCTGCTGTCGATCTTCACCTTGACCGGCAGGCGGGCGCCCTGCTGCATGCGGGCGCCCGGCACGCCAAGGATCAGGTTGACCTTGTTCTCTGGGTTCTTGAGGAACAGCAGCTCCAGCCCGTTGTCGAACTGGTTGCCGGTCACGCACATCTTGAAAGCGCCGTCGGAGAAGACCTCCGGCGACACCTTCCATTCGCCGGTCGGGGTGCCGACCTTTGCGGGCTCCTTCGGCTTGGCGGCCTGGGCCTGAGCCTGCGGACGCTGCTGCTGCTGCGCCTGAGGCGCGGCGGCGGGCGCCTGGGGCGCCGGCTGCGGCCGGGCCTGCGGATTGATCGTGCCAGCGGCGGAGCCGCCGGGCGACTGGACCGTGCCCGGAAGCACGAGTCCGCCGCCGGATGGCTGCGTGGTCGTACCGGCGGCAGGCGTGTTGTTGGACTGGGCGGCGGCGGTGCCCACTGCCAGGGACATGGCAGCGCCGGCAAGCAGCAGGCGGGCGAGCGAACGCGACATGGTACGGACCACGATAAAGTGAACCCTTCTCGAGATTGGGCCAGCGGACCCTAGGGCAGCGGCGTGCGGCGTGCAAGTGGCATCGGGACTTCGGCCGGACAACTCCCGACTCCAGAGCCGGCTGTCCCGATTCCATTCGCCTGACGCATGACCCCGGGAAAGTCTAGGCGGGACCGGTTTCCATTTCCTTGCCGGAAACCAGCTTTCAAGACGCCCCTCGGGGGCCCGGCTCATCGCTGTCTATGGTGCGAAGATGGCGGGAAGGGGGCGGGAGGGATTTTCCGCGTATGCAGGTGGTGCGCCTGCCCGCCAATCAAACAAAATTGTCGCAATATTCTGCGAATTGTCCTTCAGCAATAATGACTTCGGCGCCAAATAGCTGTTGGATTTAGTTCCACTCCGGAGGTATAGTTACCCTATTCCAAAGGGGTTGCCACCATGCGCCTGATCGCGGTTTTCGCCCTCACCCTTTTGTTCGCCGCTCCCGATCTGGCCCGCCAGGAACTGGGGTCGGATGAAATCGGCCGCTTCGTCACCTCGGCGGAGGAGATGGCGATGGAAGAAGGGCTCACCGCGACGCGGACGGCGCTCCCGCCGGGGGGTGAGGAAATCGCCCGTCGTCACGGCTTCGAACCGGAAGCCTGGACGGTCATGGCCCGGCGTGTCTGGGGCGCATATGAGGCGCGCCACATGGCCCCGGCACTGTCTCCGGCCTCGGAAAAGGTGAAGCTCAACGGCCTCACCGGCGCGGAGCATGGTGAGCTGAAGACGATCCTCACCACTGCCCGAAGCGATCTCGCCTTCATCGCGGCGGAGACGGAAGCCGACCGCGCCGCCATCTCCCCCTTCATGGATCGCCTGGACAGGTTGGCTGAATAAACCATCCAGGGCGCGTCCAACCTACGCCCGGACCTTTTCCAGCGCCTGCTCCAGATCGGCGATCAGGTCGCCCGGATGCTCGATCCCGCAGGACATGCGCAGCAGGTCGGGCGGACAGGGGCTGTCGGCCCCCTCCACCGAACGCCGGTGCTCCACCAGACTTTCCACCCCGCCCAGCGATGTGGCGCGGGTCCAGATTTCCAGCGCCGCGGCAACATCGATCGAAGCCTGCTCCCCGCCGGCGATGCGGATGGACAGCATGCCGCTGAAGCCGCCCCGCATCTGGCGCGCCGCTACCGCATGGCCGGAATGGCTCTCCAGCCCGGGATACAGCACCTCCGCCACGCCGGGATGGTTCGCGAAGTGCCGGGCAATCGCCATGGCCGTCGAACTGGCGCGCTCCACCCGCAGCCCCATGGTGCGCATACCCCGCAACAGGAGCCAGGCCTCGAACGGGCCGGGGATGCCGCCATGGTCGGCACGCACCGCCCTCACCTTGGCCCAACGCTCATCCTCCCGCGCGGTCACCAGCGCGCCGGCCAGCACGTCGCTATGACCATTGAGGTATTTGGTGGCCGAATGCATCACGATGTCGGCGCCGAACTCGATTGGTCGGGTCAGCAGCGGGGTGGGGACCGTGTTATCCACCGCCAGGATGGCGCCGACTCCGTGGGCGATCTCCGCCATGGCAGTCAGATCGGTGATGCACCAGGTGGGGTTCGCCGGAGTCTCCACCCAGAGGATGCGGGTGCTGCCCGTGCGGACGGCGGCGCGGACAGCGTCCGCGTCCGTCATGTCGACGAAGTCCACCGCCAGTCCCCACTGGGCGGCGAAGCCGCGCAGCCATCTGCGAAGGGCCCAGTACATCACCTGCGGCGCGATCACATGGTCGCCCGGCGACAGCGTCTGGAACAAAGCCGTCGCAGCCGACATGCCGGAAGAGAAGAGAAGGGCCTCCGCCCCGCCTTCCAGCGTGCACAGCAACTGTTCCGCCGCCGTGAAGGTGGGATTGATCGGCCGGGCATAGCTATAACCGGCGGGGTAGCTCAAATCGCCCGCCCGCAGGAATGTCGTCGCCGGATGAATGGCTGGAATCACGCCGTAGGTATCCGCATCATGGACTCCCATGCCGTTGGCCAGCAGCGTATCGGGATGCGGGGTCTCGGGCGTCGTCCTGGCGGCCATGTCCATCCTCCGGTCTAAGCGGCAATGCGGGTGTAGCCCGTCCGGCGCCTACGGGCCAAGAGCTTTGCCGGAGCCGCGACAGTCGGGCGCGCGGGGAGCCCGCCGTGCGTTTTACCCCCTCCGGAAGAGCGGATACTTCGATGGGCATCTTCTACAAAGAAGATGAAGAAGGTCCGGAACAACGTCCATCAGGCAACGTTGATCCTGCCGAGTTGGATGCAAATCGAATAGTCGGCCATCGCCTTCCCAATCCGTGGACAGTACCACCTCTCCGGTGGGTCGTCACGCCAGACAAATCCTTCCCACGGTCGCCTATCAAGGGCGGTTCCCGATCCGATGGCCGGGCTGGTGATTAGGGGAATACATGGCAAAGAACATCCTCATCACGGGCGGCGCCGGTTTCATTGGTTCGCATCTGGCGGATCAGTTATTGGCAGCCGGCCACCGCGTGCGTGCGCTGGACTGCCTGTCGCCGCAGGTGCATCCAGACGGTGAGCGGCCCGACTATCTCGATCCCGATGTCGAGTTGATCAAGGGCGACGTCCGGGATGCCAACGCCGTGACGTCCGCGCTGAAGGGCATCGACACTGTCTATCACTTCGCCGCCATGGTCGGCGTGGGGCAGAGCATGTACCAGGTCGCCGACTATACAGGCGTCAACGACCTCGGCACCGCCGTGCTGCTCCAGGCCCTGATCGAACGCCCGGTGGAGCGGCTGGTCGTCGCCTCCTCCATGAGCGTCTATGGCGAGGGGCTCTACCGTCAGGCTGATGGAACGCTGGTCGAGGGGCAGGAGCGTCCGCGCGCCCGGCTGGAGCGGGCCGAGTGGGAGCTGCCGGGCTCCGACGGCGGGGAGCTGGTTCCGGTGCCGACGCCGGAGTCGAAGCAGCCGGTGCTCTCCTCCATCTATGCGCTCGGCAAGTATGTCCAGGAGCGGCAATGCCTGCTGATCGGCAGCGCCTACGGTATCCCGACCACGGCCCTGCGGTTCTTCAACGTCTATGGTACCCGTCAGGCGCTCAGCAATCCCTACACCGGCGTGCTGGCGATCTTCGCCTCCCGCCTGCTGAACGGGAAGCGGCCGATGATCTTCGAGGATGGGCGGCAGCAGCGTGATTTCGTCCATGTGAAGGACGTGGCGAATGCCTGTCGGCTGGTGCTGGAAAGCCCCGCCTCCGCCAATGCCGTTCTGAATGTCGGCAGCGGCCGCGCCGTCTCCATCGCGGAGCTGGGCGAGCGGTTGGCCCGCATCGTCGGCAAGGAGCACCTGACGCCGGAGGTGACCGGCCGCTACCGCGTCGGCGACATCCGCCACTGCTTCGCCGATATCGGCAAGGCCCGTGCACTGCTGGGCTATGAGCCGCAGGTCACCCAGGAGGAGGGCATGGCGGAGCTGGCCGAATGGCTGTCGGGTCAGGTCTGCGTGGACCGGGTGGACGAGGCGTCCAAGGAACTGGCCATGCGGGGGCTGACGGTATGAAGGACGGAACCTCTCCCATCCTGGACCGGAACGGCGACCGTCCCGTCCTGATCACCGGCGGGGCTGGCTTCGTCGGCACCAATCTGGCCTCCCGGCTCGCGCGCCAGGGCCGCAAGGTCATCGTCTACGACAACCTTTCCCGCGCCGGGGTGGAGCGGAACCTGACCTGGCTCAAGGCCACCCATGGCGACATGGTGGAGGCCGAAGTGGCCGACATCCGCGATGGGGAGCGGCTGGCGGCCGCCGTTGCGCGGGCCGGCAGCGTGTTCCACTTCGCCGCCCAGGTGGCGGTGACCACCAGCCTGACCGACCCGGTTCATGATTTCGAGGTCAATGCCCTGGGCACGCTCCGCCTGTTGGAGGTGGTGCGGGCGCAGCAGACCCCGCCCACTGTGCTGTTCAGCTCCACCAACAAGGTCTATGGCGCGCTCGCCGATCTGGAGCTGGAGGAGGGGCCGGCCAGCTACCAGCCGCGCGATCCCGTCCAGGCGCTGGGCGTGACGGAGGACCGGCCGCTGGACTTCCACAGCCCCTATGGCTGCTCCAAGGGCGCTGCCGACCAGTATGTGGTCGACTATGCCCGCAGCTACGGCCTGCCTGCCGCGGTGCTGCGGATGAGCTGCATCTACGGCCCGCACCAGTTCGGGACGGAGGATCAGGGCTGGGTGGCCCATTTCCTGATCGCCGCCGGCAAGGGCGACACCATCACCCTCTATGGCACCGGCAAGCAGGTGCGCGACATCCTGCATGTGGACGATCTGGTAGACGCCTTCCTCCTGGCGGAGGAGCGGATGCCGGACCTGCGCGGGCAGGCCTTCAACATGGGCGGCGGCGCGGAGAACGCGCTCAGCCTCCGCACCGTGCTGAACATCATCGAAGAGCTTCAGGGGGCGGCCCCGGCCGTCAGCTTCGGCCCCTGGCGCACTGGCGATCAGCCCTGGTACGTGGCCAATTCCGCCCGCTTCCGGCAGGCGACGGGCTGGTCTCCCAAGGTGGAAGCGCGCGACGGCATCGGCCGGCTGCACCGCTGGCTGACCTCCGGCCAGATCGCGCCGGCCTCTTCCGCCGCCCTGGCGGAAAGCCGGTAAGGCCATGCGCGCCACCTATTCCGCATTCTCCGGACCCACCACGATGACCGAGCCGCCCGGCCATGTCCTGATGACCGCCGATTGTCTCGGCGGCATCTGGGATTATGCGCTGACGCTGGCGGGGGAACTCGGTCGGCGGGGCACGCAGGTGACCCTGGCCGTGCTGGGGGGACCGCTGGCGGAAGACCAGCGTGCCGCGGCGCAGGCGGTCCCTGGCCTGTCCCTGGCGGAAAGCGGCTTCAAGCTGGAATGGATGCCGGACTGCGGGGACGATGTCGCCCGGTCGGGACAGTGGCTGCTGGAGCTGGAGCGGGAGGTGAAGCCCGATCTGGTCCACATCAACGGCTATGCCCATGCCGCCCTGCCTTTCACCGCCCCGGTTCTCTGCGTCGCCCACTCCTGTGTCGCAAGCTGGTTCGCCGCGGTGAAGGGGGAGGAGCTGCCGGAGCGCTTCGACGGGTATTGGGAGAGCGTCGCCGCCGGCCTTGCCGCGGCAGGCAGGGTGGTCGCGCCTAGCCGCACAATGGCGGCCGATCTGGCCCTGCACTATGGCGTGGCGCCGGAGGTGACCGTCATCCCGAACGGCATCGATCCGGCCGGCTTCGCTCCCGGCGCCAAGGAACCGGTCGTGCTCTCTGTCGGCCGTGTCTGGGATGAGGCGAAGAACATCGCCGTGCTGGACCGTGTCGCCCGCGGCATCGGCGCGCCCGTGCTGGTGGCGGGCGATGTCCGCGGTCCGGACGGGACGGAACGGCGGCCGGACTACGCCATGGCGCTGGGGCGGCTGCCGCGGGCTGAACTGCGCGACCTCTATGCCCGCGCCCGCATCTTCTGCCATCCGGCCCGGTACGAGCCCTTCGGGCTGGCCGCGCTGGAGGCGGCGCTGTCCGGCTGCGCGCTGGTGTTGGGCGACATCCCCAGCCTGCGGGAGGTCTGGGGCGATGCCGCCATCTATGTCCGGCCGGACGATGTGGACGGTTTGCGCCGCGCCCTGAACGGACTGCTGGCCGATTCCTGCCGGGCGGCCGATCTGGCCCAGCATGCCCGCATCCGCGCCCGCCGGTACACCGCCTCCGCCATGGTGGAGGCCTATCTCGACCTCTATGCCGATCTGCGGGAACCGCGCGCGCCAAGAGCGGCCGAAACCGCCACCGCTGCCTGAGGAAGCACATGCGCTTCGTTTTCTTCGTCCATTCCCTCTTCTCCGACTGGAATCACGGCAATGCCCATTTCCTGCGCGGACTGGTGAGGGAGCTTCAGACCCGCGGTCATGCGGTCCGTACGTTGGAGCCCGCCGACGGCTGGAGCCGCAGCAACATGCTGGCCGAGGCGGAGGGGCCGGCGGCGCTGGAGGACATCCACCGCACGTTCCCCGACCTCGCCTCCGAGCTTTACGATCCGGCGGCGCTGGACCTGGATGCGGCGCTGGACGGGGCGGATGTGGTCATCGTCCATGAATGGAACGATCCGGCCCTGATCGCGGCGCTGGGCGCCCGTCGCAAGGCCGGCGGCGGCTTCCGACTGCTGTTCCACGATACGCATCACCGCAGCATCACCCAGCCGCAGGAGATGTCGCGCTACGACCTCTCCGCCTTCGACGGGGTGCTGGCCTTCGGCGAGGCGGTGCGGCAGCGCTATCTGGCGGAGGGCTGGAGCCGGCGGGCCTGGACCTTCCATGAGGCGGCGGATACCAGCATCTTCACCCCGCAACCCGCCGCGGAGCCGGTCCGCGACCTGATCTGGGTCGGCAATTGGGGCGATGAGGAGCGGACGGAGGAGCTGCACCAGTTCCTGCTGGACCCCGTGCGCCGCCTGAAGCTCGATGCCGACGTCTGGGGCGTGCGCTATCCGGACGAGGGGCGGATGGCCCTGGCGGCCAGCGGCATCCGCTACCGCGGCTGGATGCCGAACCACCGGGTTCCGCAGGCCTTCGGCGAGAGCCGCGTCACTGTCCATGTGCCGCGCCGACCCTATGTGCAGGCCCTGCCGGGCATTCCCACCATCCGGGTGTTCGAGGCGCTGGCCTGCGGCATCCCGCTGGTCTCCGCCCCCTGGGAGGATGCGGAGGGGCTGTTCCGGGTCGGCCGGGATTTCCGCATGGTCCAGGACGGCGCCGCCATGACGGCCGCCCTTCGCGAGTTGCTGATGGACAGCGACGCGGCGGCGGAGCAGGCCCGTTGCGGCCTCGAAACGATCCGCGCCCGCCACACCTGCGCCCACCGGGTGGACCAGCTTCTTGGCATCTGCGCCGAGCTTGGCGCCCCCGGTTCCTTCCTGACCCTGGCCGAGGTGTCCTGACACATGGGACTGACGATCTCCTTCTACGGCTCCAGCCTGGTGAGCGCCTATTGGAACGGGGCGGCCACCTATTACCGCGGCATCATCAAGGAGCTGGCCCGCCGCGGCCACCGCGTGACCTTCTACGAGCCGGACGCCTATGACCGGCAGAAGCACCGGGACATGAAAGAGGACCCGGACTGGGCCGAGGTGGTGGTTTACGAGGCGACGCCGGAAGGCGTCTCCCGCGCCGTGCAGGCCGGCCGCAACGCCGACATCATGGTCAAGGCCAGCGGCGTCGGGGTCTTCGACGACTGGCTGGATGCGGCGGTGCTGGATGCCCGGCGGGCGGATGGCCTGGCCGTGTTCTGGGACGTGGACGCGCCGGCCACGCTGGACCGCATGCGCGACAATCCCAACGATCCGTTCCGGCCACTGGTGCCGAAATACGATGCCGTCTTCACCTATGGCGGTGGCGATCCGGTGGTGAACGCCTATACGGAGTTCGGGGCGAAGCTCTGCGTGCCGGTCTATAACGCCGTCGATCCGGACACGCACCATGCCGTTCCGCCGGACCCGAAATTCACGGCCGACCTCGGCTTCCTGGGCAACCGTCTGCCGGACCGGGAGGCGCGGGTGGAGGAATTCTTCCTGAAGGCGGCCGCCCTGGCGTCGGAGCGGACCTGCATCCTCGGCGGCTCCGGCTGGGGCGACAAGCCGATGCCGGGCAATGTGAACTATATCGGGCACGTTTACACGGCCGACCACAATGCCTTCAACTGCACGCCGCTGGCCGTGCTGAACATCAGCCGGGAAAGCATGGCCCGCTACGGCTTCTCCCCCGCCACGCGGGTGTTCGAGGCCGCCGGGGCCGCCGCCTGCCTGATCACCGACCATTGGGTCGGGCTGGAGCTGTTCCTGGAGCCCGGCGAGGAGGTGCTGGTCGCCCGGAACGGGGAGGAGGTGGCCGAACATCTCCGCGCCCTGACGCCGGAGCGCGCCCGCGCCATCGGTCAGGCCGCCCAGCGGCGGGTCCTGTCGGAACACACCTACGCCCATCGCGCCGCCCAGGTGGAGACGCTGCTGACGACCGGTGAGCTGGCAGCGGGGAAGATCGGGGGCGGGAAGATGAGGGCCACGGCATGAAAAGCGCGCTCGACATCGTCATCCTCGGCCTGTCGATCACGTCGAGCTGGGGCAACGGACACGCGACCACCTATCGCGGGCTGGTTCGCGAACTGGCGGCGCAGGGGCATAAGGTGACCTTCCTGGAACGGGACGTGCCCTGGTACGGCGGCGCGCACCGCGACCAGCCGGAGCCGCAGGGCTGCCGCACCATTCTCTATGCCGGGCTGGACGAGCTGTTCGAGACCCATGCCGGCCTGGTGCGCGATGCCGATGCGGTGATCGTCGGCTCCTACGTGCCGGACGGGCGGGAGGTCGGGGCCTGGGCGCAGGCCACGGCCAAGGGGCTGGTCGCCTTCTACGACATCGACACGCCGGTGACCCTGGCGGCGCTGGAGAATGGCGGTACCGCCTACCTCGCCGCGGACCAGATCCCCGGCTACGGCCTCTATCTCTCCTTCACCGGCGGGCCGACGCTGACCCGGCTGGAGCGGGAGTTCGGTTCGCCGATGGCGCGGGCCCTCTACTGCTCCGCCGATCCGGACATCTACCGGCCGGACGAGCAGGCGGAGCGCTGGGCACTGGGCTATCTCGGCACCTACAGCATCGACCGGCAGCCCACCCTGGACAAGCTGCTGCTGAAGGTGGCGGAAGCGCTGCCGGAGCGGAAGTTCGTCGTCGCCGGCCCGCAATATCCGGGCGACATCGTCTGGCCGAGGAATGTGGAGCGCATCGAGCACCTTCCGCCGGGAGAGCACCGCGGCTTCTACACCACCCAGACATTCACGCTGAACGTGACCCGGGCCGACATGATCCGGGCGGGGTGGAGCCCCAGCGTGCGGCTGTTCGAGGCGGCAGCCTGCGCCGCCCCCATCATCTCCGACCATTGGGAGGGGCTGGACGAGCTGTTCCGCCCGGGCCGGGAGATCCTGATCGCCCACAGCACCGACGACGTGGTCAAGGCGCTGACGGAGATGACGCCGGAGTCGATCCGCGCCTTGGGCCTACGCGCCCGCACCCGCGTTCTGGCCGCTCATACTGCCGCCCACCGGGCGGAGGAGCTTGCCACACATCTGCGGGAGGCCATCGGCCGCCGTGCCGTGGTCAGCCGCCCGTCCCGCCGCCGCGTCGCAGCGGCTGCCCGCGCCGGTGCCTGACGCCTCGCCCGATCCGCATGTCACCCCTTCGCTGAGCTATCTGCTCCGCATGGCCGTCCATCCCTAAATGGGGTGGACGGCCACCGGCGGCGTAGGTTACGCCACCGCGGGTCAATGCGGAGATCGAGGAAACATGTCGAAGAGCGGGCTGGCCAACGAGACCACGGCGCTTACGCCGGTCGGCCGGCGGCACCTGATCGGGCGGTATGTGAACTCGATCTTCAAGGACCATGCCTTCATCCGCATGGTCTACAAGAACATGTTCCGCATCACCGACAGGATGTGGCGCTCCAGCCAGCCTACCCCGGCGCATGTGGAAGACGCCCAGAAGATGGGCATCAAGACCATCATCAATCTGCGTGGCCGGCGCGATGACTGCGGCAGCTATTTCCTGGAGGAGCGGGCGTGCCGCCGGCACGGCGTCACGCTGGTGGATTTCCCGGTGAACAGCCGCGACGCGCCGAAGAAGGAAAATCTGCACAAGGCGCGGGAGATCTGGAATTCGATCGAATATCCGGCCCTGATGCACTGCAAGGCCGGGGCCGACCGCGTCGGCTTCATGAGCGCGCTGTATCTGCTGGTTCATGAGAAGCGGCCGGTGGATGAGGCCATGAGCATGCTGCACTGGCGGTTCGGCCATGTGCGTCAGGCCAAGACCGGTATCCTGGACCGTTTCTTCGAGGAATACCGGGAGTACAGCGCCAAGACGCCCATAGACTTCTACGACTGGGTGGACAACGTCTACGACCCGGTCGAATTCAAGGCGCGCTTCATGTCCACATGGTGGGCGAACACCATAACCGAGACGATTCTGAAGCGCGAATAGGGACGATCAGCGGACCGGATAGCTGACCAGCTCGAACGGTGGGGACAGGTGCGGCGCATGGCGGCTGCGGAGCGGCTCAACCGGTACGCCGCCTCCGCCGTTGCTTGCCGCCGCAGGCGGCTGGGATGCGACGCCGGCCACGATCGCCAGCAGGAGCGCCCAGCCGACGAACCGTGCCGCCTTGAAGGTGGCCAGACTGTCGGCCGGATCGTCCGGCTCCCACCCCCGCACCTGCGTCGCCAGCAGCAGACCCGTGATGAGCAGCGGCAGCGTCATGGCCCACTGGTCGCCAAGGGGAACGACGGCCACCGCCCAGAGCATGAACGCGCCGGCATAGAAGGCCGACACCCATTGCCGGGAACGTCCGCCGAACAGCAGGGCGGTGGACTTGATGCCGATGCGGGCATCGTCCTCCTTGTCCTGGTGCGCATAGATCGTGTCATAGCCCAGCGTCCACAGGATGCAGCCGGCATAGAGCAGCAGGGCAGGAGCATCAAGGGCGCCCGCCACCGCTGTCCACCCCATGAGGGCGCCCCAGTTGAAGGTCAGGCCCAGGAAGGCCTGCGGCCACCAAGTGATCCGCTTCATCAGCGGGTAGCTGAAGACCAGCGCCAGGGAGGCTATGCCCAGCCCGATGGAGAGCCAGTTCAACTGAACCAGAACCAGAAGGCCGGCCAGCAGCTGCGCCGCAAGGAACAGCAGCGCCTGCCGCACGCTGACCTGTCCGCTGGGGATCGGCCGGACGGCTGTCCGCTCAACCTGGGCATCCAGCTTGCGGTCCAGAATGTCGTTGACGGTGCAGCCTGCCCCTCGCATCACTACCGCGCCGATGGCGAAAAGCGCCATCAGATACAGGTCCGGCCACTGGCCTGCCGGGGTTGCCAGGGCAATGGACCACCAGCAGGGGAACAGCAGCAGCCATGTGCCGATGGGCCGGTCGAGCCGTGCCAGACGCGCATAGGGGGTCAGGGCCGCCGGAAGCCAGCGGTCGACCCAGTTGCCGGCGCGGATATCGGTATGACCCGTACCGGCCATGCCCTCCGCGCGATGCTCGTCCGTGTGGGCCGTGCTGCTCATCTCGTCCGGATCGCTGTGGTGTGCGGGTGAGCTTAGCGCAACATGTCGCCGAAATCACCAATATGGTGCGGCTGGACCTGGACGGGTCCCGGTGTCACCTTTCGGCTCTCGCCGCCCCGCTTCTGGACAGCTGATCCCGAATGACCGCCGACCGCCCGCGCACCCGCCTCTTCGTCGAATCCGCCCTGGCTTCCGGCGGCGAGGCGCCGCTTTCGCCCGGTCAGGCGCATTATCTCGGCCGTGTCCTCCGCATGGGGACCGGCGACCGGCTTCTTGCCTTCAACGGGCGTGATGGGGAGTGGCTGGCCGAGGTCGGCGCGCTCACCAAGTCCGCCGGGACATTGCGCCTTCTGGAGAAGGTCCGTCCGCAGCCGGCGGAGCCCGGCCCCTGGCTGCTCTTCGCGCCGCTGAAGGGCGGGCGCACCGAATATGTGGTCGAGAAGGCGGTGGAGCTTGGTGTCGGCGCGATCCAGCCGGTCTTTACGCGCCGATCCGATGTCAACCGGGTCAATCAGGAGCGGATGCGCGCCAACGCTGTTGAGGCGGCGGAGCAGTGCGAGCGGCTGTCGGTTCCGGAGGTCCGGGAAGCAGCGGACCTGCTGCGGGTGCTGGAGGGATGGGATGCCGGCCGCACCCTGTTCGTGGCCGCCGAATCAGGTCGAGCGGAACCGCTGGTGATGGCCGTCACAGCGCGGAAGGGGCAACCCGCCGCATGGCTGATCGGACCGGAAGGCGGCTTCGATTCAGAGGAGCTTGACGCCCTGAGGCACTTGCCCTTTGTTGTGCCCGTCGGTCTCGGTCCCCGCATTCTGCGGGCCGACACGGCGGCGTTCGCCGCGCTGGCAGCCTGGCAGGCGCTGGCGGGCGACTGGACGGGCGATGCCGACGGCGTGCGGCCTCCGTTCCGCGCCTGAGCCGACCTGTAGTTCACTGTTTCAACGCCTCTCTTTCTTAGGAACCCAGCGCCATGTCCGCCCCCCCGAAGTCGCGCGGCGAACCGGTCACCAGCCGCCGCCAACTGGTGGAATATCTGGAGCAGGGCTGCAAGCCGGCCGCCGAATGGCGCATCGGTACGGAGCACGAGAAGTTCGCCTTCCGCACGGCCGACTACCGGCCGCTGCCCTATGAGGGGCCGGGCGGAATCGGCGAAGTCCTGCAGGCCTTCGTGGACCGCTTCGGCTGGGAGCCGCTCTATGAGGGCGACAACGTCATTGCCCTGCAGAAGGGCATGGCGAACATCTCGCTGGAACCGGGCGGCCAGTTCGAGCTGTCGGGCGCCCCGCTCTCGACCATCCATCAGACCTGCGCGGAGGTGACGGAGCATCTCTGTCAGGTCAAAGAGATCGGGCAGGATCTCGGATTCGGGATGCTGGGGCTGGGCTTCAACCCGCTGTGGCGGCGGGAGGACATCCCCTGGATGCCCAAGGGCCGCTACAAGATCATGCGGGAATACATGCCGAAGCGCGGCAATCTCGGCATCGACATGATGACCCGCACCTGCACTGTGCAGGTCAATCTGGATTTCAGTTCCGAAGCCGACATGGTGAAGAAGTTCCGCGTCTCGCTGGCCTTGCAGCCGGTAGCGACGGCGCTGTTCGCCAACAGCCCCTTCACGGAGGGCAAGCCCAACGGTTTCCAGACCTTCCGCAGCCATATCTGGACCGACACGGACCCCGACCGCACCGGCGATCTTCCCTTCGTGTTCGAGGACGGATTCGGGTTCGAGCGCTATGTGGATTATGCGCTCCAGGTGCCGATGTATTTCGCGTACCGCGACGGCAAGTACCTGGACGCCTCGGGCCAGGATTTCCGCCGGTTCCTGGAAGGCAAGCTGCCCGTCCTGCCGGGGGAGCAGCCGCTGCTGACCGACTGGAACGACCATCTGACCACCCTTTTCCCGGAAGTCCGGCTGAAGCGGTATATGGAAATGCGCGGCGCCGATGGCGGCCCCTGGAAGCGCCTCTGCGCCCTGCCGGCCCTCTGGGTCGGGCTTCTGTACGAGGGATCGGCCCTGGACGCAGCCTGGGATCTGGTCAAGGACTGGACGCATGAGGAGCGCGCCATGCTCCGCCGCGATGTGCCCCGTCTCGGCCTGGATACCCCGTTCCGCGGCGCAACACTTGCCACGGTGGCGCGGCAGGTTGTCGCCATCGCCAAGGAGGGGCTACGCCTGCGGGGACGGAAGGCGGGTATGGGCGATGACGAAACCCACTTCCTGGAACCGCTCGCCCGCATCGCCGAAACGGGTGTCACGCCGGCTGGGGAACTGCTCGCCAAGTATCACGGCGCGTGGAACGGCAATGTCGAAAAGGTCTATGACGAATATGCGTACTGAGCGGATGCTCCCCAGGGTGCTTCCGTTCAGCTATCTGTTCCACCTGCGATGAACATTAGGGTAGGCTTAATCCGTCGGTATATATGCCGCCGCGGACCTACGTTTCTGCGCCGGCCTCTGGAGGCTGCGTGGACATGTTGAGGCACGGCCAGTTCGCCGATCCCGCGATGGAGCGGGCCTACCGGTTGCACAGCATGGAGGGAGAGGTCGTCTCCCTCCGCCGCAACCTGTTGGGCCTCATGGTCTTCTATCTGGCTCCGCTGCTGCTGGATTTCGTCTATTTCAGCAGCGATACCGTCTTCTACATCTTCCTGCCGCTGCGCGTCGGCGTCTACGCCACGATCCTTGCCGTCGTCCTGCTTCCGATCCGGGAGGACACGTACAATCTGCGTCACGCGCTGCTGATGCTGCTGCTGACCTATATATGGGCCATGGCGGTGATGGTCGCGCTGATGGTGGATCGGCCAAAGGCGACTCTGACCGTCTCCTTCTTCGTCCTCATCATCGTGCTGATGAACTACCTGTTCCTGCCGACGCGCTGGCGGCTTCAGGTGATATTCGGCGTGCTGGCGAGCGCGGCCTATGTCGGCATCGTCATGCCGATCGGGGACGGGCAGCCGAGCGAGATGGCTACCGTCTCGGTGATGCAGTTCCTGGCGAATCTGTTCGGCGGCCTGACCGCCTGGCAGCTCGCTACCCTGCGCCGGACCGAATTCGCGCGGATGCGGCAGTTGGAGGAGGAGCGGGAGCGTCTGCGCCAGGCCAATGATGGCCTGCTGCGCTCGGAAACGATCATTGCCCAGCAGCGCGATCAGCTTGCCCAGCAGGTGAGGGAACTGAAGGAGGCTCAGGAGAGGCTGATCATGGCCCAGGCGAGTCTGGTCCAAGCGGAGAAGCTGGCGTCCCTCGGCCAACTCGTGGCCGGCGTGGCGCACGAGCTGAACACGCCCATGGGAATCGCCGTCACCGCAGTTTCCCACCTTGGCGACAGCATCGCGGAACTGGAACGGGCGGTGGGGCAGGGGAAGATCACCCGCAAGCAGTTGAACGAGTTTCTCTCCATCCTGGCGGACAGTTCCCATCTGGTGAACGCCAATGTCAGCCGCGCGGCGGAGCTGATCCAGAGCTTCAAGCAGGTCGCGGTGGACCAGGCCAGCGCCGAGCGGCGCGGCTTCGAGTTGAAGACCTATCTGGAAGAGGTGCTGCAAAGTCTGGCGCCGCGGCTGAGGCGGCTGCCGCACAAGGCGGAGCTGGACTGCCCGCCGGGCATCCTGATGGACAGCTTTCCCGGCGCTATCTCCCAGGTGGTAACCAATCTGGTGCTGAACGCCACCATCCACGCCTTCGGCCCCGGACAGGCCGGGCGCATCGCCATCACCATCCGCGACCATGGCCCGGATCAGGTGGAACTGCTCTTTGCCGATGATGGGCGCGGGATTCCCCTGGAAAACCAAGGGCGTGTTTTCGATCCCTTCTTCACCACGAACCGGTCGAACGGCGGCAGCGGGCTCGGCCTGCACATAGTCTATAATCTGGTGACACAGACTCTGCGTGGATCGATCAGTCTTCGCTCCGCACCGGGGCAGGGAACCAGCTTCCTGGTCCGTCTGCCCCGCCGGGTAGATGCATGCGCGGACCACCCGGCCATGGACCGGGCAGCCGGCTGAGCAACCCGTCAGGCGGCGCGGGTGCCGCCCACGGTCAGGCCGTCGATGCGCATGGTCGGCTGGCCGACGCCGACCGGTACGCCCTGTCCCTGCTTGCCGCAGACGCCGATGCCAGGGTCGAGGCAACTGTCATTGCCGATCATCGTGACCTTGGTCAGCGCGTCCGGCCCGTTGCCGATCAGGGTGGCGCCCTTGACCGCCGCGCCGATCTTCCCGTCCTCGATCATATAGGCCTCGGAGGCGGAGAAGACGAACTTGCCGGAGACGATGTCCACCTGGCCGCCGCCGAAATTCACGGCATAGAGCCCGCGCTTCACGGAGGCGATGATCTCCTCCTTCGGCTTGTCGCCGGAGCGCATCACCGTGTTGGTCATGCGCGGCATGGGCATGTGAGCAAAGGACTGACGGCGGCCGTTGCCGGTGGGCTTCACCCCCATCAGCCGTGCGTTCAGCCGGTCCTGCATATAGCCGACCAGGATACCGTCCTCGATCAGGGTGGTGCAGTTGGTGGGCGTGCCCTCGTCATCCACGCTCAGGGACCCGCGCAGGCCTTCCAGGGAGCCGTCATCCACGACGGTCACGCCGGGCGCTGCCACGCGCTGACCCAGCAAGCCCGAGAAGGCGGAGGTCTTCTTGCGGTTGAAATCGCCCTCCAGCCCGTGGCCGACGGCCTCGTGCAGCATGACGCCGCACCAGCCCGGCCCAAGCACTACGGGCATCTCACCGGCCGGGGCGTCCACGGCGGACAGGTTCACCAGCGCGCCGCGCAGCGCCTCGTCCACATGGGACTTCCACACCTCCGGCTCCAAGAACCGCTCATAGGTGGTGCGCCCGCCGGCGCCATAGCTGCCGGTCTCCATCCGGTCGCCTTCGCCGACCACGACGGAGACGTTGAGGCGGACCAGGGGCCGCACGTCGGCCACGCGGGTTCCGTCAGCACGGACGATCTGCACCGCCTGCCACTCCCCGGCAAGCGAGGCGGAGACCTGCTTCACCCGCGGGTCGAGCGACCGGGCATATCCGTCGATCTGCTCCAGCAGCTTGACCTTGGCCTCGAAAGGAACGAGGCCCAGCGGATTGTCGCTGGCATAGAGGGCGCGGTTGGTGCCGACCGGCGGCTCGGCATAGATGCCGGCATGCCCGGAGTGCACCGCCCTGACCGTGTCGCCCGCGCGCCGGATGGCATCCTCGCTGAGCGTGGAGGCATGGGCGTACCCCGTCGCCTCGTCCGCCACGGCCCGAAGGCCGAAGCCTTGCGCTGTGTCGAAGCTGGCGCTGCGCAGCTTCCCGTCATCCCAGGAAAAGCCTTCCGACTGGGCGTATTCCAGGAACAGTTCGCCATCGTCCGCCCCGCGGAGCGCGTCGGCCACGATGCTTTCGGTGCGCGCCCGGTCCAGCCCGGCACGGGTGTAGAAGATATCATCGGTCTGGGCGAGGTTCGACATGCGCTCACTCCGAAGCGGAACGGGATCAGGCAACCGTAAGAGAATGGCGATCCAGGGCCCGTCCGGCAACCCGCCGGAGCGCTTTCCAGCCCGGCAGGAAGAGCAGGAAGCTTGGCCGGATTCGCACCCAAATGCCCATACCGAAGTTGCGGATTCCGGCTGCGCCAATGAGATGGATCAAGCTGCGACCGTTTGCCCCCGGCCTTGGAAGCCTAGCGGAATCGGACTTTCTTTACGTGTGCCGGCCGGGTGGCTATGGTCTGCGACGATATGTGCGCCTCGTCACAGGGGCTTGCATGTTGTTCGAATGCCCATCGCGCGTGTAGGTTCCCGGCCAGCCTGATAACAACGGGTTCGGGGTCGCGTCACGCCGCGACGTCGCCAGTGCGCTCAATCCCGGTCGGGCGGTGTTGCCGGCCAACGGTATTCCGGGATCTGGGCTCGCGCTGGCGGGCGGGCGGTCCGGCTAGCCTAGGGGCGCCAAGTCCCCGACAACGATGAGAGTGGTTAGGGATGTCTGTACGCAAGATCGGCGCCGCAGTGTCGGCCTTTTTCCTTACCGCGCTGGGCAGCGCCATGGCCCTTGCCCAGGACGCGACCAACGTCGGTGCGCCGACCCCGTGGCAGATCGGCCTCCAGCAGGCCGCTTCCCCGGTGAAGGCGCAGCTCGACGGGTTCCATGACCTGTTGCTCGGCATCATCGCCGCCATCGTCCTGTTCGTCGCCGGCCTGTTGGCCTACGTGCTGGTCCGTTTCCGGGCCTCCGCCAACCCGGTGCCGTCCAAGAACACGCACAACACCCTGCTGGAAGTTGCCTGGACGGTTGTCCCGGTCGTCATCCTGGCGGTGATCGCGGTTCCGTCCTTCCGTGTGCTCTATTACATGGACAAAGCGCCGAACGCCGAGATGACCCTGAAGGTGACCGGCTACCAGTGGTACTGGGGCTATGAGTACCCGGACCAGGGCGGCATCGCGTTCGAGAGCTATATGCTCCCGGCCGAGCAGGTGACCAATCCTAACCTCCGTCTGCTCGAAGTGGACCAGCGCGTCGTCGTGCCGGTCGACACCGACATCCGCGTGCTCGTCACCGCCTCCGACGTCATCCACTCCTGGGCCATGCCGGCCTTCGGCGTGAAGAAGGACGCCGTCCCGGGCCGCCTGAACGAGACCTGGTTCCGCGTCGAGCGCGAGGGCGTCTATTACGGCCAGTGCTCCGAGATCTGCGGTGTGAACCACGCCTTCATGCCGATCGCCATCGAGGCTGTTTCCAAGGAGGCTTTCGCCGACTGGGTTCAGCAGCAGCAGGCCAAACTCGGCATTGAGCCGACCACGCAGGTGGCGAAGGCCGCCATCCCTGCCGGCGAGTGATATTAGGAAGGAATTGAGACATGGGTGCTGTCTCCGGGGCTCACGCCCACGATCACGATCACAAGCCGGGCTTCGTCAAGCGCTGGCTGTTCTCGACCAACCATAAGGACATCGGTACCCTCTACCTGTTCTTCTCGGTCATCGCCGGCCTGATCGGCGGCCTGTTCTCCGTCATCATGCGTATGGAGCTGCAGGAGCCGGGAATGCAGTTCCTGGCCGACGGTCAGATGTGGAACGTGCTGATCACGGCCCATGGCCTGATCATGGTGTTCTTCGTCGTCATGCCCGCCCTGATCGGCGGCTTCGGCAACTGGTTCGTGCCGCTGATGGTCGGCGCGCCGGACATGGCGTTCCCGCGCCTGAACAACATCAGCTTCTGGCTGATCGTGCCGGCCTTCCTGCTGCTGCTGGGCTCCGCCTTCGTGGGCCAGGGTGCGGGCACGGGCTGGACGATCTACCCGCCGCTGTCCGACGATTTCGGTCATGCCGGCCCCAGCGTGGACATGGCGATCTTCGCCCTGCACCTCGCCGGCGCCAGCTCGATCCTGGGTGCTGTGAACTTCATCACCACCATCTTCAACATGCGCGCCCCGGGCATGACGCTGCACAAGATGCCGCTGTTCGTCTGGGCGATGCTCGTCACGGCGTTCCTGCTGCTGCTGGCCGTGCCCGTCCTGGGCGGCGCCATCACCATGCTGCTGACCGACCGTAACTTCGGCACGCACTTCTTCGATCCGGCCGGCGGTGGCGATCCGGTGCTGTTCCAGCACCTGTTCTGGTTCTTCGGCCACCCCGAAGTGTACATCATGATCCTGCCGGCCTTCGGCATCATCAGCCACATCGTGTCGACCTTCTCCCGCAAGCCGGTCTTCGGCTATCTGGGCATGGCCTACGCGATGGTCGCCATCGGCGTGGTTGGCTTCGTGGTCTGGGCGCACCACATGTTCGCGGTGGGTCTGGATGTCGATACCCGCGCCTACTTCACGGCGGCCACGATGATCATCGCGGTTCCGACAGGCGTGAAGATCTTCTCCTGGATCGCCACGATGTGGGGCGGCTCCATCGAATTCAAGTCGCCCATGATCTGGGCCATCGGCTTCATCTTCCTGTTCACCGTCGGCGGCGTGACGGGCGTGGTGCTGGCCAATGGCGGCATCGATATCGTGCTGCACGATACCTACTACGTGGTTGCGCACTTCCACTACGTGCTCAGCCTCGGTGCTCTCTTCGCCATCTTCGCCGGCTACTATTACTGGATCGGCAAGATGAGCGGTCGGCAGCACCCGGAATGGGCGGCCAAGGTGCATTTCTGGACCACCTTCATCGGCGTCAACCTGCTGTTCTTCCCGCAGCACTTCCTGGGTCTGGCCGGCATGCCGCGCCGTATCCCGGACTATCCGGACGCCTATGCCGGCTGGAACATGATCTCCTCCTTCGGCGCTTACATCGCCTTCGCCTCCACGCTCTTCTTCTGCGTGATGGCGATCTACACCCTGGTGGCCGGCCGCCGGGTTGAGGGCGACTACTGGAAGACCGGTGGAACCACGCTGGAGTGGACGCTGTCCTCCCCGCCGCCGTTCCACCAGTTCGAGACGCTGCCGCGCATCAAGTGATGCGGCGGCGGGACGGCGGGGTCGACCTGCCGTCCCGCCGGTCTTTTGAGGGTCCGCCGCCTTCCGGCGGCCTGGGGCAGGGACGTGTCGTCCGGCCCCGCACTGAGGCGGTTCATGAGGGGAAGGCCGCGCGGGATGCACCGTCCCGCGCGGTCTTGCCACCCGGCAGACCGCAAAGCCCGGCGACGGGAGCGGCTGGTGCAAAGGCGGGCCATAACCGCCGTCCAGCCGGTATGTGATGACAGGCCGGCCCGATCCGACGGGCCGCAGGGGTCGTAGGGACGAAAGACAAGCGGGATGAGCGATACCGCACTCGATACACGCACCGGCGCCGCACTTGGCGGTTACGAGCAGGCGACGGCTGGCGTGGGCGACTTCATCGCCCTGCTGAAGCCGCGCGTCATGTCGCTGGTGGTGTTCTCCGGGTTCGCCGGCCTGATGCTGGCCCCCGGCCATTTGCACCCGGTCCTTGCCGCGGTGGCGATCCTCTGCATCGCCGTCAGCGCAGGTGCTGCCGGTGCCGTCAACATGTGGTACGACCGCGA
Organism: Indioceanicola profundi; assembly: GCF_003568845.1. Lineage (NCBI taxonomy): Bacteria > Pseudomonadati > Pseudomonadota > Alphaproteobacteria > Rhodospirillales > Azospirillaceae > Indioceanicola > Indioceanicola profundi. The sequence goes on along the minus strand of NZ_CP030126.1, from coordinate 1,866,029 downwards.
CATCGACGCGATCATGACCCGCACCCAGAAGCGGCCCATTCCCGCCGGCAAGGTCGATCCGGACGAGGCGCTCGCCTTCGGCGTGGTGCTGTCCGTAGCGCCGGTGATCCTGATGGGTCTCGCCGTGAACTGGGTCGCGGCCGGGCTGCTGGCCTTCGCCAGCGCCTTCTACATTTTCGTCTACACCATGTGGCTGAAGCGCAGCACGCCGCAGAACATCGTCATCGGCGGTGCTGCCGGCGCGTTCCCGCCGATGATCGGCTGGGCGGCCGTCACCGGCGACATCAGCCTCGCCAGCGTGGTGCTGTTTGCCCTGGTCTTCTTCTGGACGCCGCCTCACTTCTGGGCGCTGGCCCTGTTCCGCAGGATCGATTACAGCGACGCCGGCGTGCCGATGCTTCCCGTCGTGGCTGGCGAGCGCGAGACCAAGCGGCAGATGCTGGCCTATACGGTCCTGCTGTTCCCGCTGGCGCTAACGCCCTACGTGCTCGGCGTGTCCGGAGTGGCCTATGCCATCGGCGCCGCGGTGCTGGGCGGCCTATTCCTTCTGTCCGCCGTGCGCGTGCTGCGCGCGGAGGAGGGGGACTACAAGCCCGCCAAACAGATGTTCGCTTTTTCCATCCTCTACCTGTTCCTGCTGTTCGCCCTGATGGTGGGCGAACGGCTGGTGCTCGGCTGAGCGGGAGGGAACCATGGATGAGGACAAGCAGCCAAGCCGCGGCAATCCCAGGAGCGAGTTGCACAAGCGTCAGCGGGGCAAGAACCTCGCGGTGCTGGCGGTGCTGCTGTTCCTGGTGGGGCTGATCTATGTGATCGCGATGGTCCGCATGTCGGGGGGAGGCATCACGCCATGACCCGGCAGCAGAGACATGGCGGTCGCAGCAACGCCCGCGTTGCCGTGGTGCTGGGCGGGATCGTGGCCGGCATGACCGGCCTGACCTTCGCGGCCGTACCGTTGTACGATCTGTTCTGCCGTGTGACGGGCTTTGCCGGGACGCCGCAGGTGGCGGACGGCATCGCCGGTCCGGTGCTGGACCGCAAGATCACCATCCGCTTCAATGCGGACGTGAACCGGGACCTGAAGTGGAGCTTCCGACCGGAGGCGAACACCATGGACGTGCGCGTGGGCGAGCCGGCATTGACCAGCTACCACGCCCGCAACAACACGGATGCGGCTCTGGTCGGGACGGCGACGTACAACGTCACGCCGGAGAAGGCTGGGATCTATTTTAACAAGATCCAGTGCTTCTGCTTCACCGAGCAGATGCTGGAACCTGGGCAGTCGGTGGACATGCCGGTCTACTTCTTCGTGGACCCGGCGATCGCCGAGGACCCGCATATGGACGATGTGACCACCATCACCCTGTCCTACACCTTCTACAAGGCGCCCGATCAGACGCTGGCCCATCAGGCTATGGACGGCGAGGGCGCCAGGGATTACCAAGAGAGCGCCCAGGCGGCCCCTCCGGCCGTCGCGGGCACTCCGGCGGAGCGTTTGAACTGAAAGACACCGGGCCCGCCCCGACCTCCATACAGCGGGAGGATCGGGACCGATCGGGAAGCCGGGCGAGCCGAGGGATAGAGAGAGATGGCTGACGTACAGGCGCAGAACGAGGGCATCAAGCAGCCCTACCACCTGGTAGACCCCAGCCCGTGGCCGCTGCTCAGCAGCTTCGCCGCCGGCCTCCTGGCCACTGGTGCGGTGCTGCAGTTCCACGACATGGGCTGGTACCTGCTGGCCGCCGGCTTCGTCGCCGTGCTGGCCTGCATGTTCGGCTGGTGGCGCGACGTGGTGCGGGAGAGCGTGGTCCAGAAGGCCCACAGCCCGATCGTCAAGATCGGCCTCCGCTACGGCATGGTGCTGTTCATCGCGTCGGAAGTGATGTTCTTCGCGGCCTTCTTCTGGGCCTTCTTCGACGCCAGCCTCTTCTACAACGAGCCGATTCAGACGGCCCGTATCGAGGCGACCGGCGGTGTCTGGCCCCCGGCCGGCACCGTCCCGATGAACCCGTTCGACCTGCCGCTGATGATGACCGTCATCCTGCTGCTGTCGGGCTGCACGGTGACCTGGGCCCACCATGAGATCGTGGAAGGCAACATGAAGGCCGCCTCCAAGGCCCTCGGCCTGACGGTCGCCCTCGGCGTGCTGTTCTCCGGCTTCCAGATCTACGAGTACGGCCACGCCACTTTCGCCTTCAACCAGAACGTCTATTCGTCCGCCTTCTACATGGCGACGGGTTTCCACGGCGCCCATGTGATCATCGGGACGATCTTCCTGGCGGTCTGCTGGTACCGCACGGCGCGCGGCCACTTCACCCCGACCAGCCATTTCGGCTTCGAGGCGGCGGCGTGGTACTGGCACTTCGTCGACGTGGTCTGGCTGTTCCTGTTCGTCTCCATCTACTGGTGGGGCGGCGGCGGCGCCTGGCCGGCCGCGCACTGATCCTGCTGAAACCAAGCGAGACCGTGGTGTCGCAATCGACCCACAGTGACGATGTCCTCCCCTACCTGCGCGCGGGCCTGCGGTGTCGCTGCCCGCGTTGCGGGGAGGGGAGACTCTTCAAGGGTTATCTGGACGTCGTGGACCTATGCGAGGTCTGCGGCCTGGAACTGGCCCGGAACGACAGCGGCGACGGTCCGGCTGTCTTCCTCATTTTCATTCTCGGCTTCACCATCGTTCCGCTGGCGCTGATGGTGGCCATGCGGGTGGACTGGCCGCTCTGGCTCCATGCCATCATCTGGTCCGTGGTGATCCTCGGCACAGCACTCGGCATGCTCCGCCCTGCCAAGGGCATGACCCTGGCGCTCCAGTATCGCTACCGCCGCGACGAGTTCGATCGCGCCCCGGACGAAGCGCCGGGCGGGCAAGGCTGATGCCATGAGCGCTCCCGACGGAGCCGACCATCTCGGTCCCCGCCGATTCCGCCCAAGTCTCTGGATGACGCTTGCCAGCTTGGTTACGCTCGCGGCGCTGATCACGCTCGGCACCTGGCAGTGGCAGAGGCTGGAGTGGAAAACCGCGCTGATCAACCGGATCGAGACGCGGCTCGACGCCGATCCTGTGCCGCTGCCGCCCTCCATCGACGATCCCGAAGCCTGGGACTACCGGCCGGTCAGCGTTACGGGCACCTTCCTGCATGACCGCGAACTCCATCTCGGCCCGCGCACCATGCAGCAGCCGAACGGCACGAACCGCACCGGCGTGCATGTGCTGACCCCACTACGGCGCAGCGACGGGCAGGGGACGGTCCTGGTGGACCGCGGGTTCGTACCGGATGACCTGCGCGATGCCGTCCGGCGGGCGGAGGGGCAGGTGCCCGGCGAGGTGACCATCCGGGGAATCGCCCGCACGCCCGACAGCCCGAACTGGCTTCAGCCCGAGAACCGCCCCGCTGAGAATTTCTGGTTCTGGACCGACCTGCCCGCCATGGCCGTCGCAGCCGAGGTCCAGGAACTCGCTCCTGTCGTTGTTCAGGCGGACAATACGCCGAACCCCGGCGGCTGGCCCTTGGGCGGCCGCACGGTGGTCAATCTGCCCAACAATCATCTCTCCTACGTCATCACCTGGTACGGCCTGGCCCTTACCCTGGTTGGCGTCTGGATCGCCGCAAGTTTCCGGAGATTGCCGCTGAAATGAGTTCCGCCTACGCCCGCCTGGAAGCCCACTTTGCCCGCCGCTCCGCGCTTCAGGGGGCGCTCGGGATACTGAACTGGGACACCCGCACGATGATGCCGGAGGCGGCCAGCCCGGCCCGGGCGGAGCAGGTGGCAGCGCTGGAAGGGGTGCTGCACGCGATGCTAGCGGAGCCGCGGCTGGCGGACTGGCTGAACGAGGCCGAGTCGCGGGCTGGCGAGCTGGATGACTGGCAGCTTGCCAATCTGCGGGAGATGCGGCGGATGCAAGCGCTCGCCGTCTGTCTGCCGTCCGAGCTGGTGGAGGCCAGCGCCCGCGCCAGCTCCAGGGCGGCGATCATCTGGCGCGATGCCAAGCGCAATAACGACTTTGCGGCACTCCTGCCCGCCCTCCGCGTGGTTCTGGCCCGGCAGCGGGAAGAGGCGGAACTGAAGGCCGGCGTGCTGGGCTGCGGCCTTTACGATGCGCTGCACGACAGCTATGAGCCCGGTAGTCGGGTCGCGGACTTCGCCGGCGTGTTCGAGAGCTATGCCGCCTGGCTTCCCGGCTTTCTGGAGAAGGTGGAGGCGCGGCAGGCCAATGAGCCGGAGGCCCTCCCGATGGAGGGGCCTTTCGATCTGGAGGTCCAGCGGCAACTGGCCGCCGACATCGCGGCGCGCATCGGATTCACCGGCCGGCTGGACCGGTCCCTGCACGCCTTCTTCGGCGGGGCGACCGGGGACGTCCGCATCACTACCCGCCTGGACCCGGACGACTGGTTCAAGGCCTTCAAGTCCAGTCTGCATGAGACCGGGCACGCCATGTACGAGATGGGACGTCCGGCCCGGTGGCTGTCGCAGCCGGTTGGGCAGGCGCGGGGGCTCGCCGTGCATGAGAGCCAGAGCCTCATGCTGGACATGCAGGTGGGCCGGCATGCGGGTTTCCTGGCCTGGGCAGCTCCCATCCTGGCGGCCGGCTATGGCAAGTCCGGGCCGGCCTGGACCGCGGACAATCTCCTACGGCGCATGCGCAAGGTCGAGCGGAGCTTCATCCGCGTGGATGCGGACGAGATGACCTATCCGGCGCATGTGATCCTGCGCTGGCGGCTGGAGCAGGCGATGGTGGAGGGACGGCTCGACCTTGGGGACCTCCCGGACGCCTGGAACCAGGGCTTCCGGGAGCTGCTGGGAGTGACCCCGCCCAACGATGCTATGGGCTGTATGCAGGACATCCATTGGCCCAGCGGGCTCTGGGGCTATTTCCCGACCTATACGCTCGGTGCCATGATGGCGGCCCAGCTCTTCGACATGGCGCGCAGGGTGTTGCCCGACCTGGACGGGGACATCGCCCGCGGCGATCTCTCGGGCCTGCTGGGCTGGCTCGGCGAATCCATCCATGCGAAGGGGCGTCGCTACACCGGTACGGAGCTTCTGGTGCAGGCGACCGGACGTCCCCTCGACGCGGATGTCTTTAAGCGCCACCTCGAGGCGCGCTATCTCGCATAGGCGCTGGTCGGCGGGTCAGCTTACGGGAACAGGTCGTCCACGGCCGACTGGGACAGCGGCTCCGCAGCTTCCCCGTCGGCCAAGGTCGCGGCGGGGCGGTCGGGCACGGGGGCCGGCGGCTTCTGCGCCAGCGGATCGTCCACGCTCCGCGTCGCGGCGACGGCTCCCGCCAGCAGTGCGTCAACGGCATCCTGGTTGATGCCGCCCCGCAGCGCAGGCCCGTGCAGCAGGTGGGCGTCGGGCCGCGTGTCCTTTGGCTCATCCGACGGGTCGTTGGTAAGATCTTCCTCTTCCAGCCCGCCCCAGATCTGGATCATGGCATGCACCCGGCGCTCGATATAGCGCAGGGCGTTCACCACCTTGGTCATGCGCTGTCCGGTGATGTCCTGGAAGCTGCAGGCGGTCATTATCTCCATGACCTCCCTGTCCAGAATCGACGCCAGCTCCGGCTGATCCTTCCGCAGGCGGTCGGCCACGGACTGTATCCGCTCCGATCCGTTCAGGATTTCCGTCGTGGCATGCTCAGTAGCCTGGAGGATCGCATCCAGCTCCTCCGTCGCAACCATGATCCGGTTGGCGGAAGGATCGTCCGGCTTCAGCGCTGCGACCTCACGCCGGGTCTCGGCGATATGGGCGGACAGTTCCTGCAACTCGCGCCGCAGGATTTTGATGTGGCTGGCCGGGTCTATATGGGGCGTGTCCCGCGTCTCACGGAACAGGCGGCGGACATCGTCGACGGCGACCACTCGGTGCCGCCGGTCCCGCATCCGCAGGAAAGCGCGACCGCGGCGGGAAGAGAGCAGAGCGTCCTCGATCTGCTCATATTCCCGGTCCGTCAGATCGGCGACGATGTCGCTCACGGCCGCACCGTTCCGGACGGGTCCGTCCGTCAGGTCAGAGCGCCGATGACGCTCTCGATCTTCTTCTTCAAGGTGTCGGCGTTGAACGGCTTCACGATGTAGTTATTCACGCCGGCTTCCTTGGCGGCAACGACGTTTTCCGTCTTCGACTCCGCGGTCACCATGATGAAGGGCGTGGCCTTCAGGCGGATGTCCGCCCGCACTTCCTTCAGGAGCTGCAGGCCGGTCATCGGCTCCATGTTCCAGTCGGAGATGACCAGACCGAAGGTGCCTCCGCGCAGCTTCGCCAGTGCTTCCGCCCCATCGGCCGCTTCCTCGATGCGAGTGAAGCCGATCTGGGTGAGCAGGTTCCTGATGATGCGCCGCATCGTCGCGTAATCGTCGACAACCAGCACCTGGATATTCGTGGACACGAGGAAGCCCCCACCTGAACCGTTGCGCCTTGATGCAGCCGTTTCCAGCTGCCCGGGGCCGATCCTACGCGAAAGAGGTTAAGGCATTGTGCCTTCGCCTCAACCATTCCCCGATCGATCGGCTACAGGCAGGCACTTTGGTGTTTCCGCCCGGGGATTGTCAAGTAAGGGGTAGGGGCCGGGCACCCGGTCTCGCCGGTGCGGCAAGCGAAGTGCCTCGGCCGGCGCGTTGATCAACCGGCCAGGATGGATATGAAGCCGCTGGTGATCGGATAGCGGCGGTCCTTGCCGAAACTGCGGCGGGTGATCTTGACGCCCGGCGGGGCCTGGCGGCGCTTGTATTCGGCCCTGTCCAGCAGACGCCAGACCTTGTTCACCACCTCTGCCTCATGACCGCGGGCGACGATCTCCATCAGGCCCATGTCCCGCTCCACAAGACATTCGAGAATATCGTCCAGCGCGTCATAAGGGGGCAGGCTGTCCTGGTCGGTCTGATCCGGTTTCAGCTCCGCGGACGGCGCCTTGGTGATGATCCGATCCGGCACCACCCGGCCGGACGGTCCCATCACGCCGGCGGGCAGATGGGCGTTCCGCCAGCGGCACAACTCATAGACGGTGGTCTTGTAGATGTCCTTCAGCACGTTGAACCCGCCGCACATATCGCCATACAGCGTGGCGTAGCCCACCGACATCTCCGACTTGTTGCCGGTGGACAGGACCATGCCGCCGAATTTGTTCGACAGCGCCATCAACGTCACCCCACGGGAGCGGGACTGCAGGTTCTCCTCCGTGATATCCGGGTCCTTGCCGGCGAAGGCGGGAGCCAGCATGGAGTCGAAAGCCTGCATGGCCGGCTGAATGGAGATGGTATCGATGCGCGCGCCCAGCAACTCCGCGGCCTCGGCAGCGTCGTCCAGGCTGTGCTGGCTGGTATAGGGCGACGGCATCATCACCAGATGCACCGCGTCGGCCCCCAGCGCGTCCACGGCCACGGCGGCGGACAGGGCGCTATCCACGCCGCCGGACATGCCGATGATGACGCCGGGAAAGCGGTTCTTGCCGACATAGTCGCGCAGGCCCAGCACCATGGCCCGGTAGATCGCCTCCAGCCGTTCCGCCGGCTTCGCAAATTCGGTGCTGGCGCAGCGCCAGCCGTCTGCCTCGCGCGTCCAGTGCGTCATGCCGAGATGCTCATCGAAGCCTGGAAGCTGTGCGGCCAACGACCGGTCGGCGTTCAGCACGAAGCTTGCCCCATCGAACACCAGCTCATCCTGCCCGCCGACCTGGTTCACATAGATCAGCGGCAGCCCGGTCTCCGTCACGCGGGCGACGGACAGGTTCATGCGCATGTCGCTCTTGTCGGTCTCGAACGGGCTGCCGTTGGGGACCACCAGGATTTCCGCTCCTGTCTCGGCCAGGGTCTCCGCCACGTCGGGCGTCCACATGTCTTCGCAGACCAGCAGACCCAGCCGCACGCCGCGGAAATTCACCGGGCCGGGCAGGGGGCCGGCGGAGAAGACGCGCTTCTCGTCGAAGGGGCCGTAATTCGGCAGGTCGTGCTTGTAGCGCACGGCGGCGATCTGCCCGCCGTCCAGAAGCAGGGCGGCGTTGTAGGTCCGGCCCTGGTCCTGCCAGGGCGCGCCGATCACCATGGCCGGCCCACCATCGGCGGTGTCCGCCGCCAGTTCTTCGACAGCCTTTCGCACCCTTTCCAGGAAGAAGGGCTTCAGCACCAGATCCTCCGGCGGATAGCCGCAGATCACCAGCTCTGGATAGACCACCAGATCGGCCCCACGCGCCGCAGCATCCGCCCGCGCGCTTCGAATGCGCGACTGGTTCGCGCCCAACGCGCCGACAGTAGGGTTGACCTGCGCAAGGGCGATGTTCAGGCGGTCGGTCATATCGGTCTTTTCCTGTTCCCGGGCCGGCAGCCCAAAATGCGATTCCTTATGCTCGCGGCGAGCATAAGGCGTCAACCGTGCCTCGCGTGGCGTGGCACAACTCCAGTCTGCCACATCGGGACCGGCTTTTGGCAAGGGAGCCTGGCCTGGAATCACGGCCGGAACCATCCTCAAACCGCCCATGTTGAGCGGGCATCCCCCTTCCGGCCGGACTCCGGCGGACCCCGATCTTGATGGAGAGGCGCCCATGCCCGTTGCCCGTACGATTTCCCTCTGGATGGACACGGCGCCCTGGCCGGAAGCGCAGACCTACTTGCCCCACCCGGACGAGCCGCCCAGCGAATCCGGCCTGACGATGGCGGACACGCTCAATTTCGCGCCGCATAGCTTGATCGACCGCCGCCCCCCCGCCGACGTGGTGGTGGTCGGGGCGGGCATCGCAGGCATGACCACCGCCTATCTGCTGGCGCGGGAGGGCCGGAAGGTGATGGTGGTGGACAAGGGGGAGATCGGCGGCGGCGAGACCTCCCGCACGACCGCCCACCTGTCGAACGCAATCGACGACCGCTACAGCTTTCTGGAGACCCAGCACGGGGAAGAGGGCGCGCGCCTTGCCGCGGAGAGCCACACGGCCGCCATCGACCTGATCGAGCGGATTGTCGCGCACGAGAAGATCGACTGCGACTTCCGCCGGGTGGACGGTTATCTGTTCCTGGCTCCGGAGGACCGGCGGGAGCTGCTGGAGGAGGAATTGGCAGCGGCGCACCGGGCCGGTCTGGGCGATGTGGCGCTGATCGAGGATTTCCGGCTGCCCGGCACCTATGCCGGCCCCGCGCTGCGCTTTCCCCGCCAGGGCCAGTTCCACCCGATGAAGTATCTGAACGGCTTGGCCAAGGCCATCACCGCCATGGGCGGGCTGCTGGTCACCGGCCACTGCATCGTCGAGGTGGAAGGGGGCGAGCTGGCCATCATCCATGACAGTGAGGGACGCTCCCTGCGCGCCCAGGCCTGCGTGATCGCCACCAATTCCCCGGTGGTGGATAAATTCGCCGTTCACTCCAAACAGGGACCGTACCGGACCTACGTCGTGGCTTTGCGACTGCCCAAAGGCAGCGTGGAGCCAGCGCTGTGGTGGGACACCCGCGAGGACTACCACTATGTCCGCCTGCAACCCGCCCAGGACGGCAGCGGCGACGACATCCTGATCGTCGGCGGAGAGGACCATAAGAACGGCGAGGCCCATGACATGCAGCAGCGCCTCGTCCGGCTGGAGGACTGGGCGCGCAAGCACTTCCCCATGGCGACGGAAACGGTCTACCGCTGGTCCGGTCAGGTGATGGAACCGTTCGACGGGCTGGGTTTCATTGGCCGCGACCCTGCCAATACGGCGAACATCATGATCGCCACCGGCGACAGCGGCATGGGAATGACCCATGGCACGATTGCCGGCATGCTGATCACCGATCTGCTCCAGGGGCGGCACAACAGCTGGGCGGGCCTCTATGATCCCACCCGCAAGATGACCCGGAACCTCAGCGAGTTCGTTCGGGAGAATCTGGACAACGCCCGCGAGTTCGCCTTCGGCGGCGGTGCCGAAGTCATGACCGAAGCGGCAATTCCCGTGGGCGGCGGGGCGATCATCCGCGAGAAGGGCCAGCTGGTGGCCGCCTACCGCGACGACAACGGCGAGGTCATCCGGCTGTCCGCCACCTGCCGCCATCTCGGCTGCACCGTCCATTTCAACGAGCTGGAAAAGAGCTGGGACTGCCCCTGCCACGGCAGCCGTTATGCCGCCGACGGCAAGCTTCTCACCGGCCCCGCCACCTCCGACCTGCCGCGGATCGAGGAATAGGGCGGGACCGGACATCCGAGACGCTCCCGTCCCGGTCGTCGGGCCTCCGATGGCGCGATGATCGGCGGCGGGTGCGTGGGCAACCGGACCGGTGGATTTCGGGTGCGGATTCAGCAATGATGCCGGAATGCGCACGACCACTTTCGAATTTGCCGCAGCGGCCCTGGGTTTCCTTGGTATCCTCATTTCGGGTCCGGTCGGGAACGGGCTTGCTCCGGAGCCGGCGCAGGCAGCGGAAGCGGCGCCCGACTCCAAGGAACTGCGCATCGGCGTCTCGGAATATCCCGGCAGCTTCCACCCTAACTTCAATGGCCAGGGCATCCGCTCCTATGTGGGCTGGATGACCTATCGGCCGCTGACGGCCTACGATAAGGACTGGCGGCTCTACTGTGCGCTCTGCACCGAACTGCCGAGCCGGAAGAACGGCCGCATCAGGGACGTCACGCTGCCCGACGGACGAAAGGCGGTCGCGGTTCGCTTCACGCTGCGTCCCGACGCCGTCTGGGGCGACGGAACGCCGGTCACGACCCGGGACGTCGCCTTTACCTGGGAAGTCGGCAGCAACCCGGCCGTTGGCGTCATCGAGCAGGATTTCTTCACCAAGGACGTTGTGAAGCTGGAGGTGGCGGATGAAAAGACCTTCATCCTCTACCGCCAGCCCAATACATGCACGCCGGAGAACTCGAAGGGCCTGATCCTGCTGCCGGAGCATGTTGAGCGGGCGGCCTATGAGCGGGACCCGGCCAACTACAAAGTTTCCAGCCGCTATGAAAGCGACACGACCAATCCCGGTCTCTGGTTCGGTCCCTACCGGGTGACGCGGGTGGAGGCAGGTGCCTCCATCGTCCTGGAGCGCAATCCGACCTGGTACGGTCGCAAGCCGTATTTCGACCGGATCGTTGTCCGCACCATCGAGAATTCCGAGAGGCTGGAACAGGCGCTGCTGAACGGCGAGGTGGACTATGTGTCGGGCGAGTACGGCTTCACGGTCCAACGGGCGGCCCAGTTGGAACCGCGGCAGCAGCACCGGTTCAAGATCCTGTGGCAGCCCGGCTTCGCGTACCGGCACCTCGACCTGAATCATGATCATCCGGCCCTGGGCGATGTGCGGGTCCGGCGGGCCCTGCTGCATGCGCTGAACCGGCTGCGGATCAATGATCGGCTCTTCTACGGCCGCAATATCCTGGCCCACGCGGACATCCATCCCATGGACAGGGGCTATGAGAAGGATGTGTACAGATATCCGTACGATCCGGTCCGCGCGGGCTGGCTGCTGGATCAGGCGGGCTGGCGCGCGGGACAGGACGGCATCCGCCGTAACGAGGACGGGGTTCCGCTGGAGATCGAGCTCTGGGCCGGCGCCGGGGACCGTACCATCGAGTTGGAGCAGCAGTTCATCGAGGACAGCTGGCGCCAGATCGGCGTCCGCACCATCCTGAAGAACGCGACGGCGCGGGTGCTGTTCGGCGAGATCCTGCAGGAGCGACGCTTCAATGGGGCGGCCCTGTTCTCCTGGATATCCCTGCCGCACGATCCCCAGGACACCGTGCTGCATTCCCGCCAGATCCCCACGGCGGAGAATGGGTGGAGCGGGCAGAATTTCCTCGGCTACAGCAATCCGCGGATGGACCGGATACTGGACCAGATCGGACAGGTCTGCGATCCATCGGCGAACCAGGCGCTCTGGTCCGAAATGCAGACCCTGTATGCGGAAGAGCTGCCGGCCCTGCCGATCTTCTTCTTGTCGCAGCCCTATTTCATGCCCCTCTGGCTGGAAGGGGTGGAGCCAACGGGCCATCAGTTCGAAAGCACCATGGGCATCGAGAACTGGCGCCGGGCGGAGGACAGGTAGGGACGTGTTGCGGGCTTGCGGCGGGCCGCCGATCCGACCATGATCCCGCGCCTGACAATCAAAGACCCGAGACCACGGAGAGTCGCCCCATGAGCGTCCGCACCGCAGCCGCAGCCCTGGCGCTTTTCGCCTTCTGTGCGCCGATGTCGCTCGCCCTGGCCCAGGACCAGTCGGCACCGGCCCAGGCGGAAACCGATCCGCAGAAGCAGTTCCTGATCGAGAATGGCAAGAAGAAGGGCTGGCGCACGACGCCCAGCGGCCTGCAGTACCGCATCGTCAAAGACGGCGAGTTCGGCGCCAAGTCGCCTAAATCCAGCGATGCCGTGCTGGTGCATTACGAGGGCCGGCTGATCGACGGCACTGTCTTCGACAGCTCCTACGAGCGTGGTGAGCCGATCAGCTTCCCGCTGAGCGGCGTGATCCCCGGCTGGACCGAGGGCGTCGGGATGATGCGAGTCGGGGAAACGCGCGAACTGGTGATCCCGGCCGAACTGGCCTACGGCGCCCGCGGCGTGCCGGGTTCCATCCCGCCGAACTCCACGCTGATCTTCAAGGTGGAATTGCTGGAGATCGTCGATCCGGCCGCCATGCCGCCGCGTTGAGGCGGACCCTCAGAATGACGGCCTGTCCAGCAGCTCGGCCAGCTTGGGCCTGACGCCCCAGCTCCGGGTCAGCTCCCCGTACTCCGCCGCGACGGCGGGGTCCGGGGCAGCGCCGGTGCGCACGGCCCGCAGCAGCGTGTTGCGCGGCGTGTGCTCGCTGCCCACGAACTCCACCACATCCACCTTGTACCCGGCCTGACGCAGCAGGGCCGCCCGCAGCGTGTCCGTCAACACGTCGGCGAACCGCTCCCGCAGGATGCCGTGGCGCAGCATCATGGCCCAGGGTGCCGGCGGTTCCGCCTGCGCCTTGATCTGGGATTGGATATCGTGGTGGCAGCAGGGGGCGGCCAGCACGAACGGAGCCTGCCAAGTCACGGCCCTTGCCAGCGCATCGTCCGTCGCCGTATCGCAGGCATGCAGCGCCAGCACCACGTCCGCCCCATCCACATCGGCCCCGGCGATGGTGCCCTCAACGAAGTTGAGGCCGGTCCAGCCGAGCTGCTCCGCCAGTTCGGTATTGCGCTCCTTGGCCTGGCGCTTCACGTCCACGCCCGTCAGCTCCACCTCCAGCCCGCGCACGCTGGTCAGGAACCGGTAGGCGGCGAAGGTCAGGTAGGCGTTGCCGCAGCCGAGATCGACCACACGCAGGGGTCGATCGGCGGGCAGCTTCTCCTGCTTCAGCGTGGCGTCCAGCGCGTGGACGAAGGCTTCCACCTGCCGGTACTTGTCCATGCGCGACGGCTTGATCCGCCCGTCCGGCCCGGCGATGCCGACCGCCTGCCAGAAGGGGTCGGCCGGGTCCAGCACGCGCTGTTTGGCGCGGTTGTGGTCCAGCTTCTGTGCGCCGGTACGGGACTTGTCGCGATGGACCATGGCCTCGCCCTTCTTTGTGACGCGAAGCTGTACCGTCCCGTCCGTCGTTTCCACATGCCAGTTTCCGAAGGGCAGGGCCAGATGGGCATCCACCGCCTGTTCGGCCGCCGGCCCGTAGAGGGCGTTGCTGGTATGGGCCTGTCGTTCGTCATAGGCGACGGATTGCAGGTGCCGCCCGGCCTTCAGCTCCACCGGGCGCAGCTCCAGCCGCCGCCAGGGCACAGTCGTGTTCCGCTGCCGTCCGGAGGCGACCGCCCGCACGAAGCGCTCGGAATCCAGGATCAGGCCGCGCAGCTCGGCCAGGGCGTCGGGAAGGGTGGGCATGTCGGTGTCGGACCTGGATCGGAAATCGTCCGAAGGTAATGGCGATCCGTGGTCACGGGGTCAACAGGGTGGGGCATCTCGTCCGCCTGGACAGCGGTGCCCGATCCCTGCTACCCGGCTGGTCCCTGTCGGAACAGCATGACCCGCCATGACGCTTGCCCTTGATGCCGCCGCCCCGGCCCGGACCAGCCCGATCCGCCACGACTGGACGCGGGAGGAGGTGGCCGCCCTTTTCGACCTGCCGTTCCCGGATCTGATGTTCCGGGCTGCGGACCTGCACCGGCAGTTCTTCGACCCGGCGGAAGTCCAGATTTCCACCCTGCTGTCGATCAAGACCGGCGGCTGTCCGGAGGATTGCGCCTACTGCCCGCAATCGGCCTCCTACGAGACCGGCCTTACCGCCTCCAAGCTGATGGAGGTGGATCGGGTGCTGGCGGAGGCGCGGGCGGCCAGGGAACGCGGGGCGAGCCGCTTCTGCATGGGGGCGGCCTGGCGCAGCCCCAAGGACCGCGACATGGACGCCGTCTGCGCCATGGTCGAGGGCGTCAAGGCGCTGGGTATGGAAACCTGCGTTACGCTGGGCATGCTCAATGCCGATCAGACCCGGCGTCTGAAGGATGCCGGCCTGGACTACTACAACCACAATCTGGACACCTCCCCGGAGTTCTATGGGGAGATCATCACGACCCGGACGTATCAGGAGCGGCTGGACACGCTGGCGCTGGTGCGGGATGCCGGGATCAATGTCTGCTGCGGCGGCATCGTCGGGATGGGAGAGGGGAGGGCGGATCGCGTCGGGCTGATCCACCAGCTTGCCACCCTGCCCAAGCACCCCGAATCCGTGCCGGTGAACTTGTTGGTCCAGGTGCAGGGCACGCCATTGGCGGACGGCCGTGGGCTGGACCCGTTCGAATTCGTGCGCACCATTGCGGTCGCCCGCATCGCCATGCCCGCCAGCATGGTCCGGCTTTCCGCCGGGCGTGAGGACATGAATGAGCAGATGCAGGCCATGTGCTTCCTGGCCGGCGCCAACAGCATCTTCTATGGCGAACGCCTGCTGACCACCCCCAACCCCCAGGCCGACAAGGACATGGCCCTGCTTGCCCGGCTCGGCATGCGGCCGATGGAGGGGTAAGGCGGCATCGGGCGGCAGGTGAGAACCCATCCGCCTTTACAGGCGACCCCGCACCTGCTACCGGGCTGCCGCCGCAACGTCCCATTAACACGCGACGCTCCGATCATGACCCGGTCCAGCCCTCTGTCCACCGCCTTGCTGCTGGCGGCGGCCAGCCCCCTTGCCCTGACCGCGCCCGCCCTGGCCCAATCCAGAGGCCCGGTGGAGGAAATCGTGGTGACCGCGCGCCAGCGGGACGAAGCGGCGCAGAGCACGCCGGTCTCCCTGGCCGTTTTCACCGCCGCGGAGATCGAGCGGGCGCAGATCGAAAGCATCGCCGGCATCGCAACCCGCGCGCCGGGGCTGGTGGTCAGCGACCCCTTCGGCCGCTTCAATCCGGCCCCGGCCATCAGGGGCCTGACCCAGCCCGGCGTGGGAGAGGAGCCTTCGGTGGGCTTCTTCCTGGACGGCGTCTACATTTCCGGCCGCAGCTCCATCAACCTGTTCCTGGACGATCTGGAGCGGGTGGAGGTGCTGAAAGGCCCTCAGAACGCTCTGTTCGGGCGCAACAGCTTCGGCGGCGCGGTGAACCTCGTCACAAGGAAGCCGGGCGACACGGTGGAAGGCTTCATCGAAGGCGGCATCGGTACGAAGGACCGGCGGGAGCTGTCCGTCGGCGTCTCCGCCCCGCTGATCCCCGGAAAACTGGCCGCCCGCGCCAGCTTCGCCCTGGATGAATATGGCGGCTTCTAC
Organism: Indioceanicola profundi; assembly: GCF_003568845.1. Lineage (NCBI taxonomy): Bacteria > Pseudomonadati > Pseudomonadota > Alphaproteobacteria > Rhodospirillales > Azospirillaceae > Indioceanicola > Indioceanicola profundi. The sequence continues at coordinate 1,850,367 of NZ_CP030126.1, read as the reverse complement.
AGCAACCCCGTGCCTGGCGGTCCCGACATCGGGTCAGAGCGGTCGGTGGCTGGCGCCCTGACCCTACGCGCCACCCCCACCGACAGCCTGGAGGCCGTCCTGCGCGTCTCCTATGCCGAGGATGACGACGGACAGCCCAAGGGCTGGTACCTGGCCACGAACTGCGAACCGCGGCTGGTGAACGGGCAGCCCTCCGGCAGCCTCAGCCAGTTCTGCGGGGAAATACCGGATGGCGTTCCGGCCTCCATGGCCGCCAATGCGGAGCATTTCGGCTTCGCCCGCGATGCCTGGCGGACGGCTGCGACGATCAATTACCGGTTGCCCTTAGCCACCTTGACCAGCATCAGCGCCTTCAATGCTGAAACCAACGAGTTCAACCGCGACAACGACTACAGCCCGGCCCTGATTTCCCAGGCCGGCCAACTCACCGACCGCTGGGACGCCAGCCAGGAATTTCGCCTGCTGGGCGGGGAGGGCGGGCCGCTGACCTGGGTTGCGGGGGCGAGCTGGTACCGCTTCGACAATGAGACGGAGCGGCGGAACATCGAGTTCTGGTCCGGCCAGACGGCGACGGCCGGTCTGCCGCGTACGAATGAGGAAACGGACAGCCTCGCCGCCTACGGCTCGGTCACTTGGCAGGTCCTGCCGGATGTGGGGCTGACGGCCGATCTGCGTTGGCAGCGCGACTGGAAGGAGTTCCAGACGACCAGCCTGGACCGCAACGGCAATCCCATTGCCCTGGACAATGCATGGACCATGTGGACCCCGCGCTTCGTGGCCGACTGGCAGGCGACGGAGGACGTGCTCCTCTATGCCAGCGTCGCCAAGGGGGCCAAGAGCGGCGGCTTCAGCACCATGGCGAACCTGTTCGAGGAAGAGCGTAGTTTCGATCCCGAAACGAACTGGACCTATGAGGTCGGTGCGAAGACCACCTGGCTCGACGGGCGGCTGACGGCCAATGGCGCCCTGTTCTGGATCGACTGGACGGACCAGCAGGTCGTCGCCGCCAGCACCGCCGGCACCAACAACAATTTCTATACCAACAATGCCGCCCGCAGCCGCAGCCGCGGCTTCGAGCTGGAGATTGCCGCCGTGCCGGCGGACGGGTTGGATCTGCGCTTAGCCTACAGCTACGTGGATGCCGAGTTCCGCGACTATCAGGACCCGGATTATCGCGACATCCCGTCCTTCGCGCCGGACGGCGACATCTCTGGCCTCGCTCTGCCCCGCCAGTCCAAACACCAGCTCGTCGCCAGCGGCCAGTATTCGGCCGACCTGCCCGTCGCTGCCGGCCTTGGCTGGTTCCTGGGCGGCGAATGGCTGTGGCAGTCTAAGCAGTATACGGAGAACTCGAACCTCTCCTGGATTCCCGCCGACGGGAAGCTCAACGCCTGGACGGGGCTGGAGCATCAGGGTCTTCGCCTGACCCTGCGCGTACAGAACCTGCTGGACGACCGCTCGCCGCCCGTAGCCGTGCGCTTCAGCGAACCTACCGCCGCAGGCTACCGCCGTGCATGGCTCGTCACCCCAGGCGATGGGCGCACCTGGACCGTCCAGGCGCGGTGGAGCTTCTGAAGTGTCGGGGCGGCGCTAGTTGCTTTCGCGTCTCTTCAGCGCCCGTTGGGAACGCGTCTCCTCTGTTGCTTTACCCTTGCAGGGCACACCACCCGCCATGATCAAGAAGCGCTCCCTGATGATTGCCGGCCACCCCACCAGCGTGACGCTGGAGGCGGAGTTCTGGGAGGCGTTGAAGGAACTGGCAGCCGCCCGCGGCACCACCGTTTCAGCCCTGGTGGAGCAGATCGACCGGGAGCGGGAGGGAAACCTGTCCAGCGCGATCCGGGTCTGGGTCCTGAACGCCGTCCGTGGCCGGTAGCTCCTGCCGCACTTGTCACCGCGACCTCGGCGGAGGATTGTGGGGCAGGGGACATCGGGCGTCAGCGGGGCGGGGATGAATCAGGGTGGTGCGGTCCGGCGGTGGCGGCGCTGGCATGTGTGGCTGGCGCTTCTGGTCGGCGTACAGGCGGCGATATGGACGGTCAGCGGGCTCTACATGACCGCCATCAGCATCGACACCATCCATGGCGATCATCTGATCCGCCCGGACGAGCCGACGTCCATCCGCCTGGACGGGCTGGGCACCGATGTCAGGGCGTTGCGCAGCCACTACGGCGCGATCACGGGGTTGCGCCTCGGCAGCGTGGCTGGCGGAAGCTTCCTCGTGGTCGATCATTCCCGCGGTCAGGCCGTGCTGGACCCCACTACCGGGCAGGAGCTTTCCTGGCCGGACGAGGCGGACATCCGCCGCATTGCCGCCTCCTTCTATGCTGGCAGCCATGCCATCGCCAGGGCCGAACTCCTCCGGGACATCCCGGACGAAATCCGCGGCCGTGCGGCCCCGATCTGGCGGGTGGAATTCGACCATTGGAACAGGCCGACCCTCTATCTCTCCGCCGCGACGGGCGAGCTGGTGACCCGCCGGCATGAGCTGTGGCGGCTGTTCGACTTCGTCTGGATGCTGCACATCATGGATTACGAGGCGCGGGAGAATGTGAACAACACGCTCCTCCGCGTGGCGACCCTGGCGGCGCTGGCCCTGTCGCTGGCCGGGGCAGGGCTGCTGATCCTGCGGCTGTGGCGGGGCCGGGCGCAGGGGGATGCGGCATGAGGACCCTGCGCGCCATCCACAAATGGCTGGGGCTGCTGGTGGGACTGCAGCTCCTCGCCTGGGTGGGAAGCGGGGCGGTGATGTCCCTGCTGGACCATCAGGCAGTGTCCGGCCATTCCGTCTCCCGCCCGCAGCCGGCTCCCGTTCTGGGCCGCACCCAGCCTGTAGCGGAGCTGTCGGCGCTTCCAGCGGCGCTGGGGAGGCCGGAAGTCCGGTCGCTGCGTCTCCGCCCCCTGCTGGACCGCTGGGTGTATGAGGCGGTGCTGCCGGACGGGACCTTGCGGCTCCTGTCAGCCGAGGACCTCTCCCCGGTGGCGGTGGATGAGGCGCTTGCGCTGGAGATCGCGCGCGCTGGATATGCCGGTCCGGGGCCGGTGTCGGGCGTTGCGGCCCTGACGGCGCCGGTGCAGGAGCTGCGCAAGCATGAAGGACCGGTCTGGCGCGTGGATTTCGCGGATGAGGACGCCACGGCGGTCTATGTGGATGGCGGCACCGGCCGCATCCTGGCCCACAGGACCGATTCCTGGCGGCTGTTCGACATCGCCTGGATGCTGCACATCATGGATTACCGGGGGCGGGAGGACTTTAACCATCCGCTGATCATCGCCGCCGCGATTGCCGCTACATGGCTGGCCCTGACCGGGCTGGTGATGCTGCCTGCCGGCCTGCTGAGGGACCGGTTCGTCCTCCGCCGGCAGGTTGCGGTTCCGGCGCGGCTCACCGGCGGCCCGTTCGGTGAGGGGCAGGCGGTCGACCTTCCGGCCGGGAAGAGCTGGTTCGAGGCCTTGGCCGCCACGGGAACCGCACTGCCGTCCGAATGCGGCGGGGTGGGGGACTGTGGCCGCTGCCGCATCACCCTGGACCCGGCCCCAGCCGCTTGCGAGGCGGATCGCCGCCGCATCCCCCAGCGCCGCCTGGACCAGGGCGTGCGGCTTGCCTGCCAGCATGCGGTTGCGCCGGGCAGTTGCGCCCGGCTGCCCTGAACGGGCTCACGCCGGCTTCACGCCCCAATCCTTCAGCACCTCATCCGTATGCGCGCCCGGCTTGGCCGGGCCGGAGGCGATGCCGCCGGGGGTGCGGGACAGGCGGGGGGCCGGGGCGGGCTGGGTCATGCCGGCCGCCTCATCTAGCGTGCCGCGCGCCTGCATGTGCGGGTGGCTGGCGGCTTCCTCCAGCGTCAATACGGGCGTCAGGCAGGCGTCGCTGCCCTGCATCAGGGCGGCCCATTCGTCCCGCGTCCTGGTCCGGAACAGATCGGTCAGGCGCTGGCCGATCTCGGCCCAGTTGGACCGATCCATATAGCGGTCGAACAAGGGATCGCTCAGCCCGGCCAACCGGCGGAACTCGGCCCAGAATTCCGGCTCCAACGCGCCCAGCGCCACATGCCTGCCGTCCGCGCATTCATATGTCGTGTAGAATGGGGCGCCGCCGTCCAGCAGGTTCTCCCCCCGGCGCGGGGTCCACGCTCCTGCCCGGCCCATCCAGTGGAACAGGGACATCAGGGAGGAAGCGCCATCCACCATGGCGGCGTCCACCACCTGTCCCTTGCCCGACCGCTGCGCCTCGATATGAGCCGCCAGCAGGCCGAAGATCAGGAACATGGACCCGCCGCCGAAATCCGCCACCAAGTTCAACGGCGGCACCGGCTTGCCATCCTTCGGACCGATCGCGGCCAGAGCGCCCGTCAGGGCCAGATAGTTGATGTCGTGCCCCGCCTTGTCCGCCAGCGGCCCTGACTGGCCCCAGCCGGTCATGCGGCCATAGACCAGCCGTGGATTGCGGGCCAGCGCCACCTCCGGCCCGAGCCCCAGCCGCTCCATCACGCCGGGCCGGAACCCCTCGACGACCATGTCCGCCCTGTCCATCAGGCGCAACGCGGTTTCCATGTCGCCCGGGCTTTTCAGGTCCAGGGCGATGGAGCGGCGGCCCCGGTCGAATGCGCCGAAGGGATGGCTGAGTTTGGCATCCGGCCGGTCCACCCGCACCACATCCGCCCCGAAATCGGCCAGCAGCATGGCGGCATAGGGAACCGGGCCGATGGCGGCGAACTCCAGCACGCGCAGCCCCGTCAGCGACCCCGTCCTCTCCGCCGCCATCGGGTCAGAAGCCGGGCTGTGCCGCGAAGGCCGGCGCACCGGGGCGGGAGGCAAGTGCGCCCAGAACGGCCCGGACGTCGATACCGCCCTTCCAGATGCAGCGGTGGTTGCTGCGGTCCGCTGCCATGCTGATGTCCTGCTCCGGATTGCCCTCCACCAGAAGCAGGTCCGCGGCGGCCCCGTCCCGGAGCCGGCCGGCATCGGGCAGGTCCAGCAGGTCGGCGGCATGGGAGGTGCCGGCGCGCAGCGCTTCCAGCGGGGGAAGGCCCAGATCCACCATGTGGGCCAGCTCCTGGGCATTCTCCCCATGGCGGTTGGCGGGCGTGCCGGCATCGGTTCCCATTGCCACCTTGCCGCCGGCCTTGGCATAGCGGCGGAAGCTGTCGGCATGCATGGCCCCGAAGCGCTGGATCTTCTCCCGCACATAGGCGGGCAGCCGCTCCGGATTGGCCAGCAGGTTGCGGGCGGCGGCCAGGGTGGCGACCAGATAGGTGCCGCGGGCCAGCATCTCCGCGATGATGTCGTCGGTCAGCTCGAACCCGTGCTCGATGCTGTCGATCCCGGCAGTGACCGCATTCCGGATGCCGGCGGCTCCCTGCGCGTGCGAGGCCGTGTGCTTCCCCAGCCCGTGGGCGGTGCGGACGGCGGAGGCGATCTCCTCCGCCGTGAAGTGGGCGGCCAGCGGATCGACGCCGGGGGTCAGCACCCCGCCCGTCGCCATGATCTTGATGCAGTCGGCGCCATGCTTGACGTTCAGGCGCACCGCCCGCGCGACCGCATCCGTCCCGTCGGCCTCGATCCCGATCCAGTGGCCGTGCCCGCCGGTCATGCAGACGACGCGCCCAGCACAGCGCAGGGTGGGGCCGATATAGCGCCCGGCCTTGATGGCGTCGCGGACATCCATCTCCACATAGTCGCGCCCGCCGAGGTCGCGCAGGGCGGTGATGCCGCCCGCCAGCGTGGCCTGCGCATTCTCCAGCGTATGGAGCGTCAGCTCGCCCGCCGGCATGTCGCGCAGCAGGCCCACCACATTATCCTGCGCTCCCATGTTCAGATGCACATGGCAGTCGATCAGGCCCGGCATCAGGGTGCAGCCGGCCGTATCCACCCGCGTCCCGGCATAGCCGTCGAACTCCGCCAGCGGGGCCACGCGGCGGATGCGGCCGCCCTCCGCCAGCACGGCCCAACCCTCCCGCACCGGGTTGGTGCCGTCGAAAATCAGGCCGCCAAGGAACAGGGTGGTGGACATGTGTGGCGCTCCATAGCCGGAAGGTCGGGGCGCGATGCTACACGATCCGGTGCTGAATGGGAGGCGTCCTACCGGTGCCAGTCCCTGTCCAACCGGCGGGAGGCCAGGAAGAGGAAGAGAGCGGCCAGTACATAGAAGACCAGCCCGATCAGGATGGAGTAGCGCAGCGACTCCGCCCCGTAACGGGGGATCAGGAAGTCGGACAGGCGGCCCAGGAAGAAGGTGCCGAAGCCGATGCCGAGCAGATTGTTGATGAACAGAAAGGTGGCCGAGGCCGTCGCCCGCATGGACGGCGCCACCAGCCCCTGGATGGCGGAGAGCACGGGGCCCAGCCAGACGAGGCTGAGGGCCTGGGGAATCAGGAACAGCAGGAACGCCGCCAGCAGGTTCGGCGCCAGGATGCCGGCACCGAACAGCGGGATCGCCAGGGCGAAGGCGCCGGCGGGTACCAGCGCATAGGCGGCCTTGCGGGCATGGCCCAGCTTGTCCGCCAGATAGCCGCCCATCCAGACGCCCAGCACGCCGCCCAGCAGGATGATGCTGCCGAAGAACAGCGACGTGCCCACCAGCGTGAGGTCCACGCCCTCGCCGAATCCGACGGCACTGGCAAGCTGCTGAAGTTCGGCGGGGTAGCTGCGCTTGAAGAAGCTGGGAAGCCAGAAGATCAGCCCGTAGCCCATAATGGAGCTGCAAGAGGCGCCGAAGGAGATGAACCAGAAGCTGCGCTTGGTTGAGAGGACCCTGAGCACCTCCCCGATGGACGGGGCGGCAGCCCGCGCGGTCGGCGGGTCGAAGCGCCCACGCACCGGCTCCCGCACGGTGAAGCGCAGCAGGGGAGCCAGGACAAGACCGGCCAGCCCGACCACCATGAAGGCGCTGCGCCAGTCGATATAGGCGGCGATCAGCCCGCCGAACAGGATGCCGGCGGCCGATCCCAGCGGGATGCCGAAGCTGAACACGGCCATGGCGCGCCCGCGCTCGCTGGCCGGGAAATAGTCGGAAATCAGGGAATAGGCCGGGGCCACGCCGCCTGCCTCGCCGACGCCGACGCCGACGCGGGCCAGGAAGAGCTGCCAGAAATTCTGGGCGAAGCCGCAGATGGCGGTGAAGCCGCTCCAGATCGCCAGCGACCAAGTGATGATCCGGACCCGGCTGTACCGGTCGGCCAGCATGGCGATGGGAATGCCGAGACCCGTATAGAACAGGGCGAAGGCCAGTCCGCCCATCAGTCCCAGCTGGGTGTCGGACAGGCCCAGCTCCGCCTTGATGACTGGGGCCAGGATGCCGATGATCTGCCGGTCGATGAAGTTGAAGATGTAGACGAGCAGCAGGACCACCAGCACATAGCTGCGATAGCTGCGCTCCGACTTCTCCTCCGCAGTGCGGATCACGGTATCGGCCATGTACGGGTCCTCTGGGCCTGGAACGGAAAAGACGCCCGGACCTGAAAGGCCCGGGCACCGCGGTATTCATATCATCAGAAGAGGAATTCGACCGTGGCCGTCACGGTGCGCGGCGGACCGTAGAAGGCGGTGATGGAATTCCCGAACAGGGCGCCGGGGAAGACATACCCGCCGACCCGGTATTCCTGATCCGTCAAGTTGCGGCCATGCAGCCCGAACTTGATGTTCTCCGCCTCGTTCGTCCACACCAGCGACAGGTCGAGCAGGGTATAGCCGTTCTCGTCCAGCAGGGGGTTCGGAGTCTCGAAGAGCGAATAGGAGTCGCGGTAGCTGGCCGCGCCCGTCACCGTCAGATACCCGTAGTTGCCCAGGTCCCGGTTGTAGGTGAGCGTCAGATTGCCGGTCCATTCCGGCGTGTTCTGGAAGACGCGGGTGTCGGACACGTCGGCTTCGATGAACTGCTGATTGCTCGGTCCGGCCGGCTGTGCGGGATCGAAGGCGGGGTTGAGGACGAAGGTGCGGAATTCCTCGAACTCCGGTTCGATCCAGCCCACCGAGAAGCTGGCGCTCAGATCCTGTGTCAGCGAAACGAAGCCCTCCAGCTCCACGCCCTTGATGGTGGACTGGCCGGCGTTGCCGACGTCGCTGGCGATGTTGCCGGTCAGCGTCGGGGTCTGCTGCGTGAACTGCATGTTCTTGTAGTCGGCATAGAACGCTGCGAGGTTCAGCCGGAGACGACGATCGAAGAAGGCGCCCTTCACGCCCACCTCATAGCTGTCCACCGTCTCGGGGTCGTAGCCTTCCGTCGTGGTCGGGATCAGCGACGCATCGCCACGCATGTCGAAGCCGCCGGATTTGAAGCCCTGGCTGAAGCTGGCATAGGTGTTGATGTCGTCCGTCAGTTCATAGGACAGGGACACGCGCGGCGTGAACTCGCTGAAGGTCCGCTCATTGGTGTAGTCGGTCAGCGGAGCGCCCAGCGGGCCGGTCTGGCTGCCGCCGAAGGTGGGGCTGCGCAGGCCCAGATAGTTGGCGCGGAAGACGGTGCCTTCTTTCGTGTCCTCCGTGTAGCGGGCGCCGACGGACAGGGACAGGGCATCGGTCAGGTCGTAGCTGACATCGGCGAAGGCCGCCCAGCTTTCCGTCTTCACCTCACCCGCGGTCAGGATCGTGACACCGAGATTGCCTACGACGGTGTCGAACGCGCCCGCGGCGTTCGCATCCATGTAGTAGACGCCGGCAACACCCTGCCAGCGGTCCCCGGTGAACAGGGCCTGGAACTCCTGGCTGAACTGGTCGTCCTCATAGAAGGCGGGGATGTCCAGGATCGGTTCCGGCAGGCCGTCGAAGTCGATGATGGTGTCGGTGTTGCCGTCGCGGTAGGCCGTGATGCTCTTCAGCGTGACCATGTCGGTCACGTTCCACTCGCCCAGCAGGGAGATGCCGCGCGTCTCCACGCTGTTCTCGTCGCCAGCGCCGGAGCGAGTGTCATAGATGTCGTCCAGCGGCGCTTCGCCGGTCGGCGTCGGGGTGAGGCGGTATCCGTGCCGTGGGGCGGAGGTGTCCCGGGTCGCGTCAGCCGACAGGCGGAAGAACAGGGCGTCGGTCGGCGTCGCCTCCAGCGTCAAACGTCCGGTGCGCACATCCTTGTTGTAGTGCTCGGCACCGGTGGAGACATTCTCGCCATAGCCGTCCCGCTTCAGCACCGCGCCGGCAGCGCCGATGGAGACCTTGCTGTTGATCGGCAGGCCGCCGGACACGATCAGGTCCCGCTGCCCGTAGGAGCCGAGATTGCCCTTGACCCTCAGCGAGGCCTCGTCGCCGATCTTGCGGGTCACGTATTTGACCGCGCCGCCGATGGTATTGCGGCCATACAGCGTGCCCTGCGGTCCGCGCAGCACTTCGATCCGCTCGATATCGAAGATGTCCAGCACGGCGCCCTGGGGGCGGGCGACATAGACGTCGTCGAAGTACAGGCCGACGCCCGGCTCGAAGCCCCAGAGCGGGTCCTGCTGGCCGACGCCGCGGATGAAGGAGATCAGGGTGGAGTTGGAGCCGCGCGCGACTTGAAGCGTCAGGTTCGGAGTCGACTGCTGAAGGTTCGTGATGTCGATGGCGCCCTGGTTCTCCAGCGCTTCCGCGGTGAAGGCGGTGACGGCCACCGGAACATCCTGCAACGTCTCTTCACGCCGTCGGGCGGTGACGACGATCTCCTCCAGCGGGCCGCCGAGGCCGGGCGCCTGCTGGGCCAGGGCGGGCAGGGCCGCCGGCATGGTGAACAGGGCGGTACCGGCATAGAGCAGTGCCGCACCGGTTTTGAAACGCGTCTTCATGTGTTCCTCCCTCCTCTTTATTGCTTGTGACGGCGCATCAGGCCGCTTTGCTGGTTCCGCGGGCCGGTGGCGGCAGTTCCGCGGCGAACTGGATCAGGGTCGAATTGAACCGGGCCGGCTCCTCCAGATGCGGGGCATGGCCGGAATGCTCGAAGGCGATGATGCTGGCGCGGGGCAGCAACCCCTGCAGCTCTGCCGCCGTTTCCGGCGCATAGAGACGGCTGCGGGTTCCGAAGGCGATCAGGGCGGGCAGGTCCAGCCGGCGGAGTTCCGCCCGGAAATCCATGCCGGACAGCGACACCCACAGGGCAGCCATGGCGTCCGCATCGGCACTGCCGATTTCCGCAGCCGCCCACTGCTTCAGCTCCGCATGCTCGCCCTCGTGGCCGTGTGCGAAGATGCGCTGGGATGCCCGGCGGCTGACCGTGGGCCAGTCGGCGCGCATGATTTCGGCTGCTTGGTTCGTGCTGCGGCCGGGGCTGCTGCCGCGCAGCCCGTACATCCAGTCCGGGCCGTTCACCACCTTCGGGGACATGTCGACCACCACCATGCCGGCGGTACGGTCCCGCATCCCGTCCAGAAGCGCTTGCCACAGCACCATGGCGCCCATCGACCAGCCCACGGCCAGCATGCCGGTCAGGTCGAGGGAATCGGCCAGGGTGCGGAGATCGTCGGCCAGTTGCCGCACGTTCGGCCGGTCCCCCTCACGGTGGGACCGGCCATGCCCGCGCAGATCGACGCTGATGACGCGGAACCGGTCGGGCAGCCCTGCAATCTGCGGGCTGAAGAAGCCCCCATGCGTGGCCCAGCCATGGACCAGCAGCAGGGGCCGTCCCTCACCGGCGGCATCGTAAACGATGCGCGCGCCGTCGCTTGCCACTACGTGCGGCATATGGGTGGTTGCCTCCCTATCGCGCATCCGCCCTGCCGGGCTTGGCGCGGTCGGTCCCGGTTATCCCGGTGACCCTTTTGATGGCGCTATGCTTGCGCTAAACTGAAACCTGAGTCAATGTTCAAGTTGAACGGCCATTCAGGTTTTTGACGCCCGGGGAGGATATGGCCTTGGAAGATTCGGCAGAGACGGCGCTGTCCAAGGCGCCCCGGACCGAACGCGGCAAGCGCACCCTGCGCCGTCTGCTGGATGCGGCAGCGGCGGAGTTCGGGGAGCGCGGCTATCACGACGCCTCGATCAGCGGCATCACCCAACGGGCCGGGGCTGCGCTGGGCACCTTCTATACCTATTTCGACAGCAAGGAGCAGGTGTTCCGCGCCTTGGTGGACGATATGGGCCGCCTGACCCGCCACTGGATCGCGGAGCGGGTGGGCAATGCGCCCGACCGCCTGACGGCGGAGCGGGTGGGGCTGGAGGCATTCATCGAGTTCGCCCGGGAGCACAAGGACCTCTACCGCATCGTCATGGAGGCTCAGTTCGTCGCCGAGGATGCTTATCGCGAATATTACCGTGTCTTCGCCGAAGCCTACCGGCGCAACCTGGCCCAGGCCGTGGCCAAGGGTGAAATCCGCCCCGGCCCGGCGGAGGAGCGGGCCTGGGCGTTGATCGGCATGGGCGTTTTCCTGGGGCTGCGCTACGGCGTCTGGAACCAGGACAAATCCCCGGCGGAGGTGGCGGCCGCCGTCTCCGATATCCTGACCCATGGTCTGCGGCCGGACCCCGCGGCGGGGGAGGGGCCATGATCCGGGAGCTGTTCGACGTCACTGCCCGGCGGGCGCACCTGTCGCCCGGAAGCCCGGCGATGGAGGAGCTGGCGACGGGCCGGAGCGTCACCTACCGCGAACTCGACGACAGGGCGGCCCGAGCGGCCAGCCTCCTGATGGAGTTGGGATTGGGTGAGGGCGACCGGGTGGGCGTCCTCTGCCGCAACCGCATCGCCTTCTTCGAGCTGATCTTCGCCTGCGCCAAGCTGGGCGCGATCCTGGTGCCGCTGAACTGGCGCATGCCCGCGCCGGAGCTGCGGCAGGTGCTGGAGGACAGCCGGCCGACGGTCGTGTTCGCCGGGGCGGAGGACCGGGCCGTGGCGGCCGACGCCATCGGGCCGGATGTCCGGCTGGTCGGGTTGGACGATGCGGGGGCCGGCGGCTACGAGGCGCTGCTCAAGACGGCCAAACCGCATCCGGGGCGGGAGCGGTGGCCGGCGGATCAGGTCTGGTACCTGCTCTACACCTCCGGCACCACGGGGCGGCCGAAGGCGGTGATCTACACCTACGGCATGGCCCTGGTGAACTACGTCAATATCGGGCAGGCCATCGGGCTCACAGGGCGCGACGCCACGCTGTGCTTCCTGCCGCTGTTCCACACGGCGGGGATCAACCTGCATGCCCTGCCGACGCTGATCGCCGGCGGACGGGTGCTGGTGCTGCCGGGCTTCGACGCGGATGTGATGCTGGACCTGCTGGCGGCGGGGCGGCTGGACACCTTCTTCGGCGTGCCCGCGGTCTATCAGCAGATCAGCCTGCATCCCCGGTTCGAGGAGGTGGACCTGTCCCGTGTTCGCCACTGGGGCTGCGGCGGGGCGCCCCTCCCGGACGCGCTGGCAAAGCGCTTCTTCGACCGCGGCGTGCGGGTCTGCAACGGCATGGGAATGACGGAGACGGGGCCGACCCTGTTCCTGATGGACCCGGACCGGGCGGTGGAGAAGATCGGCTCCGTCGGCAAGCCACAGATCATGAGCGCGGTGCGCATTGTCGGTCCGGATGGGCGGGATGTGCGGCCGGGCGATGCGGGGGAGCTCTGGATCGCGGGGTCGGGCATAACGCCGGGCTACTGGCAGCGCCCCGATGCGACAGCGGCGGCCTTCTCCTCAGATGGGTGGCTGCGCTCCGGCGACCTCGCCCGGCAGGATGGGGACGGCTATTTTTACATCGTCGGGCGGCTGAAAGAGATGTTCATCACCGGCGGGGAGAACGTCTATCCGGCCGAGGTGGAGAATGTGCTGATGCTGCATCCCCAGGTGCTGGAGGCGGCGGTGGTCGGCATGCCGGACGAGAAGTGGGGGGAGGTAGGGCGCGCCTTTGTCCGGGTGCGCCCGGGCCGGGACGCACCTTCGGCGGAGGAGCTGACCGCCTTCTGCCGCGCCCGGCTGGCGGCCTACAAGGTGCCGAAGCGCTTCGACCTGATCGAGGATTTTCCCCGCACCGCCTCAGGCAAGGTGCAGAAGCACAAGCTGCCGAAGGACGCATCCCTACCGGGTTCGGGTGATCCGACATGAATGAGCGTGCAATGGACCAGATCTCCGTCGAACGCACGCTGACGCAGGCGGAATTCGATCTGTTCGCGCGGCTGTCTGGCGACGACAACCCCATCCATGTGGACCCGGACTTCTCCGCCCGGACGCGGTTCGGCCGAACGGTCGCGCACGGGGTGTTCCTCTATTCGATTCTGCGCGGGTTGGCCGACCGGCTGGCGCCCGGTGGGCGGCAGGCCGCGCAGGAGGTGCGCTTTCCAGCGCCGACCTATGCGGGTGAGCCGATGCGGTTCGAAGCCTGGGTCGAGAGCCAAACTTCAGACGGGGCGGAGATCGGCATCCGCGCAATCCGCATTGCCGACGGGGTGGTCACCTGTGACGGGCGCACGGTCCTGCTGCAGGGGGACGACGAATGAAGCTCGGCGACATGGCGGAGATCACGCGCATTTTCACCGCGGCGGATGTGGCGGATTATGTCTCGCTCGGCGGTGCGTCCATGCCGGATGGCGTCCTGCCGGAGCCGCTGATCGGCGCGCTCTTCTCCTACCTGCTGGGCGTCAGGTTGCCGGGGCAGGGGACGAACTATCTGAAGCAGGAGACGGAGCTTCTCGGCAAGGCTCGCGTGGGCGAGCCGCTCACCGCGCGGGTCGAGATCACCCGCCTTCGCCCGGAAAAGAATCTGGTCGATCTGGAAACCACCTGCCGCACATCGGACGGGACGGTGGTGGCCAGAGGACGGGCGCTGGTCTATGTGGCGGATGTGGAAGGCAGGCCGGCGGCTTGAACCGCCGGCCCCGGCGAAGGCATTACGCGCCGCAGCACTTCTTGTATTTCTTGCCGCTGCCGCAGGTGCAGGGATCGTTGCGGCCAACCTTCGCGGCCGTGCGGGGACGCTGGCCCATGATGCCCTCCACATACCACCAGCGACCATCACGATGGGCGAAGCGGCTGGACTCGTGGTGCAGGTGCGGCTTGCCGCCGATGCTGAAGTGGGCCACGAACTCGACCCAGCCTTCCTCGTCCCCCTCGCGGCCCTTCTCCGTGGACTTGACCTCGAGCCCGGTCCACTCGCTGCTCTTGGCCCACTCCGTCACATTGGCACGGTCGAAATCGTCCCGCGTCTCCGGCAGCAGCGTCTCTTCCAGATAGTCAATGTTCTGGACGGCGAAGGCGCTGTAGCGGGAGCGCATCAGGGCCTCCGCCGTGGGGGCCGGACGCTCACCCGCCAGATAGGGGCCGCAGCAATCCGCAAAGGCGCGGCCGGAGCCGCAGGGGCACTTTTCCATGTCCTCAGATCCTCAGAACTCTCCGCGCGGTGCCATACACCATCGGCGGGGCCGGGGCCAAGCCCCGTCGCCTACATGGGCGTTCGTGCTGACCGATACGGCCCGCCGCCTGTTCAATGCAGACCGGAGACGCATGGAGGACCGGATGGAGCGGATGAGTGCGGACGACGTGACGAAACGGGAGCAGGAGCTGCTCGGCGGGCTGGAGCGGCTGGTGGAAATGGAAATGCAGCTCTCCCGTCTGGAAACTGCGGCCGAAAAGGCCATTCCGGATTCCGAGGCGCGCAGCCGCGCCCGCGACCTGCTGGGCGAGGTCCGCGACCTGCTGGAGCGGCAGTCCGCTGCCGCCGAGCGGTCTCTACAGACCTTCCGGGCGGAACGGGGACTGGCGCCGGACGACTGAGCGCAATGGCCGGATGTGGAAGCCAGGGGCTGCAACCAATCGTGCTCCTGAGCGGTTATGATGTTTGGAGGTGCGACCGATGAAAGCGTTTCTTGCTTCACTCACCGTCTTCGTCCTGCTGGTGGCCGGCACCGCCTTTGTGTTCCAGACCTGGCTTTCCGTACCTGCGACGGAAGCCTACTCGCGTGAAAGCGCCGATCCCCGCCAGGACGGGGCCGTGGAACAGCGTGAGGGCTTCGCGCCGGGCGTCTGACCCGGCGGAAGCCTTCGTCCATTTTCAGGGCTTTTTCGCCGGCGGCATGGCAAGTCCGCCGTCGGCAATCCACTTCCAGCTTCCATCCGCCTGAAGGCGCCAGACCGTGATATAGCGGCTGGGCTGCTCCCTCACCGTGCCGTCGGGGCCGGTGCTGCGGATGGTCGCCCCTCCCCACGTATAGCCAAAGGTGCCGTCGGCCGAGATGCGGCCGTCCTGCGGCTCCCAGATCAGGTGGTAGCCGGGCGGGAACAGCTTCGGAAGATCGTCCCGCTTCAAGTCGGGCGAGGGGAGGTTCAGCATCTGGACCGCCGGCTCGGCGAATGCAGCGAAGGCCGGACCAACGCCCTTTTCCTGCGCCATGGCATTGAAGGCCCTGTCGGCCTCCAGAAGAGCGGCCGCAGCATCGTCCGCGGCGGCAGGCGGGGAGAATGGAAGAGTTGCGGATACCGCCACGGCCGCAGCGGTCAGGATTGCACGCATGTCTCGCACCCGTGATCAGGGGTAGTCTGCGTGCAATCCTTGCTGCGGCGGGCTGGTTTTACAACTGCGGTAATCGAAGGCTATTGCGGGCCGGGATCAGTCCGCCCCGGCCACGCTGGCGCCGGGCTGGACATCCCCGCGGACAGCGCCGGCCTTGCGCTGTTCATTGTACCAGCCGCGGTGATGCTCGATGGCCCAGTTCTCGTCCACCTCGCCGCGGCCCATGGCGTCGAACGCGCCCTCCATTCCCAGCGTGCCGATGTAGATGTGGCCCAGGATCATGGCCATCATCGCCGCTGCCAGGAGCGAATGGATGACGTGGATGATCTGCATGCCGGAAACACCGGTCCAGTAGAGCGGCACCATCATCAGGAAGCCGCTGAGCGCGATGCTCAGGCCCAGGAAGATGACGCCCCAGAACAGGATCTTCTGACCGGCATTGAAGCGCCCCGCTTCCAGATGCACGCCCTTGCCGCTGGCCAGGATGCCGCCGGCGCTCTTGATCCAGGCGATATCCGCCTTCTCCGGGATGTTGTCCCTGATCCACAGGACCAGCATCAGCACAAGTCCCAGCACGAAGGGAACGCTGGAGATGGTGTGGATGAGGGCGGAGGCGCCGGCGAGGTCGCCGAACGCGGAGTGCCCCAGCAGCGGCAGCAGCAGGGGACGACCAAAGGTGATGACCAGCCCCGTCAGGGCCAGCAGCACGAAGCTGATCGCCGTCATCCAGTGGGCGAAACGGTCCAGGCCGTTGAACCGCGGTACCCAGCGGCCGGACCGCCCATGCTCGATCCGGATTCGGCCGCGCCACAGGAAGAAGATGGTCAGCAGCGCAAGCATGCCGATGATGGCGGCACCAGCGATCCAGAACAGCCAGTCCATGCGGTAGGCGCGCCATGTCCTGCCCTCCGGCTGAACGACCATGGCCAGGCTGTAGTTCGGAATGCTGACCCGCCCCATGACCTGATCATTGTGCGGGACGTAGAGTTCCACATCGTCCGGGGACTGGAAGCGGTCGCTCGGGGTGCGGCTTTCCAGTCCGGGCGACACCGGCGCGTTCACGTCCCTTCCGGCCCCGCCGCCGATATCGTTCCCTTGCGCCGTCTCCTGGGCGATGGCCGACTGCGGGACAGGGCTGGCCACCGCGAGCAGGGCCGCTGTGAGCAGGATGAGGAGCCTGCGGGTCATGTCCGTTCTCCCTGTTCGTTTGGTTCGGCCCGACGGCCGGTCGTTGCCTCAGCCAAAGCGCACCGGGCGCCCCATCGGAGCGAAGGTGCCGGACTGTTCGGTGGCATAGGCGACGGACCAGCCCCACGCGCCGGAGCCGTAGCCACGCCGGACCACCCGCTCCTTGTAGATTTCGGCCAGGATGTCGCCATCGCCGGCCATCAGGGAGCGGGTCGAACACATCTCGGCGCAGAGCGGCAGCTTGCCCTCCGCCAGCCGGTTGGAGCCGGACTGGTGGTATTCCTCTGGCGAGTTGTCCTCCAGCGGACCGCCGGCGCAGAAGGTGCACTTGTCCATCTTGCCGCGGCTGCCGAAGTTGGTGGCCTGCGGGTACTGCGGCGCGCCGAACGGGCAGGCGTAGAAGCAGTAGCCGCAGCCGATGCAGACCTCTTTGCTGTGCAGCACCACCCCGTCGTCGGTCTGGTAGAAGCAGTCCACCGGACAGACGGCCGCGCAGGGCGGCTCGGTGCAGTGCATGCAGGCCATGGAGATCGAGCGCTCGCCGGGCTGGCCGTCCTGGAGCGTGATCACGCGCCGACGGTTTATGCCCCAGGGCACCTCATGCTCGTTCTTGCAGGCGGTGACGCAGGCGTTGCACTCGATGCAGCGCTCGGAGTCACATAGGAACTTCATCCGGGCCATATCCGGTGCCCTCCCTTAAGCTTTCTCGACCCGGCAGAGGGTCACTTTGGTTTCCTGCATGAAGGTCACGGGATCGTAGCCGTAGGTCGTGACCGCATTCGCCGGCGCGCCCAGTACGATCGGGTCCGTTCCAGGCGGATAGGCGTTGCGCAGGCTCTCGCCTTCCCAGTAGCCGCTGAAGTGGAAGGGCAGGAACACGACCCCCGGCCCGACGCGCTCGGTCACCAGCGCCTTCATACGGGCGCGGGAATTGTTCTCGGGGCCGTAGATCCAGACCCAGCCGCCATCCTCGATGCCCAGGCGTTGGGCGTCGCCGACATTGATCTCGGCGAACATCTCCTGCTGCAGCTCGGCCAGCCAGCGGTTGGAGCGGGTTTCCTCGCCGCCGCCCTCGTACTCGACCAGACGGCCGGAGGTGTAGACGAAGGGGAACTGCTCGCGGATGTTCTTCTCCAGGGCTGCGACCTGGACGCCCCGGTTCAGGTGCGGCAGGCGGAAGTCGCGTCGGTTCTCCAGCGCCGGGTAGGCCTGCGCCAGTTCCGGGCGCGGCGTGTAGATCGGCTCGCGGTGGATCGGCACCGGGTCCGGCAGGTTCCAGGCCACGGCGCGGGCCTTGGCGTTGCCGTAGGGCAGGCAGCCATGTTTCAGGGCGATGCGCTGGATGCCCAGCGAGAGGTCGGTGGCCCAGGAGACGCTGTCCACGTCGTTGCCGCCGATCAGCTCGATGACCCGCCGCTCGTCCGGCGTCAGCTCCTGGTCCCATCCCAGCTTGCGCAGGACGGCCATGGTGAATTCGGGATAGCCGTCCTCGATCTCCGATCCCTTGCTGAAGCTGCCTTCGGCCAGCAGGGTCTCGCCATTGTGCTCCACCCCGAAGCGGGCGCGGAAGGTGCCGCCACCCTCCATCACATGCTTGGAGGTGTCGTACAGCACCGGGCTGCCGGGGTGGCGCAGTTCCGGATTGCCCCAGGCCGGCCATGGCAGTCCGTAATATTCGCCCTTCAGCGGCCCCTTGGTGGCCTGCATGGTGATCTTGTCGAAATCCTCCTGGTGTCGCATGTGCAGCTTCAGGCGTTCCGGCGTGATGGCGGTCCAGCCGATGGACAGGGAGCCGCGGTTGATCTCGCGCAGGATGTCCTCCACGACCGGCTGGGTGCCCTCCACATGGATGTGCTTGAAGAGCTGGTCAGCGAAGCCGAGCTTGCGGGACAGGAGATAGAGGATCTCGTAGTCGTTCTTGGACTCGAAGATCGGCTCGACGAACTTCTCGCCCCACTGGATGGAGCGGTTGGAGCAGACGCGGCTTCCTTCCGTCTCGAACTGGGTGCAGGCCGGCAGGATATAAGTGCCGTTGCGGCGCTGGCGTATGGCGGCGAAGGTGGTGGGATGCGGGTCGATGACGACCAGCAGCTTCAGCTTCTCCATGCCCTTGATCATGTCGGGCATGCGGGTCACGGTGTTGCCGCCATGCCCCATGACCACCATGCCGGTGATGGGATTGGGCTGCTCGATCTCATCCCCTTCGGCGAGCACGCCGTCGAACCATCGGGTGGTCGGGATGCCCTTCAGCTCGGCAAGCTTCTTCTTCTCCTCGAAGGGCATTCCCTCCAGGCCGAAGCGGTTGATGACCCAGTCATAGGGCATGTCCCAGACGCGCGCCCAGTGCTTCCAGGCCCCCTCCGCCAACCCGTAATAGGCGGGCAGGGAGGAGACATCGAGGCCCATGTCCGTGGCGCCCTGCACATTACAGTGGCCGCGATAGATGTTCGCCCCGCCGCCGGGCACGCCGATATTGCCGAGGGCGAGCTGGAGGATGGAGAAGCAGCGGACATTGGCGGTGCCGACCGTCTTCTGGGTGGCGCCCATGCACCAGATCAGCGTGGCCGGGCGGTTCTCCGCCATCTGTTTCGCGACCTGGTACAGCTCCTCGCCCTTGACGCCGGAAACCCGCTCCACCTCCTCGGGCGTCCATTTGGCGACTTCGGCGCGGACCTCGTCCATGCCATAGACGCGCTGGTTGATGTACTCCTTGTCCTCCCAGCCATTCTGGAAGACGTGCCAGAGAATGCCCCAGACCACCGGGATGTCGGTGCCGGGACGCAGCCGCACATACTGGGTGGCATGGGCGGCGGTGCGGGTGAAGCGAGGGTCGATGACGATCCAGGGGGCGCGGTTGCGCTCCTTCGCGCGCAGCATGTGCTGCAGCGACACCGGATGCGCCTCGCAGGGATTGCCGCCGATGATGACCAGGCACTTGGAATTCTGGATATCGTTGTAGCTGTTGGTCATCGCGCCGTAGCCCCAGGTGTTGGCGACACCTGCGACCGTGGTGGAATGGCAGATACGGGCCTGATGGTCGACGTTGTTGGTTCCCCAGAACGCCGCCGTCTTGCGCAGCAGATAGGCGGCTTCGTTGGAGAATTTGGCGCTGCCCAGCCAGAACACGCTGTCCGGCCCGTCCTTCTGGCGAATGTCCAGGAGCTGGTCGCCGACCTCATCGATCGCCTGCTCCCAGCTTACGCGCTGCCACTCGCCGTCCACCAGCTTCAGCGGGTACTTCACCCGCCGCTCGCCCTTCACCAACTCACGGACGGAAGCGCCCTTGGCGCAGTGGGTGCCCTGGCTGATCGGGCTTTCCCAGCCCGGCTCCTGCTGCACCCAGACGCCGTTCTGGATCTCGCCGATCACAGTGCAGCCGACGGAGCAGTGGGTGCAGATGTTCTTGCGCTGCACGACCTCGCCGTCGCGGGCGATGGCGTCGGCCTTGGCCTTCCTCACCATGGTAGGGGACAGGGCGCCCAGGGCAGCCAGCCCGCCAGCGGCAAGGCCGGAATTCTTCAGGAAGCCGCGGCGGTCGATCCCACGAGCCTGGCCGGCATTCGCCAGCGTGGCCGCCATCCCGCGGCGGCCGGCGCCTGTGTCGCTGGCAGCGCGTCGCTTGGTCAGCATGGCCTGTTCCCCTTAGAGACGGTTCAGAAAGTAGAAGCGCTGCACATGGGCCGTTTCCCGGTAGCGCGACTTGATCTGCTCCTCCGGCGTTTCCGTCAGGGTCTCCCCCTCGGCGGCGACCGCGGCCGCGGCGCCCGCCGCCGCGCCGACGCCCGCCAGACCCGCGGCCTTCAGGAAATTCCGGCGCTCCAGACCCTTCTTGCTGTCTTCGCCGCTCATGACCCGTCTCCCTTGCTCATGCCCGTGGTTGCCGGCACATCCGTTCATTGGTCCGTCACTCATGCCGCCGTGGTGTCCAACGGCGGAGAGAACGAAAAGGCTTCCCGTTCCAAGCTGATAAAAAGGCGACCCAGTGCACCGACGGGACGGTAGAACTCCGCCGACTCCGCCTGCTCCAGGTCACGGAAGAAGGCGGGGGTCCACCCCGCCAGTTGCCGCTCGAAGAAGCGGCGCTCATCGTTAGGGCCGGCGCCAACCTGCCTCTCGACCAGCGCAGCCATCACCTCCAGCTCAGCGGCGATGTGGTCTTCGGGCTCCTTGACCTCATCGGCGCGCTCGACGCCCAGCCGGGCCAACTCGTCCCGTATCGCGATGAGCGGCCGGTCCATCAGGAACCCGGTGATGTAGTAGGAGGCGTAGGGCATCAGCTCGCCGCGGGCGACGCCGATGAAGAGCCTGCCGTACTCCCGCCGGGCCTCGTCCACCGTCGCCCGCCGCGCCGCGGCTGCAAGCCCGTCCAGGACGTTGCCCAGGGGCGTGGACGCATCCGGATCCAGGCGGCCGACCATATCCAGCAGCTCTGCTTCGGGCGGTCTTGCCAGAAGAACCGCCATGAGGCGGTACAGCTGCGCTCGTTCCCGGTCGACTTCGTCCAACACGGACCCTTGCTGCATTGCCTGGCGCACCTCGATTGCGAAAAACGGGCACACGCCCGCTGACGTGCCAACAATACGGACGCAGGATTGTCACGGGCCTGCATGTACGAAGAGGGACGAACGGGCAGGCGGCCTGTTATCCCCCGAAAGGCTCCACAGGACGCCGCCATACGTGGGAGTATCGCCCGTGCGATCCATCGGTTTCGCAGCCCTTCTTTCCGCCGCTTCGCTGGTTCTGGCCCCGCTGACCCTGACGATACCGGCCGCAGTTGCGCAGGAGGCGCAGCCCGCTCCGGTTCCGGAGAACAGCCAGTCCCCGCAGACGCAGGGGCAGCCCGAGCCGAACTGGCCCGGCGACACGCAGAACTGGGACACCAGTAGACGGGACAGCGGCCCCGGTAATCCGGGAGAAGCCGAGCAGAAGGGCCTGACTTCCCCCGAGGTGCAGGAGAGCCAGGCGGGCCAGCCCACCCAGCAAGGCACCCGCGCGCCCAATGCCAGCGTGAACGGAGAGGCGGAGGCGGCCGGCGGTGGCGAGGCGCAAGGCGGTTCGCCGCTCTATGCCGCCCTGCATTGGGCCCGCGCAATGCCCGTCGACCTGAACGGCAACCCGGTTCCCCGACCCAATGCCTATGCCTCCGAACCGGTTGCCGATCAGAAGCTGACCTTCCCGCCTCGCCCCGAGCCCGCCGCGCCGCCGGCGGAAGCCCCGCCTCAAGGTGAGGCGCCGCCTCCGCCGCAGTGACAGCGGCGCAACTGTTGGAGCGCCTGGAACCGGCTTCAGGCGCTCGCCTCCTCCGTCCGGCGCATGTCCCGGAACGCGGCATCCAGGGCCAGTGAGCCCCAGCGGAACGCGCGTATCAGCCGGGCCGGGGCAGTCGTGAGCACCTGTACGAAGCCCTTTTCCGGATAAGCCTCCTCGACGATGCCGATGCCGACATCCCGGTTCCGACCGTCGGTCAGCCCGATCAGCAGTCCCGGCGGGGGCGTGGCTCCAGGGCTGGCTCCTTCCATCGTGATCCGCCCCAGCGGCAGGATCAGGCTGGCTGCTCCCCGGAAGTGACGGCCGAACGCCAGTTGGCGCGCCCGGCGCCGATCGCCCTGTGTCTTGCGCCGGGCCAGCGGGGAAGGTGCGAGGCGGAGATGGCGGATGTGCGGATGGTCGGCCAGCACATCCTCGATCCCCTGGTCGCGGCCGATCGTGACCAACAGGGTCGGCTGGACGGCCTGGATCAGGGCCGCCATCAGACGGCGGCCGGGGCCGCGCAGGAAACCCACGGTGTTGATCAGCACCAGATCGCCCTGCGACGCCGCCCGCTCCACCAGATGCCGGGTTCCGGCCACGACCCGCCCCCAGGCGCGCAACGGATCGGTCGTGCCTACAAAGGCGAGTTCGGTCAGCCTCAGCTCATCGTCGGCGTCGAGGCGTCCCGCCGTGATGCAGGCAGGCGGCCCGACCGTCTTCTGTCCGGGATCGGCATCCACCAGCGTGGGTCTGCGGCCGGCAGCTTCCGCATGCCGGAGCGCCAACCGGCAGAAGGTGCTCTTCCCCATGTCGGTCGGGCCAAGGATCAGGAGGCGGGCTGTATCGGGAAAGCTGGCCCGGTCCAACGCCTGCTCCCAATCCGGGGGCACGTCGATGACGCCGGTTTCGGCATCCGTCGGCAGAGGCGCGGCGAGACTGGCGTCCATCAAATGGCCCCCATGGGTTAGGCCTGTGGTGAACGGCCCGCAGGGGCCGCTGTTGCGGCATCCCTCCAGATTTCATCCGCAGACGACCCGTCGGCCGGGCGGCTGCCCGTTTGACGTGCAGATCCGCCATTTCCCTGCGCCGTCGCGCCGTTTCTGCGTTGACGGACCGGAAGCTCTGAGCGATACGGTGGCGCGGTCGCGCGTTGCCGTTCTCCCACAGGCTGGACGGCAGAATGCTGACGCGTACCGGTCATGCCGTCCAGCCCCTTGGAAAACGGGCTCGATCGCAGTAGATACTTCGCCGCCCCGGGAAGTGTAGCGGTCTGTCCGCCGACGTCCCGGTTTTTTCGTGCGGGCCATCGGCCCGCCTTTGTCTTTGAACTTACCGCGCCGGGCCTCATCCAGAGAACCGACGTTGGACGACGGAGCCTACATATGCCCCGCACTACCCCGCTGGCAGACATTCGGAACATCGGCATCATCGCCCACGTCGATGCCGGTAAGACCACGACGACCGAGCGCATTCTGTACTACACCGGTCGTAAGCACACGATCATCGACATCCATGATACCAAGGACCTGAAGTCGTCGACCACGACCGACTACATGGAGCAGGAGCAGAAGCGCGGCATCACCATCCAGTCCGCCGCGGTGTCCTGCTTCTGGAAGGACAAGAAGATCAACCTGATCGACACGCCGGGCCACGTGGACTTCACCATCGAGGTGAACCGCTCCCTGCGCGTGCTCGACGGTGCGGTCGTGGTGTTCGACGGCGTTGCCGGCGTCGAGCCGCAGACCGAGACGAACTGGCGCCTCGCGGACAACTACAAGGTTCCGCGCATGTGCTATGTCAACAAGATGGACCGCTCCGGCGCGAACTTCCGCCGCACCGTTCAGATGGTGCGCGACCGCCTGGGTTCCCGTCCTGTCTGCCTTCAGCTTCCGCTCGGGTCCGAAGACAACTTCCGGGGCATGATCGACCTCGTCGAGATGAAGGCTTACGTCTGGTTCTCGGATGAGAAGGACAGCAAGTGGGAGATCTGGGACGTCACCGACGATCTGGCCGACAAGCTGAACATCACCAACGCCTATGACCGTGAGCTGCTGTCCCAGGTCGCGACCTATCGCACCGAGCTGGTCGAGAGCTGCCTCGAGCTCGACGACGAGGCGATGGAG
This sequence comes from Indioceanicola profundi, assembly GCF_003568845.1. Classification (NCBI taxonomy): domain Bacteria; kingdom Pseudomonadati; phylum Pseudomonadota; class Alphaproteobacteria; order Rhodospirillales; family Azospirillaceae; genus Indioceanicola; species Indioceanicola profundi. Next base: position 1,826,429 of record NZ_CP030126.1, on the reverse strand, counting down.
AAGTATCTGGAGACCGGCGAGGAGCCGGACGCCCAGACGCTGAAGGAGTGCATCCGCAAGGCCACCATCCGCAACGTGTTCGTTCCGGTGCTCTGCGGCTCTTCCTACAAGAACAAGGGCGTGCAGCAGCTCCTGGATGCGGTTGTCTGGTACCTGCCGTCTCCGACGCAGGTCGAGAACATCAAGACCGTGGACGCCGACGGCAACGCCGTGGGCGAGCGCAAGTCCTCCGACGACGAGCCGTTCGCTGGCCTCGCCTTCAAGGTGCTGAACGACAAGTACGGCTCGCTGACCTTCGTCCGCGTCTATTCCGGCGTGGTCTCCAAGGGCCAGTCCGTGCTGAACAGCACCCGCGGCAAGCGTGAGCGCATCGGCCGTATCGTCGAGATGTTCGCGAAGGACACCAACGACCTGGACGAGGCGCGTGCCGGCGACATCGTCGCCTTCGTCTCCCTGCAGGAGACGGACACCGGCGATACCCTGTGCGATGCGTCCGCGCCGGTGGTGCTGGAGCGCATGCGCTTCCCGGACCCCGTGATCAGCGTCTCGGTCGAGCCGAAGAACCGCGCCGACCAGGACAAGTTCTCCATGGCGCTGGGCAAGATGGTCCGCGCGGACCCGTCGCTCCTGCTGGAGACCGACCGCGAGACCGGTCAGACCATCCTGCGCGGCATGGGTGAACTGCACCTCGAGGTGACGCTGGACCGTCTGCGCACGGAGTTCCAGGTGGAAGGCACGATGGGCCGTCCGCAGGTGGCTTACCGTGAGACGATCACCCGTCCGGTGACCCACGTCTACACCCACAAGAAGCAGACTGGCGGTTCCGGCCAGTTCGCCGAGGTGAAGATCGTGTTCGAGCCGCGCGAGCGTGGCGAGGGCTACCAGTTCGTCGACCAGGTGGTCGGCGGCACGGTGCCGCGCGAATACATCCCGTCGGTCGACAAGGGGCTGCAGCTCCAGAAGGACGACGGCGTGCTGGCCGGCTACCCGACCGTGGACTTCAAGGCCACCCTGGTGGACGGCAAGTACCACGAGGTGGACTCCAACGCGCTGACCTTCGAAATCGCTGCCAAGGCCTGCTTCCGCGAGGCCATGAAGCTGGCTGGCCCGACCCTGCTCGAGCCGGTGATGAAGGTCGAGGTGGTGATCCCCGAGGACTACCTGGGCGACGTGATCGGCGACGTGAACCGCCGCCGCGGCACGATCCTGGGTCAGCTCGAGCGTGGCAACAACATCGCGGTCGAGGCCCATGTGCCGCTGTCCGAAATGTTCGGCTACATCGGTCACCTGCGCGGCATGACCTCGGGCCGTGGCTCCTTCTCCATGGAGTTCTCGCACTACGACCCGGTTCCGCGGAACGTCGCGGACGAGATCATCGCGAAGAGCGGCAAGGCCGCCTGAGCGACGGTCCCGACGGGACAGTGAAATGCGGCCGCACCCCTCGGGGTGCGGCCGTTTTCTTTTGGCGGATGCCGAATCCGCTCTGAAGCAAGACTGCAGACATGCGGAAAGACCGGACCGCATCCAGGATGCAGTCCGCCGCCAATCGACGGAAATATCGGGAAGAGGCCGGCTAGCCGGCCAGGCGCAGGAAGATCACGCGTGCCTGTGAATAGCCGCGCTCCTCCAGCGTTTCAAAGGCGGGCGGGGCGGTGAAGGAATCCGTGGCAGCGATCTCAACCACGCACAACGCGCCGGACGACATCCAGCCGGCGCGTGCCAAACCCTCCAACGCCTTCGGCGCCAGATCCTGGGCATAGGGCGGGTCCAGGAATACCAAGCCCGCCGCTTCCGGCGCTGGCGGCGGCCGAGTGGCGTCGCCTGTCACGAAGCGGCAGTTGCCTGCCTCCCGCAGCTCGTCGGCGTTCCGTCGGGCGGTGTCGAGCGAGCTGCGTGCCTTGTCCAGGAAAACCGCTCTTGCGGCCCCGCGCGACAGCGCCTCAAGCCCGAGAGCGCCGGTGCCGCAGAACGCGTCCAGCACGGTGGCCCCCTCGATGGGGGACTCATCGTCAGGTCCCCAGCCCGAGTGGGCGAGGATGTTGAAGAGGCTTTCCCGGGTGCGGTCGGAGGTGGGGCGAACGTCCCGGCCCGATGGGGCCAGCAGCCGCCGCCCCCGATGTTTACCGCCGACGATCCGCACCGCGGCCCCCGCCCGGCTTCGCGCCCCCGCCAGGACCCTTGCCGCCGGGACCGCCGCGCCCAGCTCCCCTGGGTCCGCCGGGACCGCCCCGGCCGGGGCCGGACGGGCGGTCGTTACCGCCGGCAGGACCACGCCCGCGCGGACCCGGCTTGCCGCCGAAGGCCTCACCGCGCGGCGGCCGACCGGGACGGTCCCCGCCAGCGCCAGGACCGGCATCCCTGCCGCGCGGAGCCCGCGCCGGACGATCCTCACCGTATCCGCCGCCACGGGCCGGGCGTGCCGGACGGTCCTCGCCGTACCCGCCGCCGCGGGGTCCCCGTGCTGGACGATCTTCGCCAAATCCACCGGAGCGGGGTGCCCGTGCCGGACGATCTTCGCCAAATCCGCCGGAACGGGGTGCCCGTGCCGGACGGCCCTCGTCGAAGTTCCGACCGCGGGGAGCCCGTTCCTGGCGCTCGCTACCGAAACCCTCCGAGCGGCCGCCGCGGGCAGGGCGCTCCCCCGGACCCGACTTGCGGGCGTCGTGGGGCGTACGGCTGCTCTCCGACCTCGGCGGGCGGGCGGGCCGTTCGTCGCCCGTAGCGGGGACGGAGCGGCTGGCGACGCGGGCTGCAACCGCGCGCTGGGTTTCAAACCCAGGGCGCGTACGTCCGCCCCGGGTGGAACGGATGCGGATGCCGCCTTCCTCCTCCGCCTGCCGACGGGACGGGGGAGCCGTCTGCTCGTCGTCGGGGAAATGGCCGCGGGGCTTCTCGTCCCGCCAGTCGTTGCTGCGGATCGGACGCTCGGGGCGTTGCGGGCGATTGGGATCGTTCAGCACGCGCTCGACACTGTCCCGCGCCATACGGGCATTGGGCCGCCGTCCCTCAAGCCTGCCGCCCTTGGTGGCGGAGCTGGGAGCGGAGGCCGCGGCAGCCTTGGGCAACTGGTCGAAGCGCAGGCGCACCGGCTCCGCACTTCTTGCCCGGCGCTCCTCCTTCGGGAAGAAGGCCGGAAGCTGGTCGCGCAGGATGCGGCGCGGCACCTCCTCCACGTCCCCTTCCTCCAGCTTGCCGAGTTGGAAGGGACCATAGGCGATGCGGATCAGCCGGCTCACGGGTAGACCCAGATGCTCCATCACCTTGCGGACTTCGCGGTTCTTGCCTTCGCGCAGTCCGACGGTCAGCCAGGCATTGCTGCCCTGGACGCGGTCCAGCTCCGCCTCGATCGGGCCGTACTCGATCCCGTCGACGAACACGCCGTCCTTCAGCCGGGCCAGCGCCGCCTCGTCCGGATTTCCGTGGACCCGAACGCGGTAGCGGCGCAGCCAACCGGTGGAGGGTAGTTCCAGATGCCGCGCCAGTTCCCCGTCATTGGTGAGCAGCAGCAGACCTTCGGAATTCAGGTCCAGCCGCCCGACGGAGACGACGCGGGGCATTTCACGGGGCAGGGCATCGAACACCGTGTCGCGACCCTTCTCGTCGCGCGCACTGGTGACCAGCCCGGCCGGCTTGTAGTAGCGGAAGACGCGCGTCGGCTCAGGATCGGGCACGACCTGCCCGTCCACGGTGACGCGGTCGGCCGAGGTGACCGTCACGGCGGGGGTGTCCAGCACCTTGCCGTTCACGGCCACGCGGCCCTCCGCGATCCAGCGCTCGGCATCCCGGCGCGAGCACAGGCCCGCGCGGGCGAGGCGCTTTGAAACGCGCTCACCAGCCTGTTCGGTTTCAGGAATCTCTGAACCCGGCGCGTCCGTGGAGGAGGCGGCGGGCGGCGTCTTTGGATCGTTCGACATGGCGCGGGACTTTACGCAGGTGCGGGCCACCGCACAAGAAAGCCCGAGGCCGGTTTGCCGGCACCCGGGCCGTCGTTTTGCGCATGGATGCGAGGTTCGGACCGAACCGGGGTCCGGGCGGTCAGTGCGGCATGTTCAGCTTGCCATGGTCACCGGGCTTCGGCGACTGGCCGGTTATCGCGGCCTTGGCATAACCGTACAGGTGCACCATCGCGGAGGAGGGGCTGTCCCAGTACTCCGCCATCTCGATCTCCACGGCCAGCAAACCTAGGTCGGGATCGTCCAAGCCTTCGGGGAACCAGGTCCGCATCGGCTCCGCCCAGAGCCGGCGCATCCGCTCGGGATCGCGCGAAAGCCGGGCATGGCCGGAGACGGAGACATAGTCCTGCTTGCTGGGATTGCCGTAGGACAGGCCCACCTGCGGATTGCTCTGCAGCTCCTCGATCTTATGGGAAGACAGGCGGGTGAAGAAGTAGAGGGTGCCCGCGAAATCAGGGTCCTTGAGCGTCCACATCGGGCGGGACCGGAGATGGCCCTGATCGATGCTGGTCATCATGGCCACATCGATCCCGTCGATCATTTCGATGAGCTTGTCGAACTTGCCGTCTTTGGCCGTCTGGGCCATGGGAGTCTCCCTGGGTGCCGTGGTCTTGACGGCCGGGAAAACCCAGCCGACGGATCAGGCCCTGGCAACAGGGTTCGGCGAAGCTTGGTTCCGGGAACCGTCCGCCGAATCCAGGCGGTAGCCCAGTCGCAGCCCGACCTGCCACCGGCCGACCTTGCCGTTGACGACGGTGCCGCGAAGGTCCGTGACCTCGAACCACTCCACATGGGGCAGGGCCCGCCCGGCTCGCTCGATAGCCCCTCCGATGGCATCCTCGATACCGGTCGCGGAGCAGGCGACGACCTCGATCGTCCTGTAGGCGCATCCGCCCGCCTCATCCGCCAATTCGGAATCGGCGGTCGCTGCCGGGTCGCGGAGCGGCATGTACATGGCTCGCCTCTTGCGTGCGGTTCTCTGCGCTTTTGCAGTCTCGCACGGGGACGTCCCGCGCAAAGGCGCGCGGAAGCGGTGGCAATCGGCGCAAGCGGGCGGGAGCCTCTCCCATCGCGCCGGCTTGACGGAAGCTGACCATCAGGGCAAGCCTCCGTCCATGTCTGATCCTGCGACCAACACCACGCCGATGGAGCTTGCCCTAGCAGAGGCCCGGGCCGCCGCCACGCGGGGAGAGGTGCCCGTCGGCGCCGTCATTGTCGATCCGGTCAGCCGTACGGTGCTGGCCAGGGCCGGGAACCGGACGGAGGAGCTGGCCGACCCGACCGCGCATGCGGAGGTGCTGGCGATCCGGGAAGCCTGCCGCCGCCTGGGCAGTCCGCGCCTGCCCGGCCTCGACCTGCATGTGACCTTGGAACCCTGTGCGATGTGCGCGGCGGCCATCAGTTTCGCCAGAATTCGCCGGGTCTATTTCGCTGCCTATGATCCCAAGGGCGGCGCCGTGGATCACGGACCCCGCTTCTTCAGCCAGCCCACCTGCCACCACGCGCCTCAATCTTATGGCGGCATCCAGGAGCAGAGGGCGGGGGAACTGCTGCGGGAGTTCTTCCGGAGCCGACGCTGAGGGCCGATCAGGCGTCAGCGTGCGCGGGCGGGGCAGCGGGCAAGGGGGTGGCGGGGGTGTACAGTACGAGATCCGCGCGGCTGAGCGGTCCTCGGTCGCGCGGGGACGTGGCCGGAAGAGCGATGCCGTACCAAGCCAGCGATTTCGGGCGGACGACCGCGATCAGATAGGCCGCCAGCATGGCGAATATCGGAAGACTGCCAAGCAGAAGGAAGGATCGGTCTTCCACCCTGGGGGAGAGCAGTAATCCGCCTGCGACCACGGCGCCGCCCGCGCCTGCCGCGACAATGATCGCCAGGAACAGTCCCTATGGCCGCCGCTTGGTCATACCGGCAATGAGCCCGATTCCCGTCGCGATGGAGAGAACGCCCAGGATCACCGTCTGAAGCGAGGGAAGCGGCGGAGCCGGCAGCGGATCATATTGGATCATGGCGGCGATGAAGCCCAACGGCCAGATCATGAGCAGCCCGGCCATGGCAAGCGTCGGACCCAATGTCATCGGAAATGCTGTGCGGGAACTATCAAGACTTCTGGCGGAAAAGTCTTTCACCCGCATGCGATCAGTTTCCTTGGCTGGAACCGCGCCCCGGCAACGGCTCTGGTCCTGCGCCGATGGTACGGGCGGGGGGAGGGCGGTGGAGGTGGTCGGTGGGAATTGCCGGCTGACGTTCCGCCCCTGTCTGATCGGGCGGGTTGAAGTTGCACGGGTCGCGGGGATCGACGCCTTCGCCGATCAGCGCGCCGGCCGTAGCTCCGACCCCGGCGCCAAGCGTACTGGCGATCACCTGCTCGCTATCGTTGCCCGGTTCGGCCACGAGCAGTCCGGCAGCGATGCCGGCCACGGTGCCGAGTGCGATACCGACCTTCTCCCCGCGGGACCGGCGGGCCTTGCATTCGCGGACCAACTCCAGCCGGCGCTGCTCCTCGATCTGGGCGGCGCGCACCTCACCGGGCGTGGGTGCGCGCTCCAGCTTGCGAAAGCCGCCCGGTTCCGCCGGTGCGACCTGTGCCATGACCGTGGCGGCCGGCAACAGGAAGGCGAAGGCCAGCGGCAGCAGCGCGCGCATCAGCGCTGGCCGCTCCAGAAGTCCGTCGGCGCGCTGACCGACGGGGTGCCGGCCAGATTGCCGTCATAGAGGTGGCGCAGGTAGGAGTGGTTGTAGGACAGGCTGCCATGCCAACGATCATAGCCACCCGTGCGCGGGTTGTAGCCGAGATAGCCGCTACGCACCGGGTTTTCGTAGATCATCACGCCGTCGCCCATCAGGCGGCTCATCCGCGTGTCGCGCTGGGCATAGACCGGGCCGTTGCCGGGGACGGCATGAAGCGTCACGCCGACATCGGGATCGCTCTCCTCCTGCTCGATTCCAGCTCCGCCGAAGCCAAGCTCCGGCCCGCCGGGCGCGTAGCCGGGGAACTGGCTTGGCGCAACGCGTTCGCCCGGCAGGGGCGTGCGCTGAAGCTGGGAGAAGCCGTTGACCTTGGTTCCCTCGGGTACGATGGACGCCGGTTCCGCCACGGCGGGCGCGGCGGACAGCAGGCCGGCAATGGCGCCGGTCAGGGCGAGACGGGTCAGATTGGCACGCACGGACATCGGGACACTCTCCGTTCCGGTGGGGCGAAACCCGTCCAACAGGCGGATCGCCCCCTCGATCCAATAGAGTTCGTCCCTCCCGCCCCCGTCGTCAAGAGGTGGGAGGGGCGACCGGCCTAGTTCATGATCTGCCATGCGCCGTCCGGCTGGCGACAGGCGGTGCCGGTGGCCGCCTCCGCCCGACCGCCAATCATCACGCGGCTGGTATATTCGCGGCAGTAGGTGCCGCCGGCCTGTTGCCATGTCCGGGTGGGCACCACCTCGTACCGCGTGCCGGCATCGGGATTATCCCACAGGATGGGCTGGCCGGTGGGCGCACGTTCCAGCGCCTGGACGAGACAGCCCTGATCCGCCGGCTCCATCTGCCGGCCGATGGCATTGCCCAGCACCGCGCCCAGAAGCACGCCGCCGATGGTGGCCGCTACCTTGCCATCGCCCTTGCCGAACTGGGACCCGCCCAGCCCGCCGGCCACGGCGCCCAGCAGGGTCCCGAGATTCGCACCGACAATGCCGCGGTCGCAGCTGCCGGCATCGATCCCGACCGGCAGGTCATAGAAGCGGGGGATATCGCGGACGCCGCTGTCATACCGGGTATCGTACCGGTGGGACCATCGGCGGTCATCGTCATGCCGATGCTTGTCCTTGTGGCGGTGCTTGTCTTCATGCTTGTCGCGCCGTCCATGGGCGGGCGCCCAGTCCGGCGGATCGGCGAAGGCTGTTGCGGCAGGTCCCAGGGCCAACAATCCGGCCAGGGCGGCCGCTAGGGTACGTGTACGGAAGCAGGTGCGCATGGCGCCTCAGAGTCCTCGAAATCCGTTTATCCGGACCAGATTCAGTTCCGGATCGCGGCGAGAGTAGGGCAACCATCGGGCGCTTTGGTGTGCACTCTTTGGGAGTATGCCACCAGTCAGGGCCTTGATCCGTGCCGCTATCGCGCGTGGGTACCTCGTGCTAGGGTCCGCGCGCCCGCCACTTTCGCCGGCGCGCAACTGTTGACATCCAGACTGCCCGCTGCCCTGCGATTCTCATGCTCGAGCTTCTCTATCGTGGTCTCACCCATCTGGCCGGTCCCGCCGTCGGGCGGTTGCTGGACCGGCGTGCCGCGCGTGGGAAGGAAGACCCGTTGCGGCGGCATGAGCGGCTGGGCCGTCCCAGTCTACCGCGTCCTGCCGGCCGACTGATCTGGCTGCATGCCGCAAGCGTAGGCGAGAGTCTGGCAATCCTCCCGCTGGTGGAGCGCCTGCTGGCCCTGTCCCCTACGGCCCATGTGCTGGTGACGACGGGGACGGTGACCTCCGCCACCCTGATGGACAAGCGGCTGCCGGCGCGGGCGTTCCATCAATATGTCCCGGTGGACCTGCCCGGAGCCGCCAAGCGGTTCGTGGATCATTGGCGGCCGGACATGGTCCTGTGGGTCGAGTCGGAGTTCTGGCCCAACCTTCTGGGCGAGGTGCGGCGGCGGGGGCTGCCCTGCGGTCTGATCAACGCCCGCATCAGCGAGAAAAGCTTCCGCAGTTGGCGCAGGGTGCCGCGAACGTCCCGGCGGCTGCTGTCGGTCTTCCAGCTTGCCCTCGCCCAGACGGCGGAGGGGGCGGAACGGCTGTGCGCACTGGGTATCCGAGAGGTTCGGGCTGTCGGAAACCTCAAATACAGCGCCGCGCCGCTGCCGGCCGATCCGGAGATGCTGGCCAGCCTGCGGGCGGCGGTAGGGAGTCGGCCGGTCTGGGCGTTCGCCAGCACCCATCCTGGCGAAGAGGCGCTGGTGCCGACGGTCCACCGACGTGCGGCCCTGCCGGGTCTGCTTTCCATCATCGTGCCCCGGCATCCGGCCCGTGGGGCGGAAGTCGCGGAGCTGCTGCGGGGGCAGGGGATGTCCGTAGCCGTCCGCTCCGTCGACGGAGCGCCGCGGCCGGAGCACGAGGCCTATGTCGTCGACACGCTTGGGGAGCTGGGGCTGGTCTACCGTCTGGCCCCCGTCGCAGTGATAGGCGGGTCCTTCGCGGGCATTGGGGGGCACAACCCTATTGAGCCGGCGCTGCTCGGCGCCGCAGTGGTGCACGGCCCCAGCATGCACAATTTCGCCGAGGTGGCGGCGGAGCTGCAGGCCAGGGGCGGCGCGCTGAACGTTCCCGATGGGGATGCGCTGCCGGGCTTGGTCCGCGACCTGCTGACGGATGGCATGGCACGTGCCCGGCTGGCCGATGCCGCCCTGGCGGTTGCGGAAGAGAACCGCCAAGCCGTGGACCGGGTGCTGGCCGCCCTCGACCCCCTGCTGGCGCGAGCCGGCTTCGCGGAAGAAATCTGGGGGAGCGTGGAGTGAAGGCGCCCGCCTTCTGGCAGCGGCAGCCGGGACTTGCGGCCGCCCTGCTGTCGCCTGCCGCGGCCCTGTGGACCGGGATTACCCGCCGCCGGCTTCGGGCCGGGCCGGCCTGCCGCGCGGTGGTTCCGGTCATCTGCGTTGGAAACTTGGTAGCCGGAGGGGCCGGCAAGACACCGGTCGTCCAGGCGCTGCTGTGTCGGTTGGAAGTGCGCGGCGTCCGACCGGCGGCGCTGAGCCGTGGTCATGGCGGGCGACTTGCCGGTCCTGTACGGGTCGATCCAGCCCGGCATGGGGCCTGGGATGTGGGGGATGAGCCGTTGCTGCTGGCGGCCGGCGGCGCGCCCTGCTGGGTGGCACGGGACCGTGCAATGGGAGCTGAAGCAGCGGTTCGGGCTGGCGCGGAGGTCATCGTACTGGATGACGGATTCCAGAACCCGTCCCTCGCTAAGGATCTGTCGCTGATCGTGGCGGACGGTGCGGCCGGCTTCGGCAATGGGCGGGTAATCCCGGCCGGTCCGTTGCGGGAGCCGCTGGCGGACGGGCTGGAACGGGCGCAGGCGGTTGTTATCATCGGACAGGACCGGGCCGGGGTGCGGGCGTTGATTGGCGGCAGGCTGCCGGTCCTCACTGCACGACTGGTTCCCGACATGGCGGTGTCGGCCGATCTGGTCGGGCGGCGGGTGCTGGCCTTTGCCGGCATCGGCCGGCCGGCCAAATTCTTCGACACGCTCGCGGAGATGGGCGCCCATGTGGCCGAAGCGGTTTCCTTTGCCGACCATCACCCTTATAGCGATGCGGAGGTCGAGCGGCTGGTTGCCCGAGCACGGAAGCTGGATGCCGTGCCCGTCACCACCGCCAAGGATGCGATGCGCCTGGGCAGCCGGCACCGGGAGATGGTGCGGGTCCTGCCCGTGACGCTCGCCTTCAACGACATGGCTGCCCTCGACGCGCTTCTGGACCCGCTGTTCTCCGCCCATGGCCAAACATAGCCCCGCCCGCCGCCGTTTCGACCGACTGGTCGGCTACCGACTTGAGACCGCTGCCGTGTCCCTGTTCACGGGCCTGTTGCGCAACCTGCCGCTGGACCGCGCCAGCGCCCTGGGCGGGAAGCTGGCCGGCGCAATCGGCCCGCGCCTTGCCGCCAGCCGCAAGGCCGCCCGCAATCTGTCCCGCGCCCTTCCGGAGCTGGATGAGGCGACCAGGGCCAGGGTGCTGGCCGAGGCCTGGGAGAATTTCGGCCGCACCATGGCGGAATATGTGCACTTGCCCACCCTGAAAACCGAATGGAAAGGCCGGGTAGAGATGGTGGGGGAAGAGTACCTCGCTGCCCTGGCGCAGGACGGTAGGCCCGGCATTGCCGTCACCGGTCATTTCGGCAATTGGGAGTTGGCGGCGCTGGCCTGCGCGCTGCAAGGGCTGGAACTCACCTTCGTGTTCCGGGAGCCGAACAATCCGCATGTGGCCAAGCGTCTGGCCGATGCCCGCAGTGTCCTGGGCGGGGACATGGTGCCCAAGGGCAAAGCCGCGGCAAAAGGGCTGATCGTGGCCATGCGCAAGGGCGGCCATGTCGGGCTGCTGGTCGACCAGAAGCTGAACGAAGGAATTTCCATCCCGTTTCTTGGGCAGGAGGCCATGACCGGCACCGTGATGGCCGATCTGGCCCTACGGTTCGAGGCCCCGGTGGTGCCGATCCGGGTCACCCGCCTGCGGGACGCCAGCGGACGCTTCACCGCCCGATTCCGGGTCCAGGCGTTCCCGCCGCTGGAGTTCCGGCGCACCGGCGATGCCCCCGCCGACACGGAAGCGACGATGCGGCAGGTGAACGACCTGCTCGGCGACTGGGTCCGCGACGATCCCGGCCAGTGGCTCTGGCAGCACCGGCGCTGGAAGGATTGAGGACCTAGACCTCGATCAGCGCGTAGGGCTTGCCCGTCGGCTTTTCGATATGGGCGGCGACATTGTAGACGTCATAGCCCCGCCGGGTCTTGCCGTGATAGGTGCCGCGGTGGGCATGCCCGTGGAAGATGGCGCTGATCCCTTCGAACCGGTCGATGGTTTCCGCCAGCCGGCTGGAGCCCAGAAAGGGGAAGATGGCTTCCGGCTCGCCGGCCACGGTGTCGGCGATAGGGGCGTAGTGCAGCACGACGACCCGCCGCTCCGTCTCAAGCGCCTTCAGGGCGTGTTCCAGCCGCATTGCCTGTTCGATGGCTTCCTGAACGAACGCCTTGATCGGCGCCTCGCCGAAGGCGTCCAGCATCTTGCCGTCGAAGCCTCCGGCGAAACCCTTTACTCCGGCAAAGCCGACACCGCCGATCTCGACCGTCTCATTCTCCAGGAACTGCACGCCGGCCTGGACCATCACCTTCTCAAGCTCCTCGACCGAACCGCACTGGTGGTCGTGGTTGCCCAGCACGGCCAGCACGGGGATGGTGCAGGCGCGGAGATCCTCCGCCAGAGCTTCGGCCTCCGCCGCGGTGCCGATGTTGGTCAGGTCCCCGCAGAGGCAGAGCACGTCCGCCTCCCGGCTGACTTCCGCGAAGGTGTCGTGCCACTGTCCCCTGTGACTGGGGGAGGCGTGCACGTCTCCGATGGCGGCGACGCGCAGCTTGTTTCCAGGGCGCTCGATGCCGGTCGTCTCTTCCATCACGCCGATTTGTCCTTCTCCGCAGTCTCCACTACTGGGGCGGGTGCGCCGATGATGTCGGCGAAGCCCCATCGGGTCACGTCAATCTCATAGTCGATCGGGCTGAATAGCCGCCCGCGGCAGACCTTGGTCTTGGGCACCGGCAGGTCGGCATGCTGCTGGGCGCGCTGCAGCAGCTCGTCATAAAGCCAGCGCGGCACGTTCTCCCGTTCCGTCGGGTAGACGAAGCGGAAGTTCAGCACATGGATCAGCAGTACCTCCCAGTACTGTTCCATGTGGTTCAGCAGCCGCTTCCAGTCGATCCGGTCCGACTGTTTCAGGATCATGTGCGCCACATCCGCCCCGTCGTAGCGGTGGCGGAGCTGCAGCAACGCCTTGGACCAGATCAGTTCGGTCGGCGGGGTGAGCTGCACCTCGATCCCGTAATATGTCGCCGGATGGCTCTCCTGGAACCAGGCGTCGGAGATCGGCACGATGGCGACGCCGGAGCTGAAGATCACGTCGAAGAAGTAGGGGCCGCGCTTCACCTTCGCGATCCAGCGCTCATCCTCGATCTCGGTTTCGAAGCCCAGCTCCTGGAAGTGCAGCAGGATGCGGGGGAAGTCCCCGGCCTTGCAGAAGATGTCCAGGTCCTTGGTCGGGCGATCGATGCCGGTATAGCAGTTGATGGCGAAGGTGCCGGCCACCAGGAACGGTATTCCGCTGTCCTTCAGAATCTGAAGGCTTTCGGCATAGAACTGGTCGGCCTCGGGATGGCTGGCGCGGGGCGGCTCCCCCGCCAGGACCGGGGCGGACCCCATTACGGGCTCGGACGGGACGGCGCCGTTGGACATGGCTGTGGTCGGGACGGTCAAGGTGCGCCTGCAGGCTTGTTGTGCTGCTGCCCGCAACAGGATCGATCCTGTCCCGGTTCCCGTATGCGGCGCGACCATCCCGAATCCTGCCGGGCGGTTTCCAGCCCGGCAGGCGGCGGTGTTCTCCGTCAGGGAGCGGTTCGCGCCACGGCAGGTTTCTGGCCGATCAGCGTGAAGTTGCTGCCCACCTTCAGGTACATGCCCATGCATCGGCGCGTACCGGTAGGCAAGCTGTTGAAAGCAGCCACTCCAGTCGCCTGGGCGGCCTGAATAGCCAGCCCGATGTCACCGGGGGGCGGATTGGCAAGGTCGATGATCGAAGCATCGAATTGCGGACATTCAACCTTGATATCGCCAGTCAGGGTCTTCAGTAGTCCCCCAGGAACCGTCTGCAACATCTGGTAAAAGGCGAACAGCGATGAGAACGGACTGGCTGCCTGCATGGAAGCGAGGATCTTTACCAGCTTGTCCTTATCGTTTCCGTTCGCCTTGATCGCCACATCAAGTTCGATCGGCTTTGCAATAATGGTGGGATTCTGAGCCCCCGGTTGGGTGGTCGTGGTGCTATGGTTATGCGAGAGATCGACCTTGACCTCAACGCCAAGGCCCAGATTCATCAATTGATCCGCAAGATCTGAAGTAAAGGTCTTCGTAAAGACAACATCGCCTGCCACGTCAGCTCCTGATCGCATCTGACGTACGTTTACGTCTAACGCGATAAAAAATCATATTACCAATGGTGGATCAAGGCGGGGTGGTCCGGTCCGGACCAGCCAAAGGGATTCAGCGCAGGTGCGGTCGCAATTTTGCAATTGACGGATTGCGAGGCCAGATATATCCGACTTCGGATGAATTGGGGCGGCTTCATCCTGGGCTGCCGGATTCTCGTTCCGACGGGTGAATTCCCATGCTCGCCTCCCTTCTGCGCCGCTCCATGCGGGCGGTGCGCATCGACAGCCTGGAAGACCAGGACCGCGCCTTCGCCTGGGAAGACCAGGAGCCGGTGCGACCGCTGGAGCGGCGGCCCTTCCGTTTCATCTGGGGGCTGATCCGGGAGAAGTTCGCGGGGCGCTTGGCGCTGATGGTGCTGGCCGTGGTGATCGGGCAGACGATCGATGCGTTCGAGCCCTATGCGCTGAAGGCGGTGATCGACGGGCTGACGGCGGCAAGCAACGGCGAACCGGTGGAGGGGATCGGCCTGATGGGCTGGTTCGCGGTGCTGATGGTCATCTGGTTCTCGGCCATCGGCATGTACCGCATTTATCAGGTCGTGGACATCTACACCTCGCCCTCCATCCGGGCGCTGGCGCAGAAGCGCATGTTCGCCTGGCTGATGGGGCACAGCCACACCTACTTCCAGGACAACTTCGCCGGAAAGCTGGGCCAGAAGATCAAGCAGGGGGCCAACGCCATCCTGGGCATCATCGAGATCATGATGTTCGACATGATCCGCACGGCGGTGCTGCTGGTCGTGGCGGTAGCCTTGCTTTGGACCGCGTCGCCGGCCTTCAGCGGGTTCCTGGTGGCCTGGGCGGTGGTCTATATCGCGGTCAGCGGCTGGCTCGCTCGCCACTGCTTCCGCCTGTCGGAGCAGATGAGCGAGGCGGTCTCCAGCTCCTCCGGCCGGATCATCGACGCCATTACCAATGCCGACCTGATCCGCGGTTTCGCCCGCACGGCGTTCGAGCGCTCCTTCCTGGGCCACTGGGTCAATGCGGAACGGTTCCGGTCCCGCCGGCTGCGCTGGTACCTGGTCGTCATGCGGCTGTTCCAGATGGTCAGCATCATCGCCCTTCTGGGCGTGCTGGTCTGGGTGGCGTTGAGCCGCACGCTGGCGGGCGCCATGACGGTGGGCGACTTCACGCTGGTCTTCACCCTGGGTTTCCAGATATCCAACACGGTCTGGCATCTGTCCGACCGGCTGCTGAGCTTTTTCGAGGAGCTGGGCACGCTGTCGGAAGCGCTGGACCTCGTCTCCGCTCCCCACGACATTGTGGATGCGGAAGGGGCGAAGCCGCTGGACATTACAGCCGGCGGGATCGAAATCCGCGATCTGGCCTTCAGCTTTCCCGACGGAACCAAGGTGTTCGACGGGCTGAACCTCACCATCCAGCCGGGGGAGAAGATCGGGCTGGTCGGCCGGTCGGGCGCTGGCAAGTCCACGCTGGTCAAGCTGATCCGCCGGCAGGTGGAACCCCAGCGCGGGGCAGTCCTGATCGATGGTCAGGATGTCCAGCAGGTCACGCTGGAAAGCCTGAACGCCGCCATCGCGGAGGTGCCGCAGCAGCCCGGCGTCTTCCATCGCACCGTAGGGGAAAACATCGCCTATGGCCGGATGGGGGCGACGCAGGAAGATGTGGAGCGAGCGGCACGACAGGCGCACGCCCACGACTTTATCATGAAGCGCCCTACCGGCTACGAGACGGTGGTGGGGGAGCAGGGGATCAAACTCTCGGGCGGGGAGCGCCAGCGGGTGGCCATCGCCCGTGCCCTGCTGAAGGATGCGAAAATCCTGGTGCTGGACGAGGCGACTTCCGCCCTGGACAGCGAGAGCGAGCATCTGATCCAGGAGGCGTTGTGGACCTTGATGCAGGGGCGCACTGTCCTTGCCATCGCGCACCGCCTGTCCACGATCACCGGGATGGACCGCATCCTGTATGTGGAGAATGGGCAGGTCGTGGAGCAGGGGAGCCATACGGAACTGCTGGCGCTGGGCGGCCGCTACGCCGCCCTGTGGTACCGGCAGAGCGGCGGGTTCCTGGAGGCGGCGGAGTAATACCGCCGTCACCCAGCTTCGCCATCGGCACCGGCGGAGCATGCTGCTGCGGTGCTGCCGTTCCGCGTTTTCCCGTGTTGTCCCATCATGACCGAAGAACTGGGAGACAGCCGCATGCCCACCGTCGTCATCACCGGGGCCAACCGCGGGATCGGGCTGGAGTTCGCACGGCAGTATGCTGCTGATGGATGGCGGGTCGTCGCCACCGCGCGCGATCCAGCCCGGGCGCAGGCGCTGGCGGAGGTGCCGGGCGTGGAGATAAGGGCCTTGGACGTCGCGGACCCGGCCGCAATCGCCGCCTTTGGCAGGGAACTGGGCGATGAACGGATCGATGTGCTGATCAACAATGCCGGCGTCATGGGTCCTCCCTTCCCGCAACAGTCAAAGGACGGGCTGGATGCGGAAGGGTGGGTGGCCGCCATGCGGGTGAACACGCTGGCGCCGATCCTGATGGTGCTGGCGCTGAAGGAAAAGCTCTGCAAGTCCAGCCGCCCCACGGTCGCCAGCATCAGCAGCCAGCTCGGCTCCATCGAGGAGAACCAGTCCGGCGGCATGTATGCCTATCGGGTCTCCAAGGCCGGACTGAACATGGCGAACAAGAGCCTGGCCGTGGATCTGCGGGACTGGAACATCTGCTGCATCGTCCTGCATCCCGGCTGGGTGCAGACCGACATGGGCGGGGAGCAGGCCCCGGTGAAGCCGGCGGACAGCGTCGCCGGCCTGCGCAAGGTGATCGGCGGCGCCACCATGGAGCATACCGGCTGCTTCTTCTCCTATGACGGGCGGGAAATTCCCTGGTAAGGGCGGAATAGTCTCCGGTCTCCTCCTTGTGCCCATTCCCGACCTACGGCAGCATTCCCGGAAATGCTCGGGAACAGAGCTGCCGGAGGGGGGAATGGCGACGGTGATGCATGTGCTGGCGGCCTTTGCCGTACCAGCCGCGGCTTTCCTGGGCCTATGGCTGGGCGGATGGTGGGTGCTTCTGCCCTTCGCCTGGTTCGGCGGTTTCGCCGCCCTGTTCGATGCCCTTCTGCCGGAGGACCGGCGAATGGACGTGCCGCCCGGCGGGATCGGGGATGGGCGCGTGGTATGGTTCGTCCTTCCCGTCCTGGCCGCCCTGCTGGCATTTGCGCTGCACCTGATCGCCTCGGGCCATCTTGCAGGCTGGGAGGTGCCGGCGGCGGCGCTGGGAGTGGGGCTGGTCAATGGCAGTGTCGGACTGACCGCCTCCCATGAGTTGATCCACCGGCGCTATGCGGCGGAGCGCGGGCTGGGCGTGGCGCTGGCCGCCCTGGTGCTGAACGGGCATTTCCGGATCGAGCATGTCCATGGTCATCACCGCACCGTCGGCACCCCCGACGACCCAACCACGGCCCGGCTTGGGGAGTCCTTCTGGGCCTACAGCCCGCGCGCCTTTTTCGGCGGCATCGCCGAGGCGTGGCGGCTTGAGCGGGAGCGGCTGCAGCGTCGGCACATTCCCGTGCTGGGGCCGCGCAACCGGATGTTCCACTACGCCGCGATCCAGGCGGCGCTGCTGGTCGCGGCTTTCCTCTGGGCCGGCTGGGCAGGTATCGGCTTCTTCCTGATCCAGGCGGTCGTGGCGATCCAGCTTCTGATGGCCACCGGCTATATCGAGCATTATGGGCTGCAACGCCATCCCAACGCCCGCGGCGGGTATGAGCGCGTGGCGGCGCAGCATAGCTGGAACTCCGCCCACCGGATGACGAACTGGACCAGCTTCAATCTCGGCCTCCATGCCGAGCATCACCGCTGGCCGGGCAAGGAATATCCGGAGCTGGTGGATGACGGCGACGCCATGCGCATGCCCTTCGGCTATGCCACCATGGTGACTCTGGCCCTGGTGCCCCCGCTGTGGTTCCGCATCATGGACCCGAAGGTGAAGGCGGCGACGGCTGGGGCAGGATGAGGGGGGAGTGGCAGGGGGCGTTCTATCGGCTGCCGCCGCCTCGCCAACGATGGACCGGTTGCGTCTTCGGGAGCGGGACCACCGGTCGGGTTCGGCTGGATTAAGGCCGGCGACCTGCTACCCTTTCCGTTCAGGGCCGGACAGGCCGACAGAAACGGATGGAGCTGGAACAGGACATGCTTCGCTTGAACACAGTGCTGCGCGCCGGCGTCTGCGCGCTCGCCATTGCCGCATTCGCGCCGGCCTTCACCGGCACCGCTTCCGCCCAGCAGGTGGAGCGGGTGGAGAAGGGTAATCTGGTGCTGGAGAACGTGCCGGCGGCGGACCCGGAGCTTGCGGACAAGTTCCGCGCCTACCTGAACGCCCGATCCGCGGGGTTCGCCGGCTGGACGGCGGATGGCAGCGGCATCCTGATCACCACCCGGTTCGGCGAGGTCAATCAGCTCCATCTGGTGCGCCAGCCGATGGGCGCTCGCGAGCAGATCACCTTTGCCGAGGAGCCGATCACCAACGGCGAGTTCCGCCCGGTCGCCGGATCTAACGAGCTGATCTATGTCTGGGACAAGGGCGGATCGGAATACTACCAGCTCTTCCACCTGGACCTGGATAGCGGCGACAGCCGGATGCTGACCGACGGCAAGTCGCGCAACCAGTCCTTCCTCTGGTCCCACAAGGGCGACCGCATCGCCTTCACCAGCACCCGGCGCAACGACCGCGATACGGACGTCTATGTGGCCGCCCCCGAGCAGGTGGCATCGGCCAGGCCGGTGGCGGAAATGGAGGGGTCCTACAGCCCCATCGCCTTCTCTCAGGACGATTCCAGGCTGCTGATCGGGCAGTACATTTCCGTCACCCGCTCCTTCCTTTATATAGCAGACCTGAAGGCCGGCACGGTCACGAAGCTGCGGCCGGAGCTGGACAATGTCTCGCAATCCGCCGTCGGGTTTACGCCGGATGGAAAGGGCGTCTTCATCCTGTCCGACGAGGCGGGCGAGTTCCGCCGGCTCGGCGTGCTGGACATCGCCGGAGGCGGGGTGCGCTGGGTCAGCGAGGATATTCCCTGGGATGTGGAGGATGTCACCCTTTCCAAGGACGGCAGCACCATCGCCTACGCCTTCAATGAGGGCGGCTGGTCGTCCATCCGGCTGCTCGACACCGCCAGCCTGCAGCATAAGCCGGCGCCAGACCTGCCGAAGGGCGTGGTGGGCTCCATGGGCTTCAGCCCCGATGGCAAGCGCCTCGCCATCAGCATCAGCCAGCCCACCGCCCCCGGCGACGTGTTCGTGGCCGACATCGCGAGCGGCGAGGTGAAGCAGTGGACGAAGAGCGAGGTCGGCGGCCTGAACACCGAAACCTTCGCCACGGCGGAGCTGATCGAATACCCCACCTTCGACCAGGTGGACGGCAAGCCCCGGATGATCCCGTCCTTCCTCTATACGCCCAGGAATGCGCAGGGGAAGCTACCGGTCATCATCTCCATCCATGGCGGGCCGGAGGCGCAAAGCCGGCCAAGCTTCAGCTCCACCTACCAGTTCTGGGCCAATGAGCTGGGTGCTGCCGTGCTGGTGCCGAATGTCCGCGGCTCCACCGGCTACGGCAAGACCTATGTGACGCTCGACAATGGCTTCAAGCGGGAGGATTCGGTCAAGGACATCGGGGCCCTGATCGACTGGGTCGCGACGCAGCCGAACCTGGACAAGGACCGCATCGCCCTGGTCGGCGGGTCCTATGGCGGCTACATGGTGCTGGCCGGCATGACCCACTACAATGACCGGCTGGCCGGGGCGGTGGACATCGTCGGCATCTCCAACTTCGTGACCTTCCTTGAGAGCACGAAGGAATATCGCCGCGACCTTCGCCGCCCGGAATACGGGGATGAGCGGGACCCGGCGATGCGGGAGCATCTGCTGAAGATTTCCCCGCTGACCAACGCCCACAAGATCACCAAGCCCATGCTGATCGTGCAGGGCGCCAACGACCCCCGGGTGCCCCGCAGCGAGGCGGAACAGATCCTGGCCCAGATCCGCGCCAATGGCGGCGATGCCTGGTACGTGCTGGCCATGGATGAGGGGCACGGCTTCCGGAAGAAAGCCAACCAGTTCGAGGATCAGATGGCCCGCGCCATGTTCCTGCGGAAGATTCTCGGGCAGGCGACGAACTGAGGATAATGGTTCGCTGTAGGATCGCCCCGGCCGAACTGCCGGGGCGGTTTTCATGGCGGCACAACTCGACCTGCGCTCCCCAAGGGCACAAACTCAGGAGCTGCAGGGTCGGGAAGCAGTTCTTCGTCTACATTCTCCACGGAAAAACGACTGAGGAAATGGGAACGAGCGTGGAAGCTGCGCCTGATTGAGGAGCATAATCCGCAGTGGCTGGACCTGTATGAGACCCTGAACGCCTAGGAACATCAGGCACGCCGGATTTCGAATCCTCTCCTGCATGCCAATGCGTCCGGCACCAGTTACAAGCAGCCTCTACCGACAAAACCTCTCACGCGCTCCGCTGCACCTCGGACGGCTCCACCATCAGCAGCGGACCGTCCGCTCCGGTGATGCGGACGGTGCTGCCGGCGGGGAGATCGGGGCCGGTGACGGACCAGAGGGTGTCGCCCAGGAAGGCGCGGCCCCGGCCATTGACGATGGCACTTTCCAGGACGGCGATCTTGCCCCTGTACTGATCGGCCCGGCGGTTCAGGTAGGGCTCATCCGTTTCCGCCGGCGGCTTGCGCGGCGCCAGCTTGGCGAAGGCGACGAAGGCAATGGACAGTACGGCGAAAACGCCGAACTGCCACTGCCAGGACATGT
This sequence comes from Indioceanicola profundi, assembly GCF_003568845.1. Lineage (NCBI taxonomy): Bacteria > Pseudomonadati > Pseudomonadota > Alphaproteobacteria > Rhodospirillales > Azospirillaceae > Indioceanicola > Indioceanicola profundi. Next base: position 1,805,977 of record NZ_CP030126.1, on the reverse strand, counting down.
CAGGCATCATAAGCAGCGCCAGTCCGGTGGCTCCCGCCGCCAGTCCCAGCCAGATCAGGGCTGCGCCCGGAACGAACATCTCCACCAGCGCCAGGATCACGGCACCGACCCACCAGTGCCAGAAGGCGATATCGAGCGGCTCCATGGGGGCTCCTTCCGAAAGTCCGGCGGTCAGCGGTCTGCAGCGGGCAGGTCGGGCAGCGAGTCATCATCCCCAGCGGCGGCCCAGGGGACGGGGCCGGGGCCGGCGGTTGCGGACGGGGCCGCGGGGCGCCTGAAGGCGGGGTGCCGCCCGAACCGCTTCCACCCGATCCGCCGCCGGACGGGAAGGCGTCGCGCGCGATCTCCGCGATGCCGCCCAGCGCACCGATGATGCTGCTGGATTCCATCGGCATGAAGAGAATCTTCTGGTTGGGGCTCTTGGCGAACTCGGCCATGGTCTCGACATAGCGCTGGGCCACGAAGTAGTTGATGGCCTGCACATTGCCCCCGGCGATGGCGTCGGACACCATGCGGGTCGCCGCGGCTTCCGCCTCCGCCTCGCGCTCGCGGGCCTCGGCATCGCGGAATGAGGCTTCGCGCCGGCCCTCCGCCTCCAGGATGGCGGCCCGCTTCTCGCCCTCCGCCTTCAGGATGGCTGCCTGCCGCAGCCCCTCCGCTTCCAGGATCACGGCGCGGCGGTCACGCTCCGCCTTCATCTGGCGGGCCATGCTGTCCACCAGGTCACGCGGCGGCTGGATGTCGCGGATTTCGATGCGGGTGACCTTCACGCCCCAGGGCTGGGTCGCATCGTCCACCACATGCAGAAGCTGGGTGTTGATCTTGTCCCGCTGGGACAGGAGCTCATCCAGGTCCATGGAGCCCATGACTGTGCGGACGTTGGTCATGGTCAGGTTCAGGATGGCGAGTTGAAGCTGGTTCACCTCATAAGCGGCCCGGGCGGCGTCCAGCACCTGGAAGAAGACCACGCCGTCGACGGTCACCATGGCGTTGTCCTTGGTGATGACCTCCTGGCTCGGCACGTCCAGCACGGTTTCCATCATGTTCAACCTGGCGCCGATCCTGTCGACCACCGGTACGATGAAATGCAGCCCCGGCCGGAGGGTGTGGGTATACCGGCCGAACCTCTCCACCGTGTATTCCCGGCCCTGTGGAACCGTCTTGACCCCCAACAGCAGCAGGACCACCGCGAAAACCGCGATGGCAACCACAAACATGCTGAACGGCTCCATTCCCCTCTCCCTGATCGATAACAAGCATACCTCTATCAGATATAGGGTATGCACGACGGAAGCGGGAGATGATCCTCAACCGAAAGGATGAATTTCTTCAGCCCATCAAGGCGCCCAGCGTCCGCAACTGCGGGGTGGCGTCGCAGAGAATCTTGAACACCGCCAGGATCGGCACTGCCAGCAGCGCGCCGGGAACGCCCCACAGCCAGCCCCAGAACAGCACCGTGCTGAAAACGAAGATCGGATTCAGCGTCAGGCGCTTGCCGATCACAGTGGGCGTGATGAAGTTCCCCTCGAATGCGGTCAGCAACATGAAGCCCAGCGGCGGGGCAAGCATCCGCACCCAGTCGTCGAAGGTCAGCAGGCAGACCACGGCCAGGATCAGGGCCGTGCAGGCCGATCCCAGATAGGGGATGAAGTTCAGCAGGCCGGCTACCATCCCCCACAACAGCGGGTTCGGCACGTCCATCAGCCAGAACATGCCGGCGGCAACAATCCCCAGGCACAGATTGATGCCCGTTACGGTCAGCAGATAGGTGGAGATGTTGATCTGCACCGTGTTGACGATATCCACCAGATGCAGCCGGTCCTGAACATTGGGCAGGGAGCGGATCACGCTTTCCAGCGTATGGCGGCCGAAGGCCAGAAAGAAGAAGGTCAGGGCGATCACCAGCAATGTCTGGGCGATCACCATCTGGGTCTGGGTCAGGATTTCATCAGCCAGATTCGGTCCCTGGACCACCACCTCCGTCGGCTGTTCGTCAGCCCCCGTCATCTGCTGCAGTTGCTGGGTCGCCTCACGGGCCTGGGCAAGTCCCTGTTGCAGATCCTTGAGCTTTTCGCCCAATTCCGCCAGCACCGTCGGCGCACGCTCGACCCATTGTACGGCAGGTTCAGCTACGGCGGCCACGCCGGCCCCGACGGCGCCGATCAGACCCAGCATCACCAGCACAGCCGCCACCGGCTCGGCCAGCTTCAGACGGTGCAGCGCCTTCACCGGACCGCGGAGTAGAAGGCTTAGCAGAAACGCCAGGAACACGGGCAGCAGGACATCCTGGGCGAAGTACAGCGTGTACATCACCGCTAGGCCGACGAGGATCAGGAGACAGATTTTCTGCACCTTGGCCGGATCATGGGGGGCCAAGTGCTTCTGCTCCTCCTTCGCCTCGGCGAAGGTCCGCTCCACTGCAGTGCGCTCGGCCATTCCTCGTTTTCTTCCTGTCGCGGTTCGAACAGAAAACAGCAAGGGGGCGTGTTTGTTCGGGAGCGGCGGGCAGGGGACGCTTGCAGCCTGTGCCGGAAAGAGCCAGCTAAGCATCAGGACAACATGTTCTTCGGGATAGTCTCATGCACCTCGTCAAGACGGCCGCCGCCCTTGTCTCCGCCTGCCTGCTGGCATTCTCAGCGGCAGTGCCTGCCGCCGCACAGGAGGAGGTCGGGGAGTTCAGCAACGACTGGACCGGAAACGAACTCAAGGTCATCGCCATGGAGGACCCGGAGGTGGACGGCGTTACCTGCCACATCGTCCATTTCGACCGGTCGGTGATCGATCGGCTGCGCAAGGGCAACTGGTTCGAGGACCCGTCGAACGCCTCCATCGCCTGCCGTCAGACCGGTCCGATCGTCATCGGCGACATAGAGACGGGCAAGAGCGGAGAGGAGGTGTTCTCCGAGCGCAAGAGTCTGGTCTTCAAGGCCCTGGCCGTGCGCCGGATCTATGACAAGACCAACGACACGCTGGTTTATGTGATCTACAGCCGCCAAGTGACCGAAGCCTCGGCCAAGATGGCGATTTCCAGCGTTCCGCTCTTCGCCGCTCAGCCAACCTGGAAGAACGGCAAGCCGAGCTGACGCCGCCGACCGGTTCGCCGCCTTCACCCCTTGTCCCGTCCGCGCGCTTCCGCCTTCAGCCGTTGCGCGCGCCGGTGCCACAGGCGGAAAGCGGCGGGAGCCAGGATCACCACCAGGATGATGCGCACGATGTGGTGGGTAGCGACGAAGGCCGGGTCGGCCTGGAGAGACAGCGCCACAAGGCTCATTTCCGCCAACCCGCCCGGCGCATAGGCCAGGATCAGCGCGGCGAGGTCCAGTCCCGTCGCCGTATGGACAAGGAAGGCCACGGCAACAGTCACCGTCAGCAGCACCAGCGTCAGCCCCGCCGCGACCAGCGCCGTGCGCAGAATCCGGCCGAGCGCCAGCCCGGCGAAGCGGCAGCCGATGGCCGCCCCCACCACCACCTGCGCCGAGGCGACGACCAGACCCGGCGGCTTGCCGGCCGTGAGGCCGGAAAGGTGGATGGCCGCGCTCAACAGCATCGGTCCGACCAGCAGTCCGGCCGGAATCCCCAACCTCTGCGCCACCGGCGCGCCGATGACGCCGCAGGCGGCCAGCAGCAGCCAGTCGGCCGGAGGCAGCGCTCCCAGAGCCGGTCCCAGGCTGTTCAGGCTCCAGTCCCGCGCCTGCGTCTCGAACCCTGGCAGGTGCTGGAAGGCAATGGGGACCAGCAGAACCACCATCAGGATGCGAAGGGAATGGTTCAGGGCGATGGTCCGGTCGTCCCCGCCCATGGCGCCCCCCATCAGCACCATCTCGTTGAAGCCGCCCGGCATGGCGGCGAAGTAGGAGGTCACCGGGTCGTAGCGGGCCACCAGCCGCAGATAGGCCAGCCCCACCAGGGCCGCCACCGCCACATAGACCAGCAGTCCGGCAAGGCTGAGCTGCCACTCGCCCAGACGGCCGAGCAGCTCCGGCGTGAAGGAGCTGCCCAGCATGATGCCGAGTATGGCAACCATGGATGCCCGCAGCTTCTTCGGGACCGATACGGGCAGGCCCGCCATCGCGGCCGCGGTGGTGAACACCATGGAGCCGATCATGAAGGCCAGCGGCACATGCAGCTTGAAGAACAGCACGCCGCCGGCCGTGCCCAATCCCAGCGCAAGCGCCAGTCCCCGCCAGTCCACCCGGCGGCGCCATGAAGTTCTGGAAGGCTGCTGTGCGGGGGCGGAGCCGGTATCCCGCGGGCTCATGCCACGATCCGGCCCAGCCGGACCGCCGTCTGCCCCGGCTTCAACCGGCGGCACGGCATGATCAGCAGGCAGTCGTCATGCGGCGTGCGGACTTCCCGCGCGCCATCGATGGCGATCAGGGTTCCCGCGTGCGGTATCAGTTCCATGCCGTCATAAGGCTCCACGAACTCGAATCGGTCGGTATCGACCGTCACGGCGTCGGTGATCTCCACCACCCGCGGCGGCGGCGCAGGCGGCAGGGCGGAGAGGTAGTGTTCGGCATCCACAGGGGCGATGGTCCCGGCCGCCAGCAGGAAGCGCAGGGCGGTCTCCATCGCCACCTCATCGGTTCCGGCCTGCCAATGTTGTCCGCACTCCGCCAGGATAGCCGCGGCGGTGCCGTCCGGCGCTGAAAAGCGGTCATGGTCGATCAGCCGCTTGCCCGCGGCATGCCCGCCATCGGCAATGATCCATCCGGGGAAACCGACCCTGAACGCAAGCTCGCGTCCGCGCGCGGAACTGCCGCACAGCATCAGCGGCGCGGTTCGGTTCTGCATGGAGTGGATGTCCAGCAGCAGATCGGCGGTTTCGAATACCGGCCACAGCTCCCGCGCCCGCCGCAGCTCCACGCTTTCACGGGCGCCTTCCAGGGCGTCAGTGCCCCAGACGCGATTCATGTCCTCCTCCACGAACCGGGATGCCGTGGGGATGGACGGATCGAAGGAAAGATATGCGGCGACGTTGCTGAAGGCGAAAGTCAGCCGGCCGCGCCGGGGCCGCAGCCCGCCCCGCAGGAAGCGGTCCAGCACAATGGCCCCGCACAGCTCGTTTCCATGCATCAGGGCGTTCAGCACCACATGCGGGCCGGGCATGCCGGCCTCAAAGCTTGTGACATAACGCACGCCGATATTGCCGACCCGGTGATCGGCGATGTCAGGGGCAATCAGCTCTACGGGATCGGAGCCCAATCCACCGGTCCTTTCCTCACGCCGTATGCGAATTCCGCAGCCATCCTGCGCGGCGGCGGCAGGATGCCGCGCAGCATGGTTTTTGTCGACGGCTGCCGCGCCGGCTTGTATACGGTTTTGTGATGGAACGATAAACGGTCAGTGACGACGGTTCCGGTTTGGGCCGATGAACGCTCGACCAGGAGAGGAAGCGCTGCCGGAGTTCGCCGGCCGACTTGGCGGAGCAGCGAGCCTATGAGTTTGGTGATCGACGACGTCCTGATCCGACATGATCCAGTCGGTGAGCCGGTGCCGGTTGTTTTGGACAGCCCCCACAGCGGCACCAAATATCCCCCCGAATTCGACTTCATCTGTCCGCTGGCCCTTTTGCGGCAGGCGGAGGACACGCATGTGGACGAGCTGTTCGGGCTGGCGCCGGACCACGGCGCCGCTCTGCTCTGCGCGCTCTTTCCCCGCAGCTTCCTCGATGTGAACAGGGCCGAGGACGATATTGATCCCGCCTTGCTGGCCGATCCCTTTCCGGGCCGTCTGAACCCGTCGGAGAAAAGCCGGCTGGGCATGGGGCTGGTCCGCACGCTCTGCCGGCCGGGCATGCCGATGTATGACGGTAAGCTCACCTCCGCCCAGGTCGCGGCGCGGATTGAACGCTACTGGCGTCCTTACCATGAGGAACTGGCCGGCATGATCTCCCGCGTGCGGGACCGGTTCGGCGTGGTCTGGCATCTGGACTGCCACTCCATGCCCTGCCTGTCCGGCCCCGGCGACTGGCCGGAGCACCGGGTGGATTTCGTGCTGGGCGACCGTGACGGCACCACTTGCGACCCGCACTTCACCCGCTTCGTAGCGGAACAGCTCCGCTCCATGGGCTACCGGGTGAAGCTGAACGACCCCTACAAGGGGGTGGAGCTGGTACGCCGCTACTCCAACCCGGCGGAGGGAATGCACAGTCTCCAGGTCGAAGTCTGCCGCCGGCTCTACATGGATGAGGAGACGCTGGAGAAGCACGACGGTTTCGAGCCCTTGCGCCGGAACCTGACCGAACTGGTGCGGCGCATCGGCATCTATGCGCGGGAAAGGGTGCTGAGCCGGGCCGCCGCGGAGTAGGCGCGGCTACGGCGCGAACTGCTCCTTCAATATCCGCTCCTCCAGGTTCATCTCCGGATCGAACAGGATGGTGGAGCAGATATTGCGGTCTTCGAACACCTCCACCCTCAGCACGTCGCGGACTTCGGTGAAGTCGGCGACGGCGCTGACCGGGCGCTTTGCCGGTTCCTGGACTTCAAAGACGATGCGCGCGGCATGCGGGAGCAGGGCTCCGCGCCAACGACGCGGCCGGAAGGCGCTGATCGGGGTAAGGGCCAGAATTCCCGCCCCCAGCGGCAGGATCGGCCCGTGGGCGGAGAGGTTATAGGCCGTACTGCCGGCCGGGGTGGAGACCAGGGCCCCGTCGCAGGTCAATTCCGGCAGCCGCACCACCCCGTCCACGCTGATGCGCAGCTTCGCCGCCTGTCGGGTCTGGCGCAGCAGGGACACCTCGTTGAAGGCCAGCCCTTCATGCACCCCGTGCTGGGTCGTGGCCATCATCCGCAGGGGATTGAGGCAGACGCGCTGCGCCCGGGCGATCCGGTCGATCAGCCCTTCCTCGCTGAATTCGTTCAGCAGAAAGCCGACACTGCCGCGGTTCATGCCGTAGACCGGCCGCATGTGGGGAAGATGCCGGTGCAGCGTCTCCAGCAGGAACCCGTCGCCTCCGAGCGCTACGATCACGTCGGCCTGATCCGGCTCCACCCCGTGGTAGCGCCGTTCCAGCCGGGTCCTTGCCGTCCGGGCGTCCACCGCGTCGGAGGAAACGAAAGCGAGCGCCGGCCGGTCGGCCCAGCGGGTCGGCTGAGGCTCCGGGGCGGGCGGCGGGCTGCCCAATGGCGTGTTGCGGTCCGGCATGGAACGGAACTCTAGCCGAAGCGGGGGAGGCGGGATATGGGGCGTTTGGGCGGGGATGGTCCGCCCGGATCAGCCGCCTGTCACGCTCATATGCCGGCCCACGGCAGGTCCCTTGCGGGCGCGGTCGATGATGAAGTCGTGGCCCTTCGGCTTGCGGCCGATGGCTTCCTCGATGGCTTGGATCAGCTGCGCGTCGTCCCCACTGGCGCGGAGCGGGGCCCGCAGGTCGGCCGCATCCTCCTGGCCCAGGCACATGAACATGGTGCCGGTGCAGGTCACGCGCACCCGGTTGCAGCTTTCGCAGAAATTATGGGTCAGCGGCGTGATGAAGCCGATTCGGCGGCCGGTCTCCTCGACCCGCGCGTACCGGGCCGGGCCGCCGGTGCGGTAGTCGGTCTCCCGCAGGGTCCATCGGCTCTCCAGATCGCGGCGCAGCTCGCCCAGGGAATAGAACTGGTCGGCACGTGTCTCCGCCCCGCCATTTCCGTCGATGTCGCCCAGCGGCATGACCTCGATGAAGGTCAGGTCGAATCCCTGTTGGCCGCACCACGCGACCATGTCATGAATTTCCCCGTCATTGACGCCCTTCAGCGCAACGGCGTTGATCTTGACTTCCAGGCCCGCCCGCTTCGCCGCTTCCAGCCCGTCCAGCACCTGGGGCAGGCGGCCCCAGCGGGTGACCTCGGCGAACTTGGCCGGGTCCAGGGTATCGATGCTGACATTGATCCGGCGGACACCGGCCGCGCGGAGCTCATCCGCATATTTGGCGAGTTGGCTGCCATTGGTGGTCAGGGTCAGCTCATCCAGGTCGCCGGTCTTCAGGTGCCGGCCCAGTGAGCGGATCAGGGTCATGATGTCCCGCCGTACCAGCGGCTCCCCTCCCGTCAGGCGGAGCTTGCGTGTGCCCATCCGGACAAAGGCGCTGCACAGCCGGTCCAGCTCCTCCAGGCTCAGAATCTCCGCCTTCGGCAGGAAGGACATATGCTCCGACATGCAGTAGACGCAGCGGAAGTCGCAACGGTCGGTGACCGAAACGCGGACATAGGTGATGGCCCGGCCGAACGGGTCGATCAGGGGCTTCGTCGGGGCCAGAACGCTGCCGTCGGCACTCGCCATGCATCCTCCTCGCAGGTGGGCCGTGGCGGACCCGCCTTGTCACAGCACTCCGGCCAGCGGCGCAGAGGGCAATATATCAACGGATATAGCGCCTTTCCGGCCGGGGTTCCAGACGGGTATGCGCCATGCGCGCCGGCCTTTCAGGCTTGCCTTCCAGCGCCGATAGGACGACCTATCCCGGTGCAGCAAACCGGAAAGGCTCCGATCCGCTATGAAAAAGCTTCTGATCGCCCTCCTGGCCATCGTTGTCATCCTGGTTGCAGCCGTCGTGCTGCTGCCGTTCCTGATCCCGACGGAAACCATCGTCGCGCGGGTGGAACAGCAGGTGCGCGAAATGACGGGACGGGAGCTGACCATCGCCGGACCGGTGGATGTCTCCGTCATCCCGAATCTTTCAGTGAATGCGGAGAATGTCCGGTTCCAGGGGTTCGAGGGGGGCGAGGATCTGCTGGCGCTGGAGGCGCTGGAACTACGCCTTGCCTTGTGGCCGCTGATCTCCGGAAACGTCCAGGTCGATCGGTTCGTGCTTATGCGGCCGCAGATCAATCTGGTGAAGGACGCCCAAGGTCAAGCGAACTGGGACGTCATGCCCCAGCAGGCGGAGCCGCAGCAGGAAGGCGGAACCACCCTGTCTGAACTCCAACTCGGCGATGTGGAGATCGTGGACGGGCGGGTCAGCTACACCGACAAAGCCAGCGGGATGAGCCGCACGGCGGAGGACGTGGATGTGGTCCTGTCGCTGGAAAGTCTGGCCGAGCCGTTGCAGGCGACGGCTTCGCTGCGGCTCGACGGACGTCCGGTGGAGCTGGAGGCGAATGTCGCCCCGGCCTCCGTCCTGATGCAGGGCGGCGAAGCGGCATTGCGGACGGCGTTGCGGGCAAGCGGGGCCAACCTGTCCCTGGATGGCAAGCTGAACATGCCGGCGCAGGGGCAGACAGCATCCCCCGCAGTGGCCGGGGGGCTGAACCTCGCCATCGAAAGCCTGCCCGCCTTGATGGAGTGGGCGACGGGAACCGCTCCCGGTGCGCTGCCCGTGGAAACGTTGGCGCTTACGGGCCGGCTGCAGGCCGGAACCGAGCAGGTGGCCTTGTCGGGAATGGAGTTGAAGGCGGACGATATCACCGCCACGGGTGACCTTGCTGTCGCGCTGGGTGGAGCGCGGCCGGCGGCGAAGGGGCAGATTTCCGTCTCCCGCCTCGATCTGGACAAGTTCCTGCCGCCTCCGGCCACGGAAGAACAGCAAGCCGCACCGGCAAGCGATCAGCCGGCAACCGACGAAGGATGGAGCCGGGAGCCCATAGACCTTTCCGCCCTGCACAGCGCCGATGCCGACCTGGACATCAGTCTGGCGGGAATTATCCTGTCCGGCGTGGAGATTTCAGCCACCACGCTGGGCATCGACCTGGAGAACGGGCGGCTCGCGGCCAATCTGGGCGAGACGGGAATCTTCGGCGGCACGGTTCAGGGTGCGGCGACGGTGAACGCCCGGAACCAGACGCCCGGCTTCCAGGCCAAGGCCCAGGTGAACGGCGTGCAGGCGGAGCCTCTGCTGACGCGGTTCGCCGGTTTCCAGCGTCTGACCGGCGCAACGGAGGCCAGCCTTGACGTGACGACCATCGGCGCCAGCATCTACGATATAATGGCCGGGCTGAATGGTCAGGCGCAACTGCTGTTCCGCGACGGCGCCATCAAGGGAATCAACATCGCCGAGCTGGTTCGTACCGTGACCGGAGGCGGCAACTCCGGCGCACCGCAGCAGACCGACTTCGCCGAGCTGGGCGCCAGTGTCGCCATCGCCGACGGCATTGCCCGTACAGACGATCTGCGCCTGCTGGCCCCGCTGCTTCGCATTGCCGGGAAGGGTCAGGTGATGCTGCCGGAGCGGCAGGTGGACATGCGCATCGTACCCAGCTTGGTCGCCAGCATCGAAGGGCAGGGCACCGGTGCGACCGACCGCTCCGGCCTGTCGGTGCCAGTGCTGGTGCAGGGCAGTTTCAGCGATCTCAGCTTCAAGCCAGATCTGGCGGGCGTGGCGACGGAAGCACTGCGCGATCCCGCCAAGGTCAAGGAGACCATCGAGAAGCTGAAGGATGCACCGGAGGCGCTCCGCGAGGGGCTGGGAGGAGCACTGGGCAATGTGCTGCAAGGCCAGCAGGGACAGCAGCAGCCAACAGGTACCGAGACCCAGCAGCCGGCAGCCCCGAAGCCGGAGGACGCCGTACGTGGCCTGCTTCAGGGCGTGCTGGGCGGACGGCAGCAGCAGCCCCCGGCCGAGCAGCCTACCCCCGCCGAACCAGAGGGAAACCAATAGCGGACATCGAAAGGTATAATACTTTTGGTGATTCCGGCATCGCGGATCGGATATATTCAACTCTCTGCAAAAGCGCGGTCAGGGAGAGTCGGATATGCCATCGGTTGCGGCGTTCGTTCGAAAAGTTTCCTCAAGCCCATTGGTCAATCTGGTGGTCGCCAGCGCCCTTGTCGCGACATCCTTGATGGAGCTGGAAGAGGTGCTGGTCAGCGATGTCGAACGGATCGAGGGCGCACACGGGATGCTGTTGTTCGGCGTGCTGCACCTGCTGAAAACGCTGCCGGACCTTCTGGAAGCCGTCAGCAAGGGGCAGGAGGGGCTGAAGAAGGCCAAGGAAGCCGTCGGGCTTCCGGGCGGCGAACAGGCCTGAACACCCGGCCCGGCCTCATCCTCGCTACGCCCTGACGGGGAGCCGTGCTATGGGGCGGTGGAATTCACACCGCCCAGGACCTGTCATGCCGATTTCCCTCGATCTTGCCCCTGGCCTGAAGGCGCACTGGCTCAGCTTCGACGAGATGAGCGCCGCGGAGCTTTACGATGTCCTGGCCTTCCGCCAGAACGTCTTCATCGTCGAGCAGGCCTCCGCCTACCAGGATCTGGACGGCAAAGACCAGTCCTGCAGCCATCTGCTTGTGCATGACAGCGGCGGCGCGCTGGCCGGTTATCTGCGCGCGCGCGGAACGGTTGGCGGGACGCCGGCCTTCATCGGCCGTATCGTGATCGGCCCCGCCCGCCGCGGTACCGGTCTGGGCCGCGCACTGGTGGCGGAAGGGCTCCGCTTCATGGCGGAGCACCATCCCGGCCAGGATATCGAGATCGGCGCGCAGAGCCATCTCCAGCGCTTCTATGCGGGGTTCGGCTTCGTCCGCGAGGGTGAGGAATATGATGACGGCGGCATTCCGCACGTCACCATGTGGAAGCGTCACTAGCCCATCCTCTCCAGCCCTTAGGGCCAGTCGCATCTTCACAGATCGCACCCGGCATCCTATTTCCCCGTCAATGGTTTGATCGGAATGGAGATATGGTGATGCGGGTTCTGGCTTCGGTGATGGTATCGGCCCTGGCGCTGACGGCGGGTCTGGCTGCGGCCAATGCGGCTCCGCCGGAATTCCAGACCCTGCCGAAGCCGGAGGCGAGTCCCGCGCTGGCGGTCACCACCGTGGCGGAGGGGCTGGACCATCCCTGGGACATCGCCTTCATGCCGGATGGCCGCATTCTGGTCACGGAGCGCACCGGGAATCTGCGGGTCATCAAGGATGGCAAGCTGCTCGAACAGCCGATTCAGGGTCTGCCGGAAATCGAGGAGGTCGGGCAGGGCGGTCTGCTGTCCGTCAAGCCGCACCCGGATTATGCGCAGAACCGGCTGGTCTATCTGACCTATGCGGAGAAGGACCCGGAGAAGGCCGGGCATCGCACCGTCGTCGCCCGCTTCAAGGATCAAGGGGACCGCTTCACCGATGGAGAGGTGATCTTCCGCGGCACGACGGTGGCGTCCCGCCATCACTTCGGCTCCCGCATGGCTTTCGGACCCGACGGAAAGCTCTATTTCACCATCGGCGAGCGCGGCCAGCAGGACCGCGCCCAGGACCCGTCCGACCCGTCGGGCGCTGTGCTGCGCATCAATGACGATGGCTCCATCCCGGACGACAATCCATTCGTCGGCCGCGACGGCTATCATCCGGCCGTCTTCACCATCGGCAACCGCAATCCCCAGGGGCTGGCGTTCGAGCCCGGCACGGGGACCCTCTGGGCCAGCGAGCATGGGCCGCAGGGCGGCGACGAGGTGAACATCATCCGCCCCGGCGTGAATTATGGCTGGCCGGTCATCACCTATGGCGTCACCTACGGCATGGGGCTGAAGATCGGCGAGGGGACGGAGAAGGAGGGCATGGTCCAGCCGGAGATGTATTTCGTCCCCTCGCTGGCGGTGAACGACATCACCTTCGTCCAGGGGGACAGCTTCCCCGGCCTGCAGGGCGACATCGTGATGGCGCTGCTCGCCGGCGGCCTCGTCCATCTGGATGTGGAGGACGGGAAAATCGTGGCCGGGCAGCGGCTGCTGGAGGATGAGCTGGGCCGTACCCGCGATGTCGTCCAGGGACCCGACGGCGCCCTTTATGCCCTGATTGACGATCCGGCTCCGGATGGGAAGCTGGTCCGGATCGAGCGGCAGTAACCGGGGCTTGGCGTCGGCGCCTGCGATCCGGACCGGCGCCGACCCGTTCCCCCCTTGCCCTTTCCGGCGAATCCGGCCAAAACCGGCGGGTGGATTTCCGCATTTGTGAGTGCGAGCGACATGGCTTATCGGATCGAAGGCGAGACGGGCGAGTGGGAAGTGGTGATCGGGCTGGAGGTGCACGCCCAGGTCATCTCCAACGCCAAGCTGTTCAGCGGGGCGGCAACCGCCTTCGGGGCGGCGCCCAACAGCCAGGTCAGCTTCGTGGATGCCGGCTTCCCCGGCATGCTGCCGGTGATCAACGAGTTCTGCGTGGAGCAGGCGGTGAAGACCGGCCTGGGGCTGAAGGCGCAGATCAATCTGCGCTCCGTCTTCGACCGCAAGAACTACTTCTATGCGGACCTGCCCTCCGGCTACCAGATCAGCCAGTACAAACAGCCCATCGTAGGCGAGGGCACGATCATTCTCGATCTCCCCGACGGGGAAAGCCGGGAAGTCGGGATCGAGCGGCTCCACCTTGAGGTAGATGCCGGCAAGTCGCTGCATGACCAGCACCCGACCAAGACCTATGTGGATCTGAACCGGGCCGGCGTCGCGCTGATGGAGATCGTCTCCAGGCCCGACATGCGCTCCCCGGAAGAGGCGGCAGCCTACCTGCGTAAGCTGCGCACCATCCTGCGCTATCTCGGCACCTGCGACGGCAACATGGAGGAGGGCTCCATGCGCTGCGACGTCAATGTGTCGGTACGCAAGCCGGGCGCGCCCTACGGCACCCGGACGGAGACGAAGAACGTCAACTCCATCCGCTACGTCCAGCAGGCCATCGAGTACGAGGCCAAGCGCCAGGTCGAGGTGCTGGAGGAGGGCGGGGAGATCGTGCAGGAGACCCGCCTGTACGACCCCAACAAGGGCGTCACCCGCTCCATGCGCTCCAAAGAAGAGGCGCACGATTATCGCTACTTCCCCGATCCCGACCTGCTTCCGCTGGTGCTCGAGCAAGGCTGGGTGGAGCAGGTGAAGCAGACCCTGCCGGAACTGCCGGACGACAAGAAGGCCCGGTTCATGTCCGAGTACGGGCTGAACGCCTATGATGCCGGTGTCCTGGTCGCGGAACGGGCGCGGGCCGACTTCTATGAGGAGGTGGCACGCGGTCGAGACGGCAAGATGGCGGCGAACTATGTCATCGGCGATCTGCTGGGCGCGTTGAACAAGACCGGCCGCGATATCACCGAGTCGCCGATTTCGGCGGAGGACCTCGGCGGGCTGATCGATCTGGTCACGGACAACACCATTTCTGGCCGCATCGCCAAGGATGTCTTCGCCGAAATGCTGGAGACCGGCGAGAAGCCGGCTGTGATCGTGGAGAAGAAGGGCCTGCGTCAGGTCACCGATACCGGGGCCATCGACAAGGCCATCGAAGACGTCATGGCCGCCAACCAGGACAAGGTGGCGGAGTACCGGTCGGGCAAGGAGAAGCTGTTCGGCTTCTTCGTCGGGCAGGTGATGCGCGCCACTCAGGGCAAGGCCAACCCGGCCCTGGTCAACGACATCCTGAAGCAGAAGCTTCAGGGCTGATTGCTGCAGACACGAAAACCCCCGCTGGAGGCGCCTCCCGCGGGGGTTTTTCTTTTGCTGGGCGGCTTCTCTGAAAAGCCCGGCTCAGCTTGCCGATCCGGCATTGAACAGGCCGGCGATCCGTTCGGACCAGCGGCTGACGAACCTGTCGGCATCGCCGAATTCCGTACGCACATTCAGATTGCTGGTCAGGGGCAGCCCGGTATCAGCGTCGGCGATCACGGCAAGAACCTCACCGCTCGCCGAATCGCGCACGACAGCCTGGAATGCGGCCCCGCCGATACCATAGCTGTGGGTGATGAAGCCGCCCGGCCGGCGGCGAGGATCGAGCGGGTTGTTGGGCGTGAACTCGGTCACGGTGACCTCGACGACCGCGACGCCCGGACCCGCGCTGTCGGCCGTACGGCCGGACCCGAAGGCGCGGTTCAACTTCTCGGAGAACTCCTCCTTCGCGTGCCTTACGGTACGGTCGTCCAGGACGAGATCGTCACGGTCGCGCTGGATGGCGACTTCGACCGGTGCGATCACCACCTGGCGGTAGCTGGCCAGATCGGCTCCTGGGCGAACGAAAAGCTGATCGAACGTACCATGATCGACCGGAGCAAGTTTGGCCGCCTGGGCCAGCGTTTCCGGCGCGGGAGTTTCGGGCGAGGTTTCCGCCTGTGCGGCAACGCCAAGGGAAAGGGCAAGCGCCGTGGCCGCAGCGGCAGTGAGAAGTCGGGGCGCGTACTTCCGGATCATCAGAATCTCCTGCTCATATCGGGAGCCGATAACCTATTCCTCTGACAGATTGTGGCATTTTGACGTAAAGAAAAGGGCCGCATGAACGGCACTCCACGCCGTTGCGGTCTACAGCAGCACTTTCCCGCCGGAAGCTGTGGCAGAATGATTGACAAGACCTCGCCGGCCCCTTAAACACCGGGGCCTGTCGCCGGTGTACATGTCCTCCGGCGACGCGCCGGAGGGGTGGCCGAGTGGCTGAAGGCGGCGGTTTGCTAAACCGTTATACGGGTAAAACCGTATCGTGGGTTCGAATCCCATCCCCTCCGCCAGTTCCAAGCATTTTCTGCTTACCAGAAGCCGGGCAATGCCCGGCTTTTTGCGTTCAGCAGCCGGATCGTGTACAGCCCGGCAAAAATAAACGGCCCGCCGGGAAAGGCGGGCCGTCCAGTCACTCTCACAGGTCTTGGCCGGTAGGTAGAGCCTTCTGAGGCTCAGCTCTTCTCGCGAGCGGCACGTACGATGTCCGACGGGTCCCAGACAGCATTGCGCCGCCGCCGGGCCGAGTTCATCGGCATTTCGATGTTCGTGGCCTTCGGTGGGCGACCGCGGCGCTTCGGCGTCGGCGTCTCGACCATGGCCGGAGCGCGCTCTGCCTGGGCGGGGGTGGTCACGCCGGCGATCAGGGGTTCCCGGGTTTCCTCATCGGGCTCAGCCATCACGCCGGGCGTGACGGAGCGAAGAAGGGAAGCAATGGCATCGGCCACGAGGGGCGGAGCGGTCTTCCAGGCGCGCAGTACATCCAACTCCCGGCGGGAGATGACGGGAGACTGCTCGTCCGCCGCACCGCTGCGGGCGTCTGCCGCACTGCTCGATCCGGGAAGATCCAACCCATCAAAGAAAAAGGTCAGCGGAACATCCAGTATCTCTGCCAGCCTGAACAGCTTGCCCACAGACACGCGATTCGATCCGCGCTCATATTTCTGCACTTGCTGGAACGTGATGCCGAGTGTTCTGGCAAGGTCCGACTGCGACATTCCAAGAAGTCCACGACGCAGCCGGATACGGCCTGCGACATGGTTCTCGATGTTTGACTCGATTACGGCAACCTCGGCGTTCTTGCTTCTTCTCGGCATAATGTTCTCCAACCCTGTGAGCCGCTTGGCGGCGCGGTAGTATCCGGCCCTGTCGGTGCGCTAGAGTATGCCTGACCGAGGTTTATGACAACCACCGCGCGTTACCGCATTGCCGGGGCGTCAGATTGCGTTCGGCGCACGCATACGATCGTGTGCTATACTTATCAGAAGTGACACATATCCGCGCATTCGTAAAGTTCTGTATTGTGATCGGACAGTCCGTGTACAGGAATGGCCCGGAAAACCGCCAAGCGGGACGGTAGGGTTCCCACCTTCAGAAAGTGCAGTGCCATTTTGCCGACAGAATCTCCACAGACACCGCTTGGATTTTCAGCACGCATGCCAAAGAAGCAAACCGATGCTGTTCAACATCTTCATATCAGCAACACCGACCTTACAGCGCTGGCCGTTCTGACGCTCGGCATTGTTGGAATCGCATGGGCGCCGATTTTCTTCAGGTTGAGTGAAGCGGGGCCGGTCGCCACAGCTTTCTGGCGTGTAACATTGGCGGTTCCCTTGCTCTATGCTTGGTGGCGGCTGGATTCGGCACGTCCGGGAAGAGGGGAGCGGCAACCCTCCACCTGGCGCGATAGAATGCAACTTGTCGCTGCCGGGGCTTTCTTCGCCGGTGATCTTGCCTTCTGGCATTGGTCGCTGACCTGGACCACGGTGGCCAATGCAACCCTGTTCGCCAATGCGGCCCCCCTGTTCGTGACCCTGGCGGGCTGGCTGCTGCTGGGGCAGCGGTTTCGCCCGCTGTTCCTTGCCGGGCTGGCGGTTGCGGTCGTCGGCGCCGGCATTCTGATGGGCGCCAGCGTGCGACTCGGACCCGATCATCTGGTGGGAGATCTGCTGGGACTCGTCACCGCCATGTTCCTGGCGGGATATCTGTTGGTCGTGGAACGGTTGCGCACTCGCTTCACCACCGCCACGATCATGCTGTGGAGCGCACTGAGCGGCACCGTCCCACTGCTTCTCCTGGCCATTCTGGCGGGCGACAAGCTCCTGCCGGAGAGTTGGTACGGGTGGGCGGTGCTGCTCGGTCTGGCGGCTGTCAGCCATGCTGGCGGGCAGAGCCTGATCGCCCAGGCCATGGCGCGACTGCCTGCCGCCTTTACGGCGGTGTCCCTTTTGCTTCAGCCTGTGCTTGCGGCCCTCTTCGCCTGGGCCGTGCTGGCGGAACCGGTTCTGGCCCAGCAGGCGCTTGGCGGGTTGGTGATTCTCGGCGGAATTGTACTGGCCCGTCGTGGAAGCAGGAAGGTTGCCGATGCCGAGCGGGAATCTTGAGAGGGAACGCACATCTTGAAGCTGATCTGCCATCCCGTGCCAGGCTTCGATCCGGTGATCCGGCCGGCGCCCTTGCAACGGGCCTGGATGGATGCCACGCCGGACCGGTTCGCCTATCGCTGCCTTCCGCTGAATATTGCAAACGCCCATGGGTGGGAGGTGCTCTGTCCGGCGGACTTCAGCGCCTATTGGGACGGGAAGGGAACGAAGGAGGCGATCCGGATCGTTTCCGACGCCCATCCCAGTCTGCTGCCCGTCAGTCACTTCGGCGCGGGCGTTCTGACCTTCCATGTGAACTGTCTGCTGCGCACGGAGCCAGGGATCAATCTCTGGGTGGGCGGCCCGCCGAACGCCCCGAAACACGGGATATATCCCCTGACCGGGGTGATCGAGACGGACTGGGCTCCCTACAGCTTCACCATGAACTGGAAGTTCACCCGCCCCCGGACGCGCGTGAAGTTCAAGAAGGGGGAGCCGTTCTGCTTCTTCTTCCCGCTGAACCGCGACATGGTCGAAGCGGTCGAGCCCGTGATCGTATCGCTTTCGGCCGATCCGGAATTCGCGGCCCAGCATGAGGCATGGTCCAAGGGGCGCGCCACCTTCATCGAGGAACTACCGAAGGAGGGATCATCCGCCCGGGCGGAGGGTTGGCAAAAGGCCTATTTCCGCGGCAAGCTACCTGACGGTACGCCTGCTCCGGCCGAGCACAGGACGAAGCTGGCGCTGAAGCCCTTCCGCCCGGCTGACGGCACCGGAAGTGGGGAGTAGCGGACGGGGAACACCACCCCCCATCCATCCGTTGTGGTCCCAGCCAAAAGGGAGGCGAGGTCTGGCATGAGCGATCTGGACGAACAAATCCGGCAGAGAGCGTACGACATCTGGCAGCGCGAGGGCTGCCCTGAGGGTCGCCATCATGAGCATTGGCTCCAGGCCTGCCGCGAAGTGATGGCTGAAACAGGCGCCGCCCCGTCAGAGGCGCCGGAACCGCCGCCCGACGTTGTGGCGTCGGAAAAGGCCGCTGCAAAGAAGCCGCGCGGTCGCAAGGCCGCCGCTTCGGAAGAGGCCGGAGATGCCGCCCCCGCCGCTGCAGCACCGGAGGAACCTGCAGTAAAGCCGAAGGGGAAGGGGGGCCGGAAGTCGGCCGCCATGGATACCCCCGCGCCGGAGGCAGCCGCGGCCGACAAACCGAAGCGGAAGACCGCAGCCGCGACCGACGGAAAGAAAGCCGGCGCGACAGGTGCGAAGGCCGCGTCCGGTGAGACCGGAAGGGGCCGGCGCAAGCAGGAGGCCTGAGCCCGCCGCCGAGGCGCAGCTCAGGCGGCGTTCTCGACCAGGACCAGGGAGGCCGGGATCACCCCACCGATCGCTCCGAACGCCTTGCGCTCATTGTGGAGGGCCTCCAGCAATTCGCTCAGGCTCTCCTCGATGAATCCGGGCCCGTGGCGATTCAGCTCCGCCTGGGTCAGCGCGATGAACGCATCCAGAAGGCGGGCATGTACATGGCAGGAGTGACGAATTTCAGATTCGATCGCAAAACCCCGCATGGATACGGTCCCCGGTTCGAAGGTTGATTGGCGAAAGCCCCTACCAGAAGCAGCACTATCTACACGCCGGGCCAGTTAATGACTGGTAAAGGCGGGTTGCAGGAAATACTCCTCTTAAGCGCTACTGCTTTTCTGCAACACATCACTGCCCCAAAAGAGTGTGAAACGGGCATGGCGCGGCCTAACCCGTCGGCGCTGGTTGAATCTAAAGTGTTAAATCTTCGGAGCGTGGCGCTACAGGCTGCCCAGCCAACCGGCAAGCCCGCCAAGGTCTTTCAGCTCAATTTCAGGCCTGGCCGGCAATCTTTCCGGCGGCGCTCCCGCACGGTTCACCCACGCGACATGGAAGCCGAAGGCAGCTGCCCCGCCGGCATCCCAGCCGTTGGAAGAAACAAAGGCGACCTCGGCAGGCTCTACGCCGAAGTGGTCGCAGGCCAGACGGTAAACGTCGGGGTGTGGCTTGTAGAGCCCTGCGACCTGAACCGACAGGACGCCATCCAGTAGTCCGTCCAGGCCTGCGCTTTCCAAGCCTGCGCTCAGCATGTCCGGATCGCCATTGGACAGGATCGCCGTCGAGATACCGAGATCGCGCACCGCTTGCACCGCGGCCGCGGCTTCGGGAAACGGGTCGAGCCGGTCATAGAGGGCCATCAGCCGGGATTTCAGGTCCGGATCCTGCAGCCCGGTGGCATCAAGCGTGAATTCCAGAGCCTCGAGCGTCACCTGACGGAAGCTTGCGTGGCGGCCCATCAGACTGCGCAGCCACGTGTACTCCAGCTGCTTGCGTCGCCACAGGTCGGAGACAGTGCTGACCTTGTCTCCAAGCTCCGCCGCGCAGCGCGCAGTGGCGGAGGTGAAATCCAACAAGGTGCCATAGGCGTCGAAAGCGACGAGCCTGATCATGGGCGTCCTCCGTTGCATGGTCTCCGGCCGCGCGACGGTGCTGTCGCGCGGCTTTTGATTACACAACGGAGAAACAGGCGGCAGTTACCCGTTCCCACCTGATCCCCGGTTCAGATCCTGGCTGATCGGCACGCGCTTCTGGTCCAGCCGTACACGGTAGACCTGAAGGTTTTCCATGACCCGCTGCACATAGTTCCGGGTTTCGTAGTAGGGCATCAATTCGATCCAGTCGATCACGTCGGTGCTCTGGCTGCGGGGATCGCCAATTTCCTTCAGCCAGCTCGCGACGCGCCCCTGGCCCGCATTGTAGGAGGCGATGGCCAGCACGTACGACCCGCCGAACCGGTCCAGCAGCCCCTGCAGATAGATGGTGCCCAGGCGGACATTATGGTCCGGGTCGGCAGTCAGTTTCTCAGCGCTGTGCTTGATGCCGCTCTGCCGGGCGATGTGCTGGCCGGTTGCCGGCATGATCTGCATCAGGCCGCGGGCGCTGGCGCTGCTCACCGCCTCCGTGTCGAAGCTGCTTTCCTGCCGGATCAGGGCATGGACCAGCGCCACTTCCGGTGAACCGGCTGGAAGCCTCTTCTCCAGCACCGGATAGCCGTCCTCGAGGATCAGCACGCCGTCCTGTGCCGCCTGACGCGCGGTGAAGACGGCGAGGTCCCTGCGGTCGAGCTCGACCGCCAGCTTGGCGAGAGGCTGATACTGTTCCGCCGTCTTGGCGTTGCTCATCAGCCGTCGCATGAACAGCTCGAACAGCCTGCCTTCCCGACCCTCGATCCGATGCAGAAGCCGGACCAGCCGCACCAGCTCCGACTGGCTATAGCTGGTGATGACGGCCTTCTCGAGCGTGATATCGGCGACGCCCTCGCCGGGCGTGCGGCCAGCCTTCTCTCCCGCCAATTGGCCGTAGAAGGTGGAAGGATACGATGCCGCCGTCTCATACCAGGTCCGGGTGCGCTGCGCGTCTCCCGCCGCCTCAGCCGCGCGGCCGGCCCAATAGGCCCCGCGCGACCGGCTGATGGGAGAGCTGACGCCGCGGTACAGCTTCTCGAAATGGGCCAGGGCGCGATCCGGCTTGTTCAGGAAGCGCAGGGACAGCCAGCCCGCCAGGAATTCCGCCTGGGCGAAGGCGATGCCGCTCTCCGCACCCGGCGCCGACGCCAGCTCATAGGCCTTGGCCCACTTCCCCTTCTCGATCAGGCGGCGGGCCAGGATGTTGCGCTCGGTCCACCAAGCCTCCGGCCTGCCCAGGTTCTTCGGCGCCTTCGCCAGCAGTTCCAGCGCGCCATCGGTCAGGTCCTTCTTGCGCCGCCAGCGGACGCGCTCATACACCAGACCGGGGTCGTCCAGCAGGTTCGAGGGAACCCGGCGAAGGGCGCCGTCCACGCCGCCCTCCATGTTCATCAGCGCAATTCGCGCCAGCGCCACATGCTGCCTGCCCTTGTCCACCAGGGACAGGTTGCGCTTGGCGCCGGCGGCGTCGCCGTCCCAGAGCAGCCGGTCGATCCGTGCCCAATGGTCGGACGGACGCAGAAGACTGTTGAAGCGCTTGCGGAAGTCACGCTCCTCCACCGCCCCGAGGGAGCCGTTCACATAATGGCGACGAACCAGCGCAATGGCGTCATCGCTGCGCCGAAGCTCCATCAGCGCGTCTACCTGCCGGGTGAAGCCGATGGTGCTAACGGGCGCGTACTGTTCAAACCAGGCGACGACCTCCTTGGGCGGAAGCCCGGCAGGCATCGCCCGTTCCGCATTCCGGCGCAGGGCGATCTGGTTCGGCCAGTCGGGATTCCCGCGGATGAAGTCGCGCAACTCCTCCCACCCGGCGCTGGCGGTATTGCCGGAAAGCTCCATCCAGAGGATGACCTTGGCCGGAAGTTCCGTCCTGGCCCGGTTGGCGAGACGGCGGGCCTCCACCAGGTTTCCACGCTCGGCCGCCTTGAAGGCTTCCCGATAGATCTGCACATCCTGCGCGGTTATGGCCTCCGCCGCCGCGATGGCGGGGCTGCCGAGGGTGAGCGCGAGAAGAATAACGGATGCAATGCGCCGCAAGGGAGCCCTCATGCTGCCGTACTTGTTTCGGATAGGGTGGATCGTTAAGGTTCGCGGCTTCACGCCGCAAGGCCCAGGGAGGTCGGAATGTTCAGGGGCTCGATCGCCGCACTCATCACGCCGTTCCGCGACGGCAAGGTGGATGAGCGGGCGTTCCAGGATTTCGTCGAGTGGCAGATCACCGAGGGCACACACGGCGTCGTGCCCGTGGGCACGACGGGCGAGTCCCCCACGCTGTCCCATGAGGAGCATCGGCTCATCGTGGCGCTCACGGTGGAGGTTGCCAAGGGCCGCGTGCCCGTCATCGCCGGCACCGGTTCCAACTCCACGGAGGAGGCCATCGGCCTGACCCGCTATGCCAAGCAGGTCGGCGCCGACGGAGCGCTGGTGGTCACGCCCTACTACAACAAGCCCAGTCAGGAAGGTCTGTACCAGCATTACAAGGCGATCCATGACGCGGTCGACCTTCCCATCATCATCTACAACATCCCCGGCCGCAGCGTCGTGGACATGAGCGTCCAGACCATGGCGCGGCTTGCCAAGCTGCCGAACATCGTCGGCGTCAAGGACGCCACGGCGGACCTGGTCCGGCCGTTGCGCACCCGTACCGAAATCGGACCCGATTTCGTGCAGCTCTCCGGCGAGGATGCCACAGCCACGGCCTTTCTGGCACAGGGGGGAGTGGGGTGCATCTCCGTCACCGCCAACGTGGCACCCCGTCTGTGCTCCCGCATGCAGGATGCCTGGACCGAGGGCGATCTGGCGGAGATGGCCCGCATCCGCGACCTTCTGATGCCGCTGCATAATGCCCTCTTCGCGGAGACCAGCCCCGCCCCGGTGAAGTATGCGGCCAGCCTGCTCGGCAAGTCCACGGACGAAGTCCGGCTGCCGCTGGTGCCCTGCACAGACGCCACCCGAGTCCTGGTCCGTGAGGCCATGATGAAGGCTGGATTGTTAAGCTGATACATTAAGAAAAGGTTGGAAGTCCATGGCTCGCGGAGCATCCGCGAACGAGCGCCTGGCGGCGCAGAACCGCCGGGCGCGGTTCGACTATTTCATCGAGGACACGCTCGAGGCCGGCATCATGCTGGCCGGCACGGAGGTCAAATCGTTGCGTGGCGGAAAGGCCAGCATCAACGAGGCCTATGCCGGCCCGCAGGGCAACGAGCTGTTCCTGTTCAACGCCTATATCCCCGAATACGGGCAGGCCGGCACCTACTTCCAGCATGAAACCAAACGCCCCCGGAAACTGCTCGTGCACAGGCGCGAGCTGAACAAAGTCCTGGCGGCGATAACGCGTGAGGGGATGACCCTCATCCCGATGTCGATCTACTTCAACGATCGCGGCATGGCCAAGGTCGAGCTCGGCATCGCCAAGGGCAAGAAGAAGGGCGACAAGCGCGAGACGGAGAAGGAGCGCGACTGGCAGCGCGACAAGGCCCGCCTGATGCGGGCCAAGGGCTGATACCGCCGGAGACGGGTGGAACTACCGCCCGTCCAGATGACTTCTCACCGCCCGGAACACGTCATGGAACATCTCCGTCGTCAGGCGACCGGTGTTCGTGTTGTAGCGGGAGCAGTGATAGCTGTCGAACAGCGTCACCCCGCCGGGCAGCTCATGCTTGGCCCCGTGGGCGAACTTGACCCGTGACGGCGTGCCCCCGAAGGCGGCCACGACCGAGGCGTGGGAGACCAGCCCCAGCGCCACAACGGCCCGGAGGTTCGGCATGTGCCCGATCTCGTCGATCAGGAAGCGGCGGCAGGTCCGAACCTCCTCCGGCGTTGGCTTGTTCTCCGGCGGCACGCAGCGGGCGCCGTTGGTGATGCGGGCGTCCAGCAGCGTCAGGCTGTCGTCCGGCCGGCGCTCATAGACACCGGCGGCGAAGCCGAACTCCAGCAGCGTGGAATAGAGCAGGTCGCCGGCATAGTCACCGGTGAACGGCCGACCAGTCTGGTTGGCCCCGTGCAGCCCCGGTGCCAAGCCGACGATCAGCAACTGCGACGTCAGCGGCCCGAAGGCCGGGACGGGCGCGTTATGGTAGGCGGGAAACTTCTCCCGGTTCAGTCCGCGAAAGGCGGCGAGTCGGGGGCAGAGCGGGCAGTCGCGCGGGGGAACCAGCAGCGGCTGGGCGTCCATGGCGGAATCCTGGAAATCGTGCGGGCCTGGAAGCAGGGCAGTGTGGCGGTCGGAGTTCGTTCCGACCGCCCGGTTCGGCGATGGCGGAATCAGTCGCGCAGATCGTCGTCCAGATCGCCGTGGTCCATGTCGTCATGGTCCGGCTGCGGGGAATAGTTCGAGGGACCGCTGCCCTGCTGGTAGCGGGGGGAGTTCATGCGCATGATCTGCGGCGACAGATCCTGTAGCTCGATGAAGTTGTCCGCCTGCCGGCGCAACTCATCCGCCACCATGGGCGGAACGGAGCGGACGGTGCTGACCACCGTGACGCGGACCCCCTTGCGCTGCACCGCCTCCACCAGCCGGCGGAAGTCGCCGTCGCCGGAGAAGATCATGATATGATCCACATGCTCCGCCATCTCCATCACGTCGATGGCGAGCTCTATATCCATGTTTCCCTTGATCTTGCGCCGACCCGCCGCGTCGGTGAACTCCTTGGTCGGCTTGGTGACCATGGTGTAGCCGTTGTAGTCCAGCCAGTCCACGAGCGGTCGGATCGGGGAGTATTCCTGGTCCTCGATCAGCGCGGTGTAGTAGAAGGCCCGGACCAGACGTCCCTTGGACGCGAACAGCTCCAACAGGCGCTTGTAGTCGATGTCGAAATTCAGTGACCGTGCGGCCGCATAGAGGTTGGCCCCGTCGATGAAGATGGCCAGCCGTTCTTCCTGGTAGAATACCTTGCGTTCCATGATTAAATCCAATGAATGGTTGTTGATATGACCGGTGCCCGAAAAGTTCGTCCCTGCTGAAATTCTTGAAATCAGGGCTCGGAAATCCGGTAGTCAAGTATGCCACGTTGGCATCCGGCGGCAAGCTGTGTATTCCACCCGACCTGCAAAGGCAAAGCCTGTGCCCGATGCGGGCGGTAACAAGGAAGATCCGGCCTTGATCCTGATCGGTATTGGCTCGAACCTCGGCGCTGCCGGCGGCACCACCCCGCGGGAAACCTGCGAGGCGGCTTTGCATGCGCTTGGCAGGGCAGGGCTCCAGGTTCTGCGGCGGTCCCGCTGGTTCGAAACGGCACCCGTGCCCATGTCCGACCAGCCCTGGTTCGTCAATGGGGTGGCGGAGTTGTCGACCGAGCTGACGCCGGATGCGCTGCTGGACGTGCTGCATCGTGTGGAAGCCGATTTCGGACGCGTCCGCCGGGTCATGAACGAAGCCCGGGTGCTGGATTTGGATCTGCTGGACTATGACGGCGCGGTCCGGGACGCGGCGCCCGTTCTTCCGCATCCCCGTCTGCATCAACGGGCGTTCGTGCTGCTGCCGCTGAAGGATCTGGCTCCGGGCTGGCGGCACCCGCGGAGCGGGAAGGGAATCGATGAGCTTATCAAGCAGTTGGACCCGGCGCAGGAGATAAGGCCGTTGGGAAACGGGACGACATCTCCGCCGTTATGATCCCTGCACCGCAAGACCGCTTCCGGCCCCCATCTTGCGTTGCCGCATGTCGTCTCGTATATAAGGGGGCTTGACCGGCATTGGAGTGATTTCGGTATGGCCCGCGTTACCGTTGAAGATTGCGTTGAGAAGATCCCGAACCGTTTCGAGCTCGTGATGGTGGCTGGCCAGCGCGCCCGCGACATCGCGGCCGGCGCACCGCTGACGGTTGATCGTGACAACGACAAGAACCCGGTGGTGGCCCTGCGTGAGATCGCCGACGAGACGGTCTCCCTGGACAGTCTCCAGAACGCCCTGATCAAGGGGCACCAGCGCGTCGCCGAGCAGGACGAGCCCGAGGAAGAGATCGTCGAGCTCATGGCCGGCGAGGGGGCCTGGTCCGTGGCCGACCAGGGTGCCGGCGGCGAAGACGCCTCCGACTTCGAGGATGAGGAAGGAGAGGCCGTCATCGATGCCGCCGAGACCGGTGAGCCGAACTTCGACGAGGATGTTCCGGTGGCCGATCTGGCCGACGAGGACAATATCTGACCGGCTGGCGGGAGGAAGCGGTGCCCGCGTCCTCTCGTCCGCTTGTCCGCCGAAGCGCCGCGGGCCACATTCCTGGAACCAGCGTCCTCGCGGATGATGGTTCCGGCAGTGGTGGCTTCGCATGATCCGTCAGTACGAACTGGTTGAGCGCGTCAGGGCCTACGATCCGCAGGCGGACGAGGACGCGCTCAACCGCGCCTACGTCTTTTCCCTGAAGGCGCATGGATCGCAGAAGCGCGCCAATGGCGATCCCTATTTTTCCCACCCGCTGGAAGTCGCCGGTCTTCTGACCGGCCTGAAGCTCGACACCTCCTCCATCGTCACGGCGCTTCTCCACGACACGGTGGAGGATACGGTCACCACGATCGAGGAAATCCAGCGCATCTTCGGGCCCGAGGTGGCGCGGCTCGTCGACGGCGTCACCAAACTTTCCCGCATCGAGCTGCAGAATATCGAGCAGCAGACCGATCAGGCTAAGCAGGCGGAGAATTTCCGCAAGCTGGTGCTGGCCATGTCGGAGGACATCCGTGTCCTTCTGGTGAAGCTGGCCGACCGGCTGCACAATATGCAGACCCTTGGTTATCTGACCAAGCCTGAGAAGCGCCGCCGCATCGCTCGTGAGACCCTGGAAATCTATGCGCCGTTGGCTGAGCGCATCGGCATCCAGCGCTGGAAGGACGAGTTGGAGGAGCTGTCCTTCAAGGAGCTGAACCCGGACGCCTACAGCTCAATCTGGAAGCGGCTGGAAGGGCTGGAGGAAACGGGCGCCGGCCGGGTCGACCGCATCATCGCCGAGTTGAAGGAGACTGTGGCCGCAGGCGGGCTGCCCGAGGCGCAGATCTCCGGGCGGCGGAAGTCGCCCTATTCGATCTGGCGCAAGATGCAGATGAAGAACGTGGCGTTCGAGCAGCTCTCGGACGTTATGGCCTTCCGCATCGTCGTGGAGAATATCGAGCAGTGCTATCAGGCGCTGGGCACCATCCACGCGCACTACCCGGTCGTGCCGGGCCGGTTCAAGGACTACATCTCCACGCCGAAGCCCAACGGCTACCGCTCCATCCACACCACGGTGATCGGGCCGGAGCGGCAGCGCATCGAAGTGCAGATCCGCACCCGCGAGATGCATGAGGTGGCGGATGTCGGCGTGGCCGCCCACTGGTCCTACAAGGCGCGCCAGCCCGGCGGGCAGGTGGTGACCGAGGGGCGGCAGTACCGGTGGCTGCGTGAGCTTCTGGACATTCTCGAGCATGCCAGCCGGCCCGAGGAGTTCCTTGAACATACCAAGCTGGAGCTGTTCCAGGACCAGGTATTCTGCTTCACGCCCAAAGGCGACCTGATCGCCCTGCCGCGCGGTGCTACTCCGGTCGACTTCGCCTACGCCGTCCACTCCCAGGTCGGCGACACCTGTGTCGGCGCCAAGATCAACAGCCGGATGGTCCCGTTGCGGGCGCCGCTGTCCAACGGCGACCAGGTGGAAATCCTCACCTCCAAGAACTCCACCCCGTCGCCGGACTGGGAAAACTTCGTCGTCACCGGCAAGGCGCGGGCCCGCATCCGCCGCTTCATCCGCTCCAAGGAGCGGAGCGAGCATATGAAGCTCGGCCGCGGTCTGCTGGAGCGCATCTTCAAGCAGGAAGGCTACGAATATTCCGACAAGGCGCTGGACGGGGTCATCAAGATCCACCAGCAGCCCACGGCGGAAGACCTGCTGGCGGCGATCGGCGCGGGCACCGCGGGCGCGCGCGACGTCTTCAACACCATCTTCCCAGGCCACAGGACACAGCAGACCACGCCGGTCGAGGACAAGATTGTCCCGACGCCGAAGGTCAAGCCACGCAAGTCCGGCATGCCGGCGCTGCCGATCCGTGGCCTGATCCCCGGCATGGCGGTGCATTACGCCCGCTGCTGCCACCCGCTGCCCGGCGACCGCATTGTCGGCATCGTGACCACCGGCAAGGGCGTCACGATCCACACCATCGACTGCGAGACGCTGGAAAGTTTCCACGACAGCCCGGAGCGCTGGATCGACGTGTCCTGGGACCCGGAGGCGGAAGGGGAGGATTCGGTCGGCCGCCTGAACGTGGTTGTGCAGAATGAGCCCGGCGCGCTCGGCACCATTTCCACGGTGATCGGCAAGAACGGCGGCAACATCACGAACCTGAAATTCACCAGCCGCTCGACCGACTTCTTCGAAATGCTGATCGATATCGACGTGCATGATGTCAAGCACCTGACCAACATCATGGCCGCACTCCGCGCCACCCCGGTCATCAATTCGGTGGACCGGGCGCGGGGGCGGTGAGGCTGCCGTTCCTTTCCCGCGTTCCATGAGCCGACAGGAGCTTCCGGTGAACCGTCCCCTGCGCCTTGGCGTCAATATCGACCATGTGGCCACCGTCCGGAATGCCCGCGGCGGACCGCATCCGGACCCGGTGCGTGCGGCGCTGCTGGCGGCGGAGGCTGGTGCCGACGGGATCACCGCGCATTTGCGCGAGGACCGGCGCCACATCATCGACAGCGACATCAGCCGCCTGATGGAGCAGATCGGACTTCCGCTGAATCTGGAGATAGCGGCGACGGAGGAGATGCTGGCCATCGCGCTGCGCCACCGACCGCACGCCGTCTGCATCGTGCCGGAACGGCGGGAGGAGCGGACGACCGAGGGCGGGCTGGATGCGATGGGCCAGCGCGACCACCTGCGGCGCTATGTGGAGGAGCTGGGGGCCGCCGGCATCCGGGTCTCCCTGTTCATCGCCCCCGATCCCGAACAACTGGATGCCGCCATCTCCTTGGGCGCGCCTGTCGTCGAGCTGCATACCGGCTCCTATGCCGATGCGGAGGACCCGGCGGCGGTGAAGGCCGAGCTGGACCGGCTGGAGGCCGCCGCGGCCTATGCGGAGACCATCGGGCTGGAGTGCCATGCCGGTCATGGATTGCGCTTCGACAATGTCATGCCGGTTGCCTCCATTCCCACGGTCGTGGAGCTGAATATCGGCCATTTCCTGATAGGAGAGGCGATCTTTACCGGTCTTGACGGGTCCATCCGGCAGATGCGGGCGTTGATGGACCGGGCACGCATGGCGGAGAGCAGACCGGTATGATCATCGGAATCGGCAGCGATCTCTGCGACGTGCGCCGCATCCAGCGGTCCATCGAGCGGTTCGGGGACAGGTTCCTGGATCGCGTCTATACCGAAACCGAGCGGCGCAAGGCGGACCGGCGCGGCGATGACGGGCCGCACAGCCCGCGCACGGCCACCTACGCCAAGCGGTTCGCCGCCAAGGAGGCCTGCGCCAAGGCGTTGGGCACCGGATTCCGCGACGGGGTATTCTTCCGCGACATGGGTGTCGTGAACCTGCCCAGCGGCCAGCCGACCCTGCACCTCACCGGCGGGGCGCTGGAACGGCTGCGGCGGATTACCCCGCCGGGCATGGAAGCGCGCATCCATCTGTCGATGACGGATGAACTCCCGCTCGCCATGGCGTATGTCATCATCGACGCGGTGCCTTCCGGCACTGCCGACCCCTCCACCGGCGGCCCACACCGCTGATCACCTTCGCGCGGGCTCCCGCCCCGCCACAGAGACCGAACAATGAGCAAGAACACCGATGGCGGCTGGGGTGAAACCGTCCGCACCGTCATCTTCGCGGTGGCGATCGCCTTCGGCATCCGGACCTTCGCGTTCGAGCCGTTCAACATTCCCTCCGGCTCCATGATCCCTACCTTGCTGGTGGGCGATTACCTGTTCGTGGGCAAGTTCGGCTATGGCTACAGCTGGTACTCAATGCCCTCCATCCTGGTGCCGGAGAGCGTCACGGGGGCAAAGGCGGAAAGCTGCGACGATGTGCCGGGCCGCCTGTTCGGCCGGATGCCGGAGCGCGGCGACGTGGCGGTGTTCAAGCTGCCGCGCGATCCCCGTACTGACTATATCAAGCGCATCATCGGCCTGCCCTGCGACCGCATCCAGGTGATCGACGGCGTGCTTCACATCAATGGCGAGGCGGTGAAGCGGGAGCGGGTGGACGATTTCGTCGTCGGCGAGATGCTGGGCCGGCAGATCACCGTGACCCAGTACCGCGAGACGCTGCCCAACGGCCGCAGCCACTTGATCCTGGAACAGCTCGGCGATCAGGGTGAGCTGGACAATACCCAGGTCTTCGTCGTGCCGCCGGGCCATCTCTTCGCCATGGGCGACAACCGCGACAACTCGCAGGACAGCCGGGTGCTGAGTCAGGTCGGCTTTATTCCGATGGAGAATCTGGTCGGCCCGGCACAGATCATCTTCCTCTCGCTGGAGGAGGGCACCCGCTTCTGGGAGTTCTGGAAGTGGCCGACCTCGCTGCGCTTCAGCCGTATCTTCGACGGGGTCGAGTGATGGCGGAAAGCGCCGGCCATGAGCCCGCGGATATGGAACCGTTGCAGGAGGCGCTGGGTCACCGCTTCGCCGATATCAGCCGGCTCGAAGAGGCGCTGACGCACCCGAGCATGGCGGGATTGGACCGCCGCGCCAAGGTGCGGGTCTATGAGCGGCTGGAGTTCCTGGGCGATCGTGTCCTGGGCCTGATCATCGCGGAATGGCTGTTGGAACGCTTCCCCGACGAGCCGGAGGGGGCGCTGGCGCGCCGGCATACGGCCCTGGTCCGGGCGGAGACGCTGACCAAGGTGGCGGAGCGCCTGGACCTCGGCCGCTATATGCGCCTCGCCCCGTCGGAGCATGAGGAGCATGGCAAGGTAAACCCCGGCATCCAGGCCGACGCGTGCGAGGCGGTGATCGGGGCGTTGTACCTGGATGGCGGGCTTGAGGTGCCTCGGCGCTTCATCCGCAAGGCCTGGGCCGGAACGCTGGAGAATGCAGCGGCGGCGCCGCCGCAGGACCCGAAGACCGCGCTTCAGGAGTGGGCCATGGGCCGGGGGCTGGGTTTACCCGTTTACGAAACGGTGTCGCGCACCGGCCCCGACCACGCGCCGGTGTTCGAAGTGCGCGTTACCGTCAAGGGCCACCCGCCGGCGACGGCCAAAGGTGCGTCGAAACGGATTGCGGAAAAGCAGGCGGCAGGAGATCTCCTCCGTCAGATCGGGACTGGAAAGCAATGAGCGAGCGGGACGAAGAACTCTCCATCGGGATCGGTCCAGGGGAGGATGACGGGGAGGAGCTTTACGAGCCGGAGCATCCGCGCTGCGGCTTCGTGGCCCTGGTCGGCGCTCCGAATGCCGGTAAATCCACCCTGCTGAACAGCTTTGTCGGCGCCAAGATCGCTGCCGTCAGCCCCAAGGTGCAGACCACGCGCTCCCGCGTGCTGGGCATCACCACTGTGGGCGACAGCGAGCTGCTGTTCGTGGACTTGCCCGGCATCTTCCAGCCCAAGAAGCGGCTGGAACGCGCCATGGTGGCCGCGGCGTGGCAAGGGGCGACGGACGCCGACCTGATCGTCGTGCTCTATGACGCCTCGCGCCCGCGGATCGACGAGGATACGCGCGGCATCCTCGCCCGCATGAAGGAAGATGGGCGCAAGGCCATCCTGGCGCTGAACAAGATCGACCTGATCAAGCCGGAGAAGCTGCTGGCCCTGACGGCCGAGTTCCAGGAGCACGGCATCTTCACCGACATCTTCATGATCTCCGCCATGACCGGCGACGGGCTGGAGCAGCTGCGCGATCATCTGGCGGCGAATGTGCCGGAAGGACCTTGGCTCTACCCGTCCGACCAGCTTTCCGACATGCCGTCACGGCTGCTGGCGGCGGAGATCACGCGGGAGAAAATCTTCCTGCAACTGCATCAGGAGCTGCCCTACGCCGCCACGGTGGAGACCGAGGCGTGGGAGGAGTTCGAGGATGGCAGCGCCAAGATTTCCCAGGTCATCTATGTCCAGCGCGACAGCCAGAAAGCCATTGTGCTGGGCAAGGGCGGCAGCCGTATCAAGCAGATCGGCGCTGCCAGCCGGGCCGAGTTGGAGGAAATCCTGGACCGCCGCGTCCACCTGTTCCTGTTCGTGAAGGTTCGCGAGAACTGGACCGACGACCCGGAGCGGTACGAGACCTGGGGGCTGGACTTCAACGCGTGACCGGCAACGGGGGCTGAGGCATGGACTGGATCGATGAGGGCATCGTTCTCTCCAACCGCCCCCATGGGGAGACGGCGTCAACGGCCGTTCTGCTGACACGGGAACACGGACGCCACGCCGGTCTGGTGCATGGCGGGCAGGGCAGGGCCATGCGGCCGGTCCTGGAGCCGGGCAGCCGTGTCGCCGCGCGCTGGCGCGCCCGTCTGGCCGACCAGCTCGGCCACTATACGCTGGAGATGGAGAGGGCCACCGCCGCGGGCCTGCTGGACGAGCCGTTGCGGCTGGCGGCCCTATCCTCGGCCTGCGCCCTGCTGGATGCGGGGCTGGCGGAGCGGGAGCCTCATCCCGGCCTCTATGACGCGACACTGGCCCTCTTCGCCGCCCTCCAGACGGAGGTGTGGGCGGAGATTTATGTGCGGTGGGAGATCGGTCTGCTGGAGGAGCTGGGCTTCGGCCTGGACCTGGAGCGATGCGCCGCGACCGGCATTGCCGAGAACGACCAACTCGCCTATGTGAGCCCCAGGACCGGCCGCGCCGTCTCCCTCTCCGCGGCGGAGCCCTTCAAGGAGAAGCTGCTGCCGCTGCCCCGCTTCCTGGTGGGGTTGAGCGCCGGCGGGCCGGAAGAGGTGAAGCAGGGCCTGGACCTGACCGGCCATTTCCTGGACCGCCACGTCTTCGCCCAACGCCATGTGGAAGTGCCGCCGGCGCGGGTCCGTTTCGCAGAACGCTATACCCGAACGCACACAAAATCTGGTATAAACGAGGGATGACAGACGCAGCTTTTGAGATATTGGACAAGCGCCTCGCCGATGCGCTGGGTGAGCGTTACCTGTCCTATGCCCTCTCCACCATCGTTTCCCGCTCCCTGCCGGATGTGCGTGACGGGCTGAAGCCGGTTCACCGCCGGCTGCTCTTCGCCATGAGCCAGTTGAAGCTGGACCCATCCACGCCGCCGAAGAAGTCGGCCCGCGTGGTCGGCGACGTGATCGGCAAGTTCCACCCCCATGGCGACCAGTCTGTCTATGACGCGCTGGTGCGCTTGGCACAGGACTTCGCCGCACGCTATCCGCTGGTCGAGGGGCAGGGGAACTTCGGCAATATCGACGGCGATAATGCCGCGGCCATGCGCTACACCGAGGCGAAGCTGACGGAGGTGTCCAAGGCGATCCTGGCCGGGATCGATGAGGATGCCGTCGATTTCCGCGCCACCTACGACGGCGAGGGCGAAGAGCCCATCGTCATGCCGGCCGCCTTCCCGAACCTGCTGGCCAACGGGGCCGCGGGCATCGCCGTGGGCATGGCCACCAGCATCCCGCCCCACAACGTGGCGGAGCTGTGCGGCGCCCTGAACCTCTGCATCGTCAAGCGGGAGGAATGGGACCGCAAGCTCATCGCCCTGGAAGGAGCCGCCAGGCTCACGGCCGAGCGGGAGATCGCGGAGACGCTGGTATCCTGGGTGCGCGGGCCGGACTTCCCGACCGGCGGCACGCTGGTGGAGAGCCGGGACGCCATCATCGAGGCCTACGCCACCGGCCGCGGCGCCTTCCGCACCCGCGCCAAGTGGGAGAAGGAGCCGCTGGCCAACGGCACCTGGCAGGTGGTGGTCACCCACATTCCCTATCAGGTCCAGAAGTCCCGGCTGGTGGAGAAGATCGCCGAGCTGCTGGCGGAGCGGAAGCTGCCCCTGCTGGAGGATGTGCGCGACGAGTCGGCGGAGGATATCCGGCTGGTCCTGGTGCCGAAGAGCCGGAACGTCGATCCCGCCGTGATGATGGAGCAGATGTTCCGGGCCACCGACCTGGAAACCCGCTTCAGCCTGAACATGAATGTGCTGGATGGCGGGCTGGTGCCGCGGGTGATGAACCTGCGCCAGGCCCTGTTCGCCTTCCTGGACCACCGGATGGAGGTTCTGGAGCGGCGCTCCCGCCACAGGCTGGGCAAGATCGACCACCGGCTGGAAGTGCTGGGCGGCTATCTGATCGCCTATCTGAACCTGGATGAGGTGATCCGCATCATCCGCGAGGAGGATGAGCCCAAGAGGGAGCTGATGCGCACCTTCGATCTGACCGACGTTCAGGCCGAAGCCATCCTGAACATGCGGCTGCGCAGCCTGCGCAAGCTTGAGGAGTTCGAGCTGCGCAAGGAGCACGACGCCCTGACGAAGGAGCGGACGGAGCTGCTGGAGCTGCTGGAGAACCCGGCCAAGCGCTGGAAGACCATCAAGAAGGAAGTGGCCGACATCGACAAGAAGTTCGGCCGCTCAACCGCACTGGGTGAACGCCGGACCGAGGTGGGCGAGGCCCCGGCCGAGATCGTCGTGCCGGTGGACGCGCTGATCGAGCGTGAGCCGATCACCGTCTTCTTGTCGGAGAAGGGCTGGATCAGGGCCGTGAAGGGTCATATCCCGCCGGCGGAGGCTGCGGAGGCCAAATACAAGGAAGGCGATCAGGCCGGCTTCGTCCTGCATGCGGAGACCACGGACAAGCTGCTGCTGTTCACCAGCACCGGCAAGTTCTACACGCTTGGGGCCGACAAGCTGCCCCGTGGCCGCGGCTTCGGCGAGCCGATCCGCATCATGGTCGATATGGGCGATGCGGAGGTGGTCAATCTCCGCGTCCACAAGCCGGGGCAGGTGCTGCTGGTGGCGTCCAGCGACGGGCGCGGCTTCCAGGTGCCGTCGGATGACGTCATTGCCCAGACCCGTGCAGGCAAACAGGTGCTGACCACCGGCGATGGCGCCGTGGCTGCGCTCTGCGTGCCGGTGGAGGGGGATGCGGTAGCCGTGATCGGCAACAACCGCAAGCTCCTGGTCTTCAAGCTGGAGGAGTTGCCGTCTCTTGCCCGCGGCAAGGGCGTGCAGCTTCAGAAGTACAAGGATGCCAGTCTGGCGGACGTGAAGACCTTCAAGCTGGAGGAAGGGTTGACCTGGCAGTTGGGCGAACGGACCCGGACGGTTTCCATGCCGGAACTGGGCGGCTGGATCGCCTTCCGCGGCAGCGTCGGCAAGCTTCCTCCCAACGGCTTCCCGAAGAACAACAGGTTCAGCGGCTGAGTCCGGGCACGGCAACAAGGCCCTGCGCATTCTCCGAGGCCCGGCATGGTTCACCATGCCGGGCTTCATTTCATTGATCCCC
Source organism: Indioceanicola profundi (assembly GCF_003568845.1). Lineage (NCBI taxonomy): Bacteria > Pseudomonadati > Pseudomonadota > Alphaproteobacteria > Rhodospirillales > Azospirillaceae > Indioceanicola > Indioceanicola profundi. Next base: position 1,770,710 of record NZ_CP030126.1, on the reverse strand, counting down.
ACCTGCGTACCGGCCAGCTTTGCCGCCCGACCGGATTCGCCCGGCAGGAAATGCCTGCTATAGCGCCGCATACGGCCGTAATCCCTGTGATCAGGTAGGTACCACTTCTGGCACGCCCATTGCTGAGTTCCCGATGCCGGCAGAAGTCGGTCAGCAGGGGATCAGAACGATGTGCGATGTGGAAGAATGCCTCAGCCTCTCCCGCCAGCAGCTCCAGGCCGGCCTGTTGGACGAGGCGGAATCGGGCTGCCGCATGGCCATGGAATCCTCCCCCGAGCATGCGGCGGCCGTGCATCTGATGGGCATCATCGCATTGCGACGTGACCAGCCGCAGGAGGCCATCCAGCTCTTTGCCCGGGCCGGCGACCTCGATCCCGGCAGCGCGGATTATCCGACCAGCCGGGGCCTGTTGCTTCTGGGCAGCGGGAAAGCGGAAGCCGCCGAGGAGGCGTTCCGCAGCGCCCTGCGGGCAGATCCGCGCAGTCCTGCAGCCCATATCGGTCTGGGCCGGACCATGCTTGAGCAGGGCCGCATGCTGGAGGCGGAGATGAGCTTCCGTACGGCCCTTGACCTGCGCCCCTCGTCGGTGGAGGCGCAGGCCGGGCTTGGAATGACGTTGTGGCAGATGGGTCATGCGGGGGAGGCGGAATTCTGCTTCCGCCACGTCCTGGCTATCCGTCCCCGCCATATGGAAGCGGCATTCAACCTCGCCGGCCTGCTGCTGTCCTCCGACCGGCTGGAGGAGGCGGGCCGTCTGCTCGCCGGCATCCTGGCAGCCGAACCCACCCATGCGGAGGCCGCCATCGCCCTTGCCTGGGTATTCGAGCGCCAGGAGCGGATAATGGATGCCAAGACCCTTCTCTCCGCCATGTGTCAGCGTCTTCCCCAGGACCGGGCATTGCGGGCCGAACTGGACCGGCTGGACGGCCGAACCGCCTTGCGAAAGGTTGCCTGATCCGGGCCGCTGGTTCGGGGGCGCTTGACGGGGCGGTCATCGACCCGTTGACAGCGCGCCGCCGGTCACTTACCTTTACGTAAACGTAAGGCAAGGCTCCATGCAGGGCCGGCTGACAGGGCAGGCATGGTCATGCTCGACGGGAGGAAGCCGCCAATGTCCACGGCGACCGGGGAACGGACCTACACGATCAGTGAGCTTGCCGATGAATTCGGCCTCACGCCCCGCACCCTGCGGTTCTATGAGGATGAGGGGCTGCTGTCCCCGGCCCGTCAGGGGCAGTCCCGTGTCTACAGCCGCAAGGACCGCGCCCGTCTCAAGCTGATCTGCCGGGGCAAGCGCCTCGGCTTCTCCGTCCAGGAGATCAAGGAATTCATCGACCTTTACGACCCGGAACGGCGTCAGGTCGAGCAGATGCGCTATGCCCTGGTACTGGGCCGCAAGCGCATCACGCAATTGGAACAGCAGCTCCGCGATGTGCAGCAGACCTTGGCGGAGCTGAAGGAAAACGACCGCCAGATCGTGGACCATCTCCGGCGTCAGGGAGCACTGCCCGATGAGGAGTGATCCCCGGCCGCCGGACTGACGATCCGCATAGGAAATCCCAGTTCCAACCAATACCGACTGAAACCACCACCGGCGCCGCGGGCTGAACCCGGGCCGGGAAATCTCCAGGCGAGGAGCGCAGAGCGATGAAGAACGTCGTGATTGCCGGTTATGTCCGGTCCCCCTTCCATCTGGCAAACAAGGGCGAGCTGACCAAGGTCCGCCCGGACGACATGGCCGCCGCAGTGGTCAAGGGCCTGCTGGAGAAGACCGGCGTGGACCCGAAGGAGATCGAGGACCTGATCGTCGGCTGCGCCTTCCCGGAAGGCGAGCAGGGCTTCAACGTCGCCAAGCTGATCGGCATGCTGGCCGGCCTGCCGCAGTCGGTGGCGGGCACCACGGTGAACCGCTTCTGCGGCTCCTCCATGCAGTCTATCCACATGGCCGCCGGCGCCATCCAGCTCAATGCCGGTGAGGCCTTCATCTGTGCCGGCGTGGAGAGCATGACCCGCGTGCCGATGATGGGCTTCAACCCGATGCCGAATCCGGGTCTGGTGCAGTCCAACCCCGGCGCCTACATGTCCATGGGCATCACCGCGGAGAATCTGGCGCGCAAGTACCAGTTCACCCGCGCGGACCAGGAGGCCTATGCCGCCGAGTCCCACCGCAAGGCCGCCAAGGCCCGCGAGGAGGGCCGCTTCGAGGCGGAGATCATCCCGATCCAGGCCGGTTCCAAGCTGGTGAGCCAGGATGGCTGCATCCGTCCGGAGACGACGGCCGAGGGTCTCTCCACCCTGAAGCCCGCCTTCGACGCCGAGGGCACCGTGACCGCCGGCACCTCCAGCCCGCTGACCGACGGCGCGTCGGCCACGCTGGTCTGCTCGGAGGATTTCGCCCGCGCCCATGGGCTGAAGCCGCTTGCCAAGATCCGTTCCATCGCGGTTGCCGGCTGCGATCCGACCATCATGGGCTACGGTCCGGTGCCGGCCACCAGGAAGGCGCTGGAGCGCGCCGGCATCACGGTGAAGGACCTCGACATCATCGAGAGCAACGAGGCCTTCGCCGTGCAGTCCATGACGGTTGCCCGTGAGCTGGGCTTCGACCAGTCCAAGGTGAACATCGACGGCGGCGCCATTGCGCTGGGCCATCCGCTGGGGGCCACCGGCGCCCGCATCACCGGCAAGGCGGCCGCCCTGCTGCAGCGCGAGGGCAAGAGCCTGGCACTCTCCACCCAGTGCATCGGCGGCGGCCAGGGCATCGCCACGGTCCTGGAAGCGGTCTGATCCAAGCGGAACGGGAGAAGACCCATGCAGATCAAGAAAGCCGCCGTGATCGGCGCCGGCGTTATGGGCAGCGGGATCGCCGCCCACATCGCCAATGCCGGCATCCCCGTCTACCTGCTGGACATCGTGCCGAACGCGGTGAAGGAGCAGGGCGGTGACCGCTCGGTGATCGCCAAGACGGCGATCGAAAAGATGCTGAAGACCGATCCGGCCCCCTTCATGCACAAGAAGGCCGCCAGCCTCGTCACTCCCGGCAATATCGAGGACGACCTCGAAAAGCTGGGCGACGTGGATTGGATCGTCGAGGCCGTGCTCGAAAACCCGAAGATCAAGCACGACCTCTACCAGCGGCTGGAGAAGGTGCGGAAGGACGGTTCCATCGTCTCCTCCAACACCTCAACCATCCCGTTGAACGTGCTGCTGGAAGGCCAGACGGACCGTTTCGCCCAGGATTTCTGCATCACCCACTTCTTCAACCCGCCGCGCTACATGCGCCTGCTGGAGGTGGTGAAGGGCGAGCGCACGAAGCAGGAGGTGATCGACACCGTCTCCCAGTTCTGCGACGTGACGCTGGGTAAGGGTGTCGTCCGCTGCAAGGACACGCCGGGCTTCATCGCCAACCGCATCGGCACCTACTTCATGCAGGCCGCCACCAACGAGGCCGCCGATGGCGGCCTGACGGTGGAGGAGGCGGACGCCATCGCCGGCAAGCCGATGGGCCTGCCCAAGACCGGCGTGTTCGGCCTGATCGATCTGGTGGGTCTGGACCTCGGCCCGCTGATCTCCAAGTCGCTGCTGTCCACCCTTCCGGCGGATGACGACTACCGCCGCATCGTGCGCCAGGACCCGATCGTCGAGAAGCTGATCGCGGAGGGTTATACCGGCCGCAAGGGCAAGGGCGGCTTCTACCGCATGCAGAAGCTGCCGGACGGCAAGCGCGCCAAGGAAGCGCTGGACCTCAAGACCGGCCAGTACCGCCCGTCGGAGAAGCCGTCGCTGGACTCCGCCAGGGCCCGCGGCCTGAAGGCGCTGGTCTCGCATCCGGACAAGGGCGGCCAGTATGCCTGGCGCGTTCTGTCCCAGGCCCTGACCTACGCCGCCGACCTCGTCCCCGCCATCGCAGATACGGTGGTGGAGGTGGATGAGGCCATGCGCCTCGGCTACGCCTGGAAGTTCGGCCCGTTCGAGATGATCGACCAGCTCGGCGCCGACTGGTTCGCCGAGCGGCTGGCGGCCGAGGGCAAGCGGGTACCGGAGCTGCTGAAGCTCGCCGCGGGCCGGTCCTTCTACCGGGTGGAGAACGGCAAGCTCCAGTTCCTGGGCACGGATGGCGAGTACCGCGACGTCGAGCGGGCGGAAGGCGTGCTGCTGCTCTCGGACATCAAGCGGGCCTCCAAGCCGGTGCAGAAGAACGGCTCCGCCTCCCTCTGGGATATCGGCGACGGCGTGCTGTGCCTGGAGTTCACCTCCAAGATGAACGCGTTGGACGCGGACATCATGGCGATGATCCGCAAGGCGATGGAGATCATCGGCGACGGCAAGTCCGGCCCCTACAAGGCGCTGGTCGTGCATAACGAAGCCAGCAACTTCTCCGTCGGCGCCAATCTGGGCTTGGCCCTGTTCGCCCTGAACATCGGCCTCTGGCCGCAGGTGGAGCAGTCCATCACCGAAGGCCAGATGACCTACAAGGCGCTGAAATACGCGCCGTTCCCGACCGTCGCGGCACCGTCCGGCATGGCGCTGGGCGGCGGGTGCGAGATCCTGCTGCACTCCAGCGCCGTCCAGGCCCATGCCGAGAGCTATATCGGCCTGGTCGAGGTCGGCGTCGGGCTGCTGCCGGGCTGGGGCGGGTGCAAGGAGCTGCTGATCCGCCACACGGTCAACAAGAAGCGCCCCGGCGGACCGATGCCGCCGGTGGCCCAGGCCTTCGAGACCATCAGTACCGCAAAGGTCGCCAAATCCGCTTTCGAGGCCAAGGAGCTGCTGTTCCTGAAGCCCACGGACGGCATCACCTTCAACAAGGACCGGCTGCTCGCGGACGCCAAGGCGCGGGCGCTGGAACTGGCGAAGGATTACAAGGTGCCGGAGCCGGTGGAAATCCGCCTGCCCGGCCCGACCGCCAAGGTGGCGCTGGAGATGGCGGTGGAAGGCTTCGCCCTGCAGGGCAAGGCGACGCCGCACGATCTGGTGGTCTCCAAGGCCGTGGCGTCCGTGCTGTCGGGCGACGAGACCGACATCACCCGGGTGGTGACGGAGGACGAGCTCTACGCCCTGGAGCGCAAGCACTTCATGGCGCTGGTCAAGACCCCCGGCACCATCGACCGCATCGAGCACATGCTCGAGACGGGCAAGCCGCTGCGGAACTGAGGTTCAGGCGGGGCCGGAGTGATCTCCGGCCCCGCCATTCTCTCCAACCGTCATCCCGGCGAAAGCCGGGACCCAGGAGTCCCAAGGGCGGTTCTGGTGGCTCTGGGTCCCGGCTTTCGCCGGGATGACGGTAATTAAGAGTATGTACCGGCCGTGAGGCCGAACCCTTCATCGAAACCCGACAAGCCTCCCATCGCCCATCGTTTCGAATCCGGATCGGTCCGCGGACGCCGGTGCCGGCGCGGTGGGGGAGGGGAGGATGGATGCGAGAAAGGAACGATCCATGCCCGTCTACAAGGCCCCGCTCGAGGACATCGGTTTCGTCCTCAACGATGTTCTGAACGCCCAGTCCTTGACCCAGCTTCCTGGCTTGGGCGATGCCAGCCCCGACCTCATCTCCGCGGTGCTGGAGGAGGCGGCGAAGCTCTGCGAGAACGAGCTGCAGCCGCTGAACCGCTCCGGCCATGAGGAGGGCTGCCACTACGAGAACGGCGTCGTGCGCACGCCCAAGGGCTTCAAGGAAGCCTACGACAAGTATGTCGAGGGTGGCTGGCAGGGCCTGTCATTCGATCCGGAGTATGGCGGCCAGGGTCTTCCCCACACGCTGACCTTCGTGATGGAAGAGCTGATGAACTCGGCCAACATGGCGTTCGCCATGTATCCGGGTCTGACGCAGGGGGCGATGAACGCCATCCACACCCATGCGAATGAGGAACTGAAGGCCCAGTACCTGCCCAAGATGGCGTCCGGCGAGTGGTCCGGCACCATGTGCCTGACGGAGCCGCATTGCGGCACCGACCTCGGCCTGATCAAGACCAAGGCCGTCCCGGCCGGCGATGGCAGCTACAAGGTGACCGGAACCAAGATCTTCATCTCCGCCGGTGAGCATGACCTCACCAGCAACATCATCCATCTGGTGCTGGCGAAGCTGCCAGATGCTCCTGCTGGCACCAAGGGCATCAGCCTGTTCCTGGTCCCGAAGTTCCTACCGGACGAGAACAACGAGCCCGGCCAGCGCAACGGCGTCATGTGCGGGTCCATCGAGCACAAGATGGGCATCATGGCCAACGCCACCTGCGTCATGAACTTCGACGACGCCACCGGCTGGCTGGTGGGTGAGCCCCACAAGGGCATGCGCGCCATGTTCACCATGATGAACGCCGCCCGCCTGGGCGTCGGCATGCAGGGGCTGGGCATCGCGGCCGTGGCCTATCAGAACGGCCTCGCCTACGCCAAGGACCGGCTCCAGGGCCGCTCCCTCGGCGGCGCCAAGGCTCCGGAGAAACCCGCCGATCCGATCATCGTGCATCCGGACGTGCGCAAGAACCTTCTGGCCGGCAAGGCCTTCGTCGAGGGTGGGCGCGCGCTCGGCTACTGGGTCGGCATGCTGATCGACATGTATGAGCGTCACCCCGACCCGAAGGTGCAGCAGGAGGCGGAGGATTTCGTCGCCCTACTGACCCCGGTGGTGAAGGCCTACTTCACCGACATGGGGTACGAGGTCGCGACCAACATGCAGCAGGTCTATGGCGGCCACGGCTACATCCGCGAATGGGGGATGGAGCAGTTCGTCCGCGATGCCCGCATCGCCATGATCTATGAGGGGGCGAACGGCATCCAGGCGCTGGATCTGGTCGGCCGCAAGATGCCCCAGAACATGGGCCGCCTGCTCCGCCGCTTCTTCCACCCGATGCAGGCGGAGCTGGAATCCAGCATGTCCAACCCGGCCCTGATGGAGTTCGTGATCCCGCTCTCCAAGGCGTTCGGGAAGCTCCAGCAGGCCACCGCCATCATCGCCCAGAAGGGCATGGCGCGCCCGGATGAGGCCGGTGCGGCCAGCACAGACTATCTGCGCATCTTCGGCCTGGTCAGCCTGGGCTGGATGTGGCTGAAGATGGTGAAGGTGGCTCAGGAGAAGATGGCGGAGGGTTCGGACGGCAAGCAGTCCTTCTACGACGCCAAGATCAAGACCGCCCGCTTCTTCATGGAGAAGATGCTTCCCGAGGCGGATGCCCGATTCAAGAGCCTGATGGCCGGCGGCAAGACCCTGATGTCGCTGGACGCCGACCAGTTCTGAGGCTGACGGCAGCAAGGGCCCCGGTGGAAACGCCGGGGCCCTTTTTCATTCCGGCCCGTAGGTCGCAAGCAGCGAAGCGCATTGCGACATTTACCGCGCCCCATGCCTGCGGCAATGTCGCGATGCGCTCCGCTCCTCGCGACCTACGTTTGGCCCCATGAATCTCCTGCTCCGCCTGCTCAAGACCGTCCTCGCCGCCCTGTGGTTCAGGAAGCGGCTGCACCCGCTGGCGGTGTCGGAGCTGGTGCTGCGGGTATGGCCGACGGATTGCGATCCGAACCTGCACATGACCAATGCCCGCTATCCGTCGATGATGGATCTGGGCCGACTGGACCTGCTGATCCGCACCGGCATGGGGCGGCTGATGTGGAAGCGGCGCTGGTCGCCGGTGCTGGGCAGCATGATGATCCGCTACCGCCGCGAACTGCGGCCCTTCCAGCCGTTCCGGCTGAAGAGCCGGGTCATGGGCTGGGACGGCAAGTGGATATACCTGGAACACGTCTTCGAGACGATGGACGGCGAGGTGGCCGCCATCGCCATCGGGCGCGGCGTGTTCGTCGGCGCCCAGGGCACCGTTCCGGTGGCCGAGCTTCTGACCGCTGCCGGCGTGCCCGATGCCGTTTCACCCCCGATCCCGCCCGCTGTCGCGGCCTGGACCGCTGCGGAGCAGGACCTGACGGGGAGCGCCAGGGCGGCGTGAGGCGGAGCTAGATTTCCAGCGTCAGCTCACGGCCCGGCCTGGGGCTGTGGTCGTGCCAGTGGGCATTGCAGCGGGGCTCGTAGAGGTCTGCCTGACCCAGCTCCACCGTGCGCTCATTGCCGTGCTTCTTGAAGCTCTTGCTGGCGTCGTGGCCGCAGATGGCGCAGCGGGAGCGCAGCTTCTGGATGCTGTCCGCCATGCCGGCCAGGGTAGCCGTCACGATGAAGGGCCGGCCCTTCCAGTCAGTATCCAGGCCGCTTACCGCCACATCGATTCCGCGGTCCAGCAGCGCGCGGATGCTCTCCACGATGTCGCCCCTGAAATGGGGCTCGCAACAGAACTGCACCTCGTCGACGAAGACGGCGGCGACATCGTCGGGGACGGCCGGCATTTCACTGATGGGAACGGCGTCGAAGCCGACCCCGTCGTGATTGACCACCCTGTCCGCCCCGTACCGCACATCGAAGGCGGGCTTCAGCAGCATGATCCGGGTGCCGGTCCCGTGCGTGTACCAGATGGCGCGCTTCAGGATCTCCGTCGACTTGCCCGAGAACATCGGGCCGCAGATCACTTCCAGCTTTCCATACCGCACGGCATCGATCCTCCCTAAAAGCTTAGCCGCTTATATGGCAGGGAGGGGTAGGGCTGCCAGCCTGATGGAGACGTTTACCACCTTGTGTCACAGCATCCGTAACAAGCGCAGGCCCCGCACGTTGATGCTCCACCGTTCAACGACGATGGAGGTTGCGGATGCGCGCCATGTTCGTGCTGGCACCCCTTTCCCTCGCAGCCCTGCTTCCTGCGGCCGCGCTGGGAGATGATGCCGCTACGCCGGAAGCCCAACAGTGTCTGGCGAAGGCCGTCTATTTCGAAGCCCGTGGCGAGGATGAAGTCAGCCAGCGCGCCGTTGCCGATGTGGTCATCAACCGCGTTGAGCATCCGGATTTCCCCGATTCTGTCTGCGAGGTCATCCAGGACGGCGGGGAGAAGCCGCCGTGCCAGTTCTCCTGGTGGTGTGATGGCAAAAGCGACGACCCTACCGAGCCCGAGGCCTGGGAGCAGGCGCAGTCGGTGGCACAGGAGGTCATCCAGGAGCCGGAAAAGGACGTGACCGACGGCGCGGTCTTCTTCCACTCCGCCGGCCAGACACCCGCCTGGGGAGACGAGATGGAGCCGGTCGGCCAGATCGGAAGCCATATGTACTACCGGGCGCCCGAGGATGATGAGGAGCTTCAGCAGGCCGAGGTAACTCCTCAAGAGACGCCGGAGGAATAGCTGGAAACTGCTGTAATGAAATTGCGACCCGCCCCTTTAGATAGTGGCGGTCCGCTCCCGGACGAGGTAGAGGGCAAGGAGCGCTAACGAGCCGGAGCTCCGGGGGATGCCCAAATCCCTGCCTCTTGCCCTTTCCCTGTCTGGCTTACTTGTCCTGGGACTGACCGGCTGTGCGGAACAACTGCCGATCCGGACGGGTCCATTGCAGGCTCCGCAGGTCACTGCGATGCTTCTTCCCCCGCCACACCCGGAGCCCGCCGTGGACCAGGAGCAGGCGGAGGTCGATCCGGAAGATGCGGAATGCCTTGCCCAGGCGATCTATTTCGAAGCGCGCGGCGAGCAGGACGCGGGAAAGCGCGCCGTTGCCGCGGTGGTGCTGAACCGTGTCGCCCAGCCGGAATTCCCCGATACCGTATGTGGTGTCGTCCGCGACGGCGGGGAGAGGCCGCCTTGCCAGTTCTCCTGGTGGTGCGACGGGAAGAGCGATGCGCCGACTGACGAGGTCGCCTGGTCGGAGGCGCTGTCCGTCGCCAACGAGGCGCTGCAGGGTCTGGAGAATGACTCGACGGAGGGCGCCCTGTTCTTCCACCACACCAGCGTCCGGCCCGGTTGGCGGCGCGTTTTCCAGCGAACCGTGCGCATCGGCCCGCATATCTTCTACCGTGTTCCGCAGGAAGCGGACACCGGCGGGGAGGGCGGTTAGGACACCGCCCCGGTGAGGTTGCGGATGGCGGCCGGGTTCAGATCTGGTCGTCGGTCACAGGGCGGTAGTAGATGTGGTCGTCGATCTGCGCCGTCTGCCGGAAAACATTCATCCAGTCCGGTGATGTGTCGCGCCGATGGAAGTACATGGCGCCGTTCGTCGGGTCAGGATGCTTGTGCTCGAACATCTCCCTGGCGATGCGCTTGGCATCCATCCAGGCATCCTGCTCCTCGATTTTCTCGGCCTGGCCATCGCACCACCAGGAGAATTGGCAGGGCGGAGTCTCCCCGCCCTGGCGGACGACGCCACAGATCGTATCCGGGAATTTGTCATGGCCGACCCGGTTCATGACCACCGCCGCGACCGCGCGGCGGCCGATCTCGCTCTCCCCGCGTGCTTCGAAATACACGACCTGGGCCAAGCACTCGATTTCCGCTTCCCGGAAGGCGATCTCCTCTGGAGAGGGGCCGGGCGGAGGTGGAGGGGCTGCAGGAGGGGGCGGGGGCGGCTTTGCGGCGCAGCCGGCTACGAACAGAACCAGTGCCAGAAAGGCAAGGATGCGCCGCGTCATTCTCTCCCCCTCATCAGACCAATGCGCGAACGCATAGGGGGTGAAAACTGTTCCGCTCTTATTCCGGATGCTTCGTACGAGCTGCCAACCCCGCGGATCAAACAGCGGACAAGCGTTCCTCAAGCAGGCGGCGGGACGGTTCCGAGATGGCGAGGGCAAGTGCGGAGCGGAGATGGGCTCTGGCCTCTTGTGGCCGGTCCGCCCGGCGGCAGAGTTCGGCAAGCGTAGCATGATAGAGGGGATAGCGCGCCAGCCGCGGGTCTGCCTCCAGCCCTGCCAGCGCCGCCAGCCCTTCTACAGGCCCCGCCGCTTCCGCCAGCGCCACCGCCCGGTTCAGCGCGACCAGAGGTGACGGGTGGTGCCGCATCAGCCTGTCATAGAGCGTGACGATTCGGTTCCAGTCCGTCTCGGACCAGGTGGTCGCCGCTGCGTGGGTTGCGGCAATCGCCGCCTCGACATGCCAGCGTGTTTCCTCTCCGCCCTGCATGGAGCGGGCAAGGTGGCGAAAGCCGCGGGCAGTAAGGTGCGGGTCCCACGCGCCCCGGTCCTGGCGATCAAGCGGCACCAGCAGCCCGTCCGGCCCGGTGCGCGCCGGCAGGCGCGCCGCCAGCAGGCAGAGGAGGGCAGCCAGCGCATGTGTCGCCGGCCGGGCTATGGCAGGGTGTTCCGCGGCTAGGCAGGCCAGGCGCACGGCTTCCATCGCCACGGCGGCGCGTATCAGCCTGTCGCCCTCCAGCGCTTCGTAGCCGCTATTGAACATCAGGTACAATGTGCCCAGCACGGGAGGCAAGCGGGCGGGAATCTCCTCCGGTCCGGGAATGGCAAACGGCACCTGCGCCTTGGCCAGGGCTGCCTTGGCCCGAACCAGCCTCTGGGCAAGTGTCGGCTCCGGCAGCAGGAAGGTCCGTGCGACCTCCGCCGTGCCCAACCCGCAGACCGTCCGTAACGCCAGCGCGATCTGCGCTTCCGCCGACAGGACCGGGTGGCAGCAGGCGAAGACCAGCCGCAGCCGGTCGTCCTCCAGCTCCCGCGCGAAGCAGGGATCGTCGGCGGCTTCCATCGAAAGGGCGTCGGCGATCTCCCCCGGCGTGACCGGGGCCTGGAAACGGTTGCGGCGCAGCCCATCCAGGGCCGCGTTGCGCGCTGCCTGCCACAGCCAACCAGCCGGGTTGGCCGGTACGCCCTGGAACGGCCAGAGTTGGAGGGCCTTCAGCAACGCTGTCTGTACCAGCTCCTCCGCCGTATCCAGGCTGCCGGTCAACCGGGCCAGACTGGCCGTCATCCGGCCCGCCTGCACGCGGAACAGGTCGGCCACCAGTTCCGGGATACCGTCGGCGGACGGCTCACAGCTCATGGATCTGGCGCAGTTCGATCTCGCCGATGGCAAGATGCGGGCAGTCGGCGACCAGACCTTCCGCCTCCGCATAGTCCGCGGCTTCTATGATGAACAATCCGCCGATCACGTCCTTGGCCTCGGTATAGGGGCCGTCCGTGACCAGCAGCCGTCCTTCCTGACGCTTCAGGCGTCTGCCGCCCTCATCCATCAGTTTTTCACCGCCGATAAGCCGCCCGGCTTGTGCCAGCTTGGCCGACCAGGCCATGTACTCTTCGATGCACGCCTGCATTTCCGCCGGGGAAAGGGCGGCGGTCGCGGCAGGAGTCTCGCGCAGGATCAGGACGAACTTCGCCATCGGGCATCTCCATCGCACGGGCGGCGGAACTGCCGCCCTCTCCCGTGACGAATGGAGTTTGGCGCAATCGACAGGGGGAGAAAACTTTTCTAAGAGGGGCAGCCGGCTCCCCCGCCCGGCAACTGGCATCAGCCCTGCTGCTTCTTCCCGAACATGTTCTCCCGCTCCTCGTCACTCAGGGGCTGTCCAGCCGGGCGTGCGGAGTCCTTCAGCAGGTCCAGCCCGCGGTGTACGGCAGGCCGCGCCGCGATCTCGTCGATCCAGCGCTTCACGTTGGGATAGTCCGACGTGGTGATGCCGTAGCGCTCATGCAGGCGCAGCCAGGGGAAGGTTGCCATGTCGGCAATCCCGTATTCATCGCCGCCCAGGAACCGCGCCTCGCCCAGCCGCGTGTCGGCTACCTTCATCAGGCGCTTGGCCTCATTGCCGTAGCGCTCCACGCCGTAGGGGATCTGCTCCGGTGCGTAGAACATGAAATGGCCTGCCTGACCGAACATCGGACCGACACCGCCCATCTGCCACATCAGCCACTGGATGTGCGTGTACCAGGTAGCCTGATCCCGGGGCCGGAACTTGCCGGTCTTGTCCGCCAGATAAATCAGGATGGCGCCGGATTCGAACAGGGTGATCGGCTTTCCGTCCGGACCGTCGGGATCGACAATGGCGGGCATCCGGTTGTTCGGGCTGATCTTCAGGAAATCCGGCTTGAACTGGTCTCCCTTGCCGATGTCCACCGGATGGACATCGTAGGCGAGCCCCATCTCCTCCAGCGCGATGGAGACTTTATGGCCGTTGGGTGTCGGCCAGACATGAAGCTGGATCGTCATGTGTCTCTTGTCCTTGAGGCTGCAAAAAGGAAGTAGGGGCTATATGGTGTGCGGCAGGCGCGGATTAAGCCCGCCTGGGGCAAAGCTCCGTCGCCGGGACGGCAACAATCCGGATGCCGGATCATCCAGCCAAACCTGCCCCTACTGTCCCAGTGCAATGGCAAGGGCGGGGTCAGTGGTGAGATCGCCGAGTTGTACGGCGCGGAGCCGGACCGGCAGGCGCAGGGTGAAGCGGCAGCCCTTGCCGGGCGTACTCGCCAGATCCACCGTGCCCTGCAACGGGCCGGTCACCACATTGTGGACGACATGAAGACCCAGGCCGGTGCCGCCGCTGCTGCGCCGGGTGGTGAAGAACGGCTCGAACGCCTTGGCGCGGACCGCGGCGGTCATGCCGACGCCATTGTCGGCCACCTGGAGTTCCAACATCTCCTCGCCCTGCTCTCCCATCACAGGGGTGGGCCGCACGGCTATGGTCAGGGCAGGGGACGCGATCCCGTCGAAGGCATGGCTGACGGCGTTCTCCACCAGATTCGTCACGACCTGAGCCAACAGGCCAGGGTAGGTGGTCAGGCGCAGGCCCGGCTCCCCCTCCACCGACAGGGCGATCCCGCGCGGACGCAGCAACGGCTGCACGGTCGCGGCTACCTCGCGGAGGTAGTCGGTCAGCTCCACCTCCCGCGCCTCGTCGTTGGTGCGGTCCGCCGCCACCTGTTTGAAAGCGCTCACCAGGTTGGCGGCGCGCTTCGCGGTGGTCAGCATCAGCGAGGCGGTTTCCTCCGCGGTGCGCAGATGCTGAAGCAGGTCGGACTTGCGGAGCTGCGCCCGCGCCAAGCGGCCATTGATGCTCTCGACCTCTTCCATCATGTGGGAGGCGAGGCTGAGCAGGATGCCGATGGGCGTGTTCACCTCATGCGCTACCCCCGCCACAAGCTGGCCCAGGGAGGCCAGCTTTTCCTGCTGCACCAGCCGTCCCTGGGCGTCCTGGAGAGTCGCCAGCGCCTCGTCCAGCGAGCGGTAGGCCTGGGCATTGGCAAGGGCAATGGCGCCGTACGCTGCCAGACTGCGGACGATCCTGTGCTCACGCTGACCGAAGGCGTTCGGGCGGTCCTGCTGTACCGACAGAACACCCAGAACACGCCCGCCCACGGCAAGGGGGCAGTAGATCATGCTCAGCATCGGGCGTGTTCCGGGGACATGCGCCCGCTCCCCCGCGCCCAACGACCTTTCCACCAGAAGTTCCCGGTTCTCCCGTACGGAGCGGGCGGAATAGGAATCCGGGTTGGACAGGGCTATGGAATAGGGCGGCAGCGACATGCCGTCCTCAATCCGGAACTGGATATCGATCCTTTGCCGCGCCTCGTCCAGCAAACCGATGAACATGCAGGGCGGGTCGAGCAGAACGCCCAGCCGTTCGCGCAGGGTCACGAGGATGGCGTCGACATCCAGGCTGGCCGTGATCGCCTTGCCGGCGAGTCCGAGCTGTTCCAGTGCCTGGTTCGCCTGGTCGAGCGCCATCGCGCGCTCCGTCTCCGTCCTGGCGAGGGCCTTCATATGGTCGGCCTCGTCACGCGCCCGCAAGGTCTCGAAGCGGGCCTGCATGGCGGCCAGCCTGTCAGCGCTTTCCTTGTTGAAGGTACGTTCCCAGGAGCTGCGAGCGAGGCGCTCATATTGAAGGGCAAGCTGGAAGTCGCCCACCGCCTCATAGTCCGCAGCCAGTTCGGAGAGCAGATCCGGCCGCATCGCATAGCCCGGAATCGACTGGCCGACCGCCATGGCCTCTTCCAGCAGTGCAATCGCCTCGCGATGTCCTTCAACAGGACTCCCGGCGAGGCGCCGCCGTGTCCCGGCCAGCGCGTGCAGCGCCACGACCTGTTCCAGGCGGTTGTCGCGCCGGCGCGCAATTTCCAACGCCTGATCCAGCCTGTCCCGCGCCTCCTCCAGCCTGCCCAGCGCATTGCAGGCGCGGGCGGTGCCAAGGAGGGCAAGGAGTTGGACATCCTGCTGGTTCCCGAGGGTCGCGTTCTCCAGAGCCCGCGAAAACCAACTCGAAGCCTCCTCGGCCTCGCCCATTTCCAGGCAGGTGTTTCCATAGGTCACGCATGCGACCTGAAAACGGCGGGTTCCGGAAAACCTCTGCAACTCGGTCAGCGCATCCAGATACAGCGCCCGGGCCTCCGCTTTGTGGCCGATCCGGCTGTGCGTGTGCGCCAGTGAGGAGAGCGCAGCCCCTCTGGATTCGGGCCAGCCCGTCGCTTGGGCGATTGCATAAGCTCGCTGCTTCCACTCCATGGCGGAAGCATAGTCGCTGATGTTGGTAAGAACGCTGCCGATCAGGTTCATGAGACCGATCTGCAGCCAGACCATGCCCGCCTGCTCCGCGGGGCCGAGGCCAGTCTTGGCGGTCTCAAGAGCGGCGAGGAGATCGCTTCTGTCCCTCTGAAGGAAGGCCTCGACGAATGCGCCCAGTGCCTGGGAGGCAGGATGGCGCAAACCCCCGAGCGCCGCCATGCCGTTCCAGTATTCCCGCGCGGATGCGGTCTCCGACCCGAGACGGAGGTCAATAGACCTGATCTCGACGAACTGCGCCCGGACGAGGTCGCCCGCATCCAGGAACAGTGCGCGTGCTGACTGGAGACAGGCAAGGGCGCCGCCCGTATCGCCCCCGAAGAAGAGCCGCTCCGCCTCGCAGGAGAGGGCATCCCCTTCGCCGACCCGGTCGCCTGCCGCCTGGAAGTTCTCCATCGCCTCGAGAACGAGGTCGCGGGACCTGTCCAGGTCGGCGAAGAGGCGGAACGCCTCTCCCCGGACCAGCCGGAGCCGGGCAGAGGCGGAACCCGCCTCTGCCCCGTTGAGGAACGGCAGGAGTTGCTCTGCCGCATCGGCCAGTTCGACCGCCCGACGCGTATTGCGCTGCCTCAGATACCAAGCCAGTTCCACGAGCACCCGGGCGCGGGAATCCGGACCCGATGGCTGCGAAAGCAGCTCATTCAGGGCGTCAACCCGGTCCGAGAGCCCGTGGGAGTCGATCATCGGCATCCAAGGCGGCAGTTCAGCTTTCATACCATGACAGAGGCGGCCCCGGCGAGCATGCGAACCGAATGCCGCCTCCGGCCGTCAGCGCTGGTCCTCGTCCGCGACACTGACATCAGAATCGCTCGGCGGCACATTTTCGGTGATGTGCAAGTCAGTATTGCTCATCGGAATATCCTCGGTAACGCTGAGGTCGGTATCGCTGGACGGTGCATCCTCGGTAACGCTCAGATCGGTGTCGCTGGGCGGCACGTTCTCGGTGACGTTCAGGTCCGTATCGCTCGACGGCACATTTTCGGTGATGTGCAGATCGGTATTGCTGGGGGGCACGTTCTCAGTGACGTTCAGATCGGTATCGCTTGGAGGCATGCCCTCCGGAGCATCCTCCTCCGTCATCGACACGTCGGAATCCGATGGCGGAGGATTGCCGGGCGAGGCAGCCCCGCGGTTCGGCACCACCATGGCTGACACCAGCCGCGAGACATTGCGGGACAGAAGTGCCTTGCGTTCCGCATCCGTCAGATAGGGGAAATTCTCCAGGAAT
Source organism: Indioceanicola profundi (assembly GCF_003568845.1). Lineage (NCBI taxonomy): Bacteria > Pseudomonadati > Pseudomonadota > Alphaproteobacteria > Rhodospirillales > Azospirillaceae > Indioceanicola > Indioceanicola profundi. The sequence goes on along the minus strand of NZ_CP030126.1, from coordinate 1,754,141 downwards.
TGCTCCGGCGCATCCTCGAACGCCCGGCTTGCCGCGGGGTCCAGGGCCAGCTTCGTGATGACGTTCAGCAATGCCGGCGAAGCCAGATGAGCCTTGTAGTGGGGAGACCGCGCATGCTGCGCCAGGGCTTGCACCGCCTCCGCCTCAAGCGGGCCGTACTCGGAGATCGGCGCGCGGCGGGCGGCGGCGGGATTCAGCACCCACTGCGCGCCGAGCTTCTCGGCCATGGTCGGATCTGTATCCAGGACGGTTCCCGGCGGAATATACAAGGTGCTGGCCGGATGGACCGACGCCAGGACGGCTGGATCGCGATAGGCGCTGAGCCGACGTCGGATGAGCTGCGGAGCTACTCCGGGCAGGGAGGCCGCGAGATAAAGCACGGTGACATGGTCGGGGCCGTAAGTCTCGATCAGCCGCTCGAACAGGATAGCCCGCTTGTTGTTGCGGAAGCCGTGCGCGAAGTTGTAGGCGGCATCGCCCACCGACCCGACTTGCAGGATCACCACATGGCCGGAGGTAACGAGCGGCCGGTTGCGGAGCAGCAGGTCCGTGGCCTCCAGCATCTGAAGCCCGCTCTGGGCAGGATCGATCCGAAGGTCGGCGAACAGCGTGTCGGTCGAGGACACCCCGGCGAGCATCTCGGTCGGATAGCCTTCCTTTGCCGCCACCGCCAGCGCGCGCCGCGCCGGGTCGACGAAGAACCCGGGATGACCGTAGAACACGCCAACGACGGTCCTGCCGGCGCGCACCTCCCGCAGCATGACCTCGGCCATCTGGATGTAGGTGATGCGTCGGCGCTTGTCGTCGCCATAATATTGGGACAGGTCTATGGCATTCGGGTTCAGGTCACGGATGAACGCGGCGGACGCACCATCAATCACCTTGTAGAAAACAACGTCGGCGTCACGGATGTGCGCGACCGTTTCCTGGGTGAAATGGGCGACCGCCTTGATGCCGGAGCCCACAATCGTCAAGCGTCCCTTGCCGGCTGCCGCCCCTTCCGTCTGGGCGGACTTGGGCGAGATGCCGCCGTCCATCATCTTCCGTCTCCTATCCTGGCAATCTACCGACCGCGTTGGTTAACTCGATCGAGCATTCCCGGATAGGTTAGGCGATGATTGTTCTTTGCGAAACAGGTATTAGAGATCGCGCTATGGTTAGGCGGTTGCTGAGCCTGGACCAGCTCCTTCGAAGCTTGTGGTGGCGTGCAGGGCCGCTGCAAGCTCACCGATACGCTCCTCGGAGAAGACCTGTATGCCATGGCGGCGGAGCAGCGCAGCGGTGACGCCGGAGCCCTGATGCCGCGATCCATCAAAGCGCCCGTCATGGATGAATTCCGAACCGCAGCTTGGGCTGCCCTCTGTCAGCAGGGCAAACCGGCAGCCATGTAGTCTCGCGGTTTCCAGAGCTTTGCGCGCGCCATCCAGAAACGCCTCGGTCACGTCGCCCCCGGTTTTCTCCATGACGGCCGCTTGCCCATCCAGCACGCTGGAACCATCGGCCCCGTTCGCGATCTCCGCCGGTGGTCGGGGCACGGGCAGTCCTCCGGCGAGCTCCGGGCAGATCGGAACAAGGCGTCCTTCGGCCTGCCATTGCTCCAGCAGCGCATGGGTGAGGAGCTTGGGCCGACCATCGTACCGGATCGGCCGTCCCAGGAGGCACCCGCTGACGAGGATGGATTTCATTTCTTCACCCGGCTCGATGCAGGAGCTAATGCACTATCACTCCGTTGACGCGCTGGCGACCCGCTTCAGCTTTGATCCGTGGGCGTGCCCTATTTCGGGCACATGCGCCCGATAAGGTCACCGCCCGAAAGAACAGCGGGTGGCTCCGATGGCATTGAACAGTGCGGCTGCGGCATTCCTGATGCCGGCCGGACAGGATCGGAAGGATCGGGGGCTGCAATCATTTTGTGCCCTCCCTTGCGCAACGGGCGTCGACTGCGGCAAAGAGGGATGGACGTCACCATTCAGAGTTCTCGGCCGCCATGAGCCGCACCGCATCCATCCGGTCCTTCAAAAATTTGATGCCGCAGATCAGGCCGGTCCTGACCGGACTTGTCCTGGCGGGTCTTCTGGCGGGGTGTGCCACAAAGGAGCCGCCGGCGCCGCCGGCTCCGCCCGTGCCTACGGTGGTCCAGACGGACATCATCCTCACGCCGCCGGACGAGCAGGCGCTGAAGGTTGCCATGGACCAGCTTTTCCTCGTTCAGCCCAACCGCACCGTTCCGTGGATCAGCCCGGAAACCGGTCTGGCCGGAGCGGTGAAGGTGCTTCGCGACGGGTTCGACGACGAGAATCGGCCCTGCCGGGAATTCCACTCCGTCATCACCCGCGGGAATCTTTACAAGCACTCGATCGGCTTTCTCTGCAAACAGTCCGCCGGCGGGTGGGAGGTGGTGGACGTGCAGACCTACCCGCTGTACCGGCACGGCGAAGTGTGAGCAGCCCGGCGTCGGGGAGGCGTGACATATGAGGCGCTTCCTGCCTGCCGCATTCGGAGTCGCCGTGCTGTTGAGCGCTGCTGGCCTGATCCTCTGGCTGCGTACGGAGCCTGGAACAGCCCCGGAGCCCGTATCCGGCCAGCCGGTCCGCATCGACCTGACCGAGCCTGAGCCGATCGCTCCGCCGCCAGCGCCCGCCGGGCCGGCGACAGTGGAGGTGCCCGGGACCGCCGGACGCATCATGCCCGTCGCCGCTCCCGAAAGCGCGGTCCTCACCGCAGAAGGGGAACGGCTGGTGCTGGATTTCGCCCGTCGCACCGGGACGGAGGCGCTGCTGATCTGGCAGGGCGGGGCGTTGCAGCTGGAGTTCTACGGGGCAGCGACTCAGCCTTTCGACCGGCTGGACGGGCGCGGGCTGCAGGCCGGGCTTCTGACGTTGCTGGCCGGACAGGCCGTGCGTGATGGATACATTCCCTCGCTCGAGGACCCGGTGGTCCGTTGGATCGGGGAATGGAAGGACGACCCGCGGGGCCGGATTACCCTGCGCCAGCTCCTGCAGGGCACCAGCGGGCTGGATCTGCCTGCCGGCGAACCGGTCATGGACGATACTTTGGCCCGGACCCTGTCAGCGCCGCTGGCGGCCGCGCCGGAGACCCGGTTCGCACCAAACCTCATGGAAATGCAGGTTCTGGGACTGGTCCTGGCCCGTGCCGCGGGTCAACCTCTTCCGACCTATCTGTCGGAGCGGCTGTGGCAGCCGCTGGGAGCGCGCACGGCGGAGATGCGACTGGGGGCGGACGGCACTCCTGTGCTGACCTGCTGCTTCGCAGCAACTCCGCGCGATTGGTTGCGTATCGGTCTTCTGCTTCTGGAAGGGGGAGCGGTCGCGGGGCAGCCGCTCGTGTCCACTCCTTGGGTGGACGATGTGCAGCGGCCCACGCCGTGGTCCAGGAACGACGGAACCCGCGTCCGCCTGGCATGGCCATTCGATCCCAAGGGGCCGTTGCAGGCCAGCGCCGCCTTCCGGGAGCCCGATACGGTGTTCCTGACAGGCGATGGGGGGCAGCGGATCTATGTGGCGCGCGGGGCCGATCTGGTGATTTTGCGCCTGGGCGCCGAGGTCGAACGATGGGACGAGGCGGAGCTTCCGAATCTGGTCGCCCGTCATCTGGAGGTGCAGCAGGCGAGGCCCCGCAAGGCAGGAGGCGATCTGTCTGGAATTGAGCTTCCGCCCATCACCACGCCGCCGCCCATTCCGTCGGTAGAGGCCGTGCCCCTGGACGCGCCCGCCGCCGAATAGAAGGATCGTTCCGCTGAAGAAACAACCGCCGCTCCTGGAAGCAGCGGTTGTTTGTATCTGTAGCCCCTCTCAGCGGGACTTGAAGGCGCGCAGTTGCTTATTGAAGTCGCTGGCGAGCTTTTCCATCTGCGACGACGCCTCGTTATAGTCGCGCGTCCAGTCACGGCCAGCGCGGCCGCGATTCTCATTCTCCAGGCAGGCGAGATATTCCTGGGTCTCCGTCACGTAGGTCCGGAGCGCCTGCTGCGCTGCAACCATGTCCGCCTCGGGAGCGGTGGCGCCGTCCGGAATAACCGGGGGCGCGCTGAGGACGCAGTCGGCCTGCGATGCTGTCGGAATGCCAAGGGCCAGGGCCAGAACGGCCAGTGCGGTCAGCTTTCTCATTTTACCCTCCTGTTGCCTGCCGACGCCCCGGCACGGGCACTCCTGCCGTTGCGTCACCCCGAAAAGCTTATGTGCCTACATAAATGTAGTTACATTAAGGGGTACTGCTATGCGAAAGTGACGACAGGGTTCAAGTCTCAACCGACTGGATACAAGGCCCAAGACGATAAGCTAGGGCTAATGAGAACCCCGGAGGATTGCACCCAAAGTCGAGCGCGCGCATAAACCATACTAAAGATACCGCCAAGTCGGGTAAGGGCCGTCCAGAGCTTCAGGTCCGACGGCAGGGCAGGCTGAGCACGAGGAGAACATCGGAGATGAACACGATCACCGCGGGAATGGGGGGCCGTCTCAAGGGCGCATCGGGGCCGACGGCTGCGTTGTTCGCCAGTTGGTCGGTCAGCCGGAAGATTACAGTTGCCGTCGCCGGTCCCGTGATCATCGGGCTCGGCATCGTCATCCTGCTGAGCGCGACGTTCATGCGCAGTTCGATGCTGGACCAGTCTGTCCAGTCCCAGACCCAGGTGACGGAGATGATGGCGGCCCAGATGTCCGCCGCCGTCCGCTTCAAGCAGGCGATGGCCGTCTCCGACGCCTATACGGAAACCGCCAACGCCGAGGGGAGCGCCCTTTCCAACCTCAAGGTCTATGACAATGAGGGTGAGCTTCTGGACCAGTATCCGCCGCAGGACAGCGGACAGGCCCAGATTTTCACGGATCACAAGATCCCGAACACCGTCACGGACCTGACGGCGACGGATGTGGGCTCCCACCTCATCGTCTCCGTGCCTGTGCGGGCCGGCGCGAACCGCGATCAGGTCGGCACGCTGACCGTGGCCTGGAGCCGCGACAATCTCGAGAGCGCCATCTGGGAAACGATCTTCGGCAACCTGCTGGTGGCGCTGATCGTTCTTGGCGTCCTGCTGGGTCTGTTGGTCTTCGTTCTGCACCGCCTTGTCGGTTCGCCCCTGCGCACGCTGCAGACCGCCATGACCAAGCTGGCCGACGGTGATCTGCAGGTCGCAGTGACCGGAACCGAGCGCGGTGACGAGATCGGCGCCATGGCCAAGTCGGTGCAGGTGTTCAAGGACAATGCGCTGGAAATGGAGCGCCTGAAGAAGGCGCAGGAGGAGCGTGATGCCCAGGCGGCGGAGGAGAAGCGCCGGGCCATGCAGCAGCTCGCCAACGACTTCGAGTCCTCGGTCAAGGGCGTGGTGGCGGAGCTGACCGGTGCCGCGACCCGTGTCCAGGACACGTCCGAAAACCTCTCCGCCTCTGCCGAGGAAAGCCGCGCCCAGACCAGTGCCGTCGCCGCGGCGACCCAGCAGGCCAGCGCCAACGTCCAGTCTGTCGCAACCGCGACCGAGCAGCTTGCCGGCTCGCTGGCGGAGATCAGCAATCAGGTCAACACCTCCGCCCGCATCGCTCGCGATGCCTCCTCCACGGCAGAGAAGACCAACGGCACCGTCCAGTCGCTGGCGCAGCGTGCCCAGTCGATCGGCGATGTGGTCAAGCTGATCTCCGACATTGCGAGCCAGACCAACCTGCTGGCCCTGAACGCCACCATCGAGGCTGCCCGCGCCGGTGAGGCCGGCAAGGGCTTTGCGGTCGTCGCCTCCGAGGTGAAGAGCCTGGCCAACCAGACGGCCAAGGCGACGGAGGAGATCGCGGCGCAGATCACCACCATGCAGGACGCCACCAAGGAAGCGGTGGATGCCATCCTGACCATCTCCAAGACCATCGGGGAGATCAACGACATCTCCGAGATGGTCGCGGGTGCGGTGGAGGAGCAGGACAGCGCGACCAAGGAAATCGCGCGCAACGTCCAGCAGGCCTCCATGGGCACCATGGAGGTGACCCGCAACATTGAAAGCCTGGAGCAGGTCGCCCACGAGACGGGCGAGTCCGCCAATGGCATGCTGGAAGCGTCCCGCAACCTGTCCCGCCAGTCGGACGAGCTGCGCAAGCAGGTGGATCGCTTCCTGGCGCAGGTCTGCTCCGCCTGACGGAAGCGGCCGGTCCCGGAAAAAGAAAGGCCCCCGCGCCGGACGGTGCGGGGGCCTTTTCCGTCTAGGCCGAGCCGATCAGCCCGCCGCGCCCGGCTCCTTGCCGCCATTGGCGCTGGACCAGGCTTCCGGTGCGTGCAGGAACTTCTCCACCTCGTCCAGGGTGCGGGCGTCCAGGCCGCCATCCTCCCGGGCGACGCGCAGCACGTCCCACCAGGTCGCCAGCGCGTGCAGCTTCACGCCCATGGCGTCCATCGTCTCCTTGGACTTCGGGTAGATGCCGTAGTGGAAGACCACCCAGGCATGTTCCACCACGGCGCCGGCCTGGCGCAGGGCACTGACGAAATTGACCTTGCTGCCGCCGTCGGTGGTCAGATCCTCCACCAGCAGCACCCGTTGCCCCTCCGTCAATTGGCCCTCAATCTGGGCATTGCGGCCGAAGCCCTTGGGCTTCTTGCGGATATACTGCATCGGCAGGTCGAGTGCGTCGGCGATCCAGGCGGCATAGGAGATGCCGGCCGTCTCGCCGCCCGCCACGGCGTCGAACGCCTCGAACCCGGCATCGCGGTAAAGCTGGTCGCGCGCCGCTTCGATCAGGAAACGCCGAGCCCGCGGGAAGCTGATCAGCTTGCGGCAGTCGATATAAACCGGGCTGGCGCGGCCCGACGTGAGGATGAAGGGCTGGGCCGCGTTGAAGTGGACCGCCTTGGTTTCCAGCAGGATGCGGGCGGTCTGGGTGGCGGCGGTCTGGGCGTCGATCATGGGCGGGGTCCGGTGTCGTGCGGCGCTGGGGTCGCCGGCGGGATGTTGCGTGTCCTTCCGCCACTTCTGTCGTCATCCCGGCGAAGGCCGGGACCCAGGAATCCCGAGGGCGGTGCTTGTGGTCCTGGGCCCCGGCTGTTGCCGGGGTGACGGGAATGGTTCCGTGGAGGCGAGGCTTACTCCCCCGCCATCCGCCAGTCCAGCCGCTCGCCGGATAGGAAGGGCAGGACGGCGGCGCTGCCGTCCACGTCCAGCACGTCGCGCACGGTCTGGCCGCTTCGCTCCAGCGTAATGGTGTCCGGGTTCGGTTCCAGCCCGTAGAAGCGCGGGCCGTTCAAACTGGCGAAGGCTTCCAGCTTGTCCAGCGCGCCCTCCTGGTCGAAGACCTGGGCATAGAGTTCGATGGCGGTCGCGGCGGTGAAGATGCCGGCGCAGCCGCAGGCCGTCTCCTTCGCCCCGATGGGGTGGGGAGCCGAATCCGTGCCCAGGAAGAACCAGGGCTCCCCGCTGGTCGCCGCCCGGCGCAGGGCCAGCCGGTGCTTCTCCCGCTTGGCGATGGGCAGGCAATAGAGATGCGGGCGGATGCCGCCGGCGAAGATGTCGGATCGGTTGATCATCAGGTGGTGCGCCGTGATGGTGGCGGCCAGCCGCCCGCTCGGCCCGTGCTGCCGGACAATGGCGACACCCTCCTCGGTCGTGATGTGCTCCATCACGATCTTCAGGGTGGGGAAGCGGTCCAGCAGGGGGCGGAGCACCAGCTCGACGAACACCGCCTCCCGGTCGAACACGTCCACGGTCTTGTCGGTGACCTCCCCATGCATCAGCAGAGGCATGCCAATGGCCTGCATCCGCTCCAGCACCGGATAGACCTTCGTGATGTCCGAGACACCGGCGGCGGAGTTGGTGGTGGCGTTCTGCGGATAGAGCTTCACCGCCGTCAGCACGCCGTCGCGGAAGCCGCGCTCGATATCGTCGGGATCGGTGCCGTCCGTCATATAGGCGGTCATCAAGGGCTGGAATCTTGCATCCGATCCCAACGCCTCCTGGATTTCGGCCCGGTAGGCCATGGCCTTTTCGGTGGTGGTCACCGGCGGGACGAGGTTCGGCATGATGATGGCCCGACCCAACTGCCGCGCCGACAGCGGCAGCACGGCCCGCAGCATGGCGCCCGTGCGGATATGCAGATGCCAGTCGTCGGGACGGCGGATAGTGAGGCGCTGCGGTTGTTCGGTCATGGTTGGGCTCCGTCCTGCGGGTTGCCGTTCTTTAGACCGAAGCGCCCCGGTTTGGAAAGGCGTGCGGGCGCTGGTACCAGCGCCCGTAGCCACCTCTATGCGCGGGCCTGCAATGCCTTCATGATCGGCAGGGTGCGGATGCGCTTGCCGGTCAGGGTGGACAGGGCATTGGCGACGGCCGGTGCCGTGGGCGGCAGGCCGGGCTCCCCGACGCCGCCGAGCGCTTCGCTGGAATCGATGAAGTGGACATCGACCACCGGCGCTTCGGGGAAGCGGAGAAGGCGGTAGCTGTCGAAGTTCTTTTCCACCGTCTGACCCTCGGCGATGGTCGCCGCCTCATACAGGGTGGTGGAGAGGCCTTGGACGACACCGCCTTCCATCTGGCTCTTCGCCCCATCGGGCAGCACCACCTCGCCGCAATCCAGCACCGCTGTGACCTTGTGGACGCGCGGGGTGCCGTTCTCCATCGAGACCTCCGCCACATGGGCGGACAGGCTTCCGAAGCTCTCGAAATAGGCGATGCCCAGCGCCCGGCCCTCCGGCAGGGGCTTGCCCCAACCGGATTTTTCCGCCGCCGTGTCGATCACCGTGAGGGCACGCTTGTCGCCGGCCAGCAGCTCCCGCCGGAATGCGACCGGGTCCTTGCCCGCCTCGGCGGCCAGCTCATCAATGAAGCATTCCAGGAAGAAGGCGTTCTGCGTCGCACCAACCGACCGCCAGGGCGCCACGGTCACGGGAACGTGCCGCATCGCATAGTCCAGCCGGTAATTCGGGAGCTTGTAGCGGATGTCCGCCAGGTTCTGGACGGATGAACCGTCCAGTTCCCCCTCTTTGATCCGATCCGGCGCGAACTCCATGGCCAGGGACGGGCCGCTGGTGCGGATATGCAGGGCAGTGACCTTGCCGTCCTGGTCCAGCGCCGCCTTCAGGCGCGCCATCTGGGCGGGGCGGAACCAGCCCCGCTCCATCTCATCCTCGCGCCGCCAGAAGAATTTCACCGGCGTCCCGGGCATCGCCTTGGCGCAGATCGCGGCGTGCGGCACGCCGTCATCCGTCACCAGCCGACGCCCGAATCCGCCGCCGATCTGGAGCGTGTGGAGCGTGACCTTGTCCTTCGGCACGCCGGTGGCCTTCTCGACTCCGGCTATAGCCTGGTCCTGCCGCTGGGTCGGGGCCCAGATCTCCAGGCCGCCATCCTTGAACAGGGCGGTGCAGCTCCAGGTCTCCATCGGCGCGTGGGAGAGATAGGGAACCTCGTAATCCGCTTCCACCAGCTTGGCGGCCTTGGTGAAGGCCGCACCGATGTCGCCCACATTCTTTGCTTCGGCCGCCTTCGCCGCACCCAACCCCTCCTGCATCATCGCGCTCAGCGCTTCGGAGGAAATACTGGTGTTGGGAGAGGGGGCCTGGGTCAGTTCGATGGCGTCGGCGCCCCGCATGGCGGCCCAGCTATTGTCCGCCAGCACGGCGACGCCGCCCGGTACACGGACCACCTCGCGCACGCCCTTCACCGCGCGGGCGGCCTTGTCGTCAAAGCTGACGATCTCGCCATGGAACACGGGCGTGAAGCGGGCGCAGGCGTAGAGCATGCCGGGCAGCTTGAAGTCCAGGCTGTAGACATGCTGGCCGTTCACCTTGGCCGGCAGGTCCAGGCGCGGCGTGCCCTTGCCCACATAGCGGAAGGTGGCGGGATCGCGCAGGGTGGGCGATTCCGGCGGGGTCAGCCTGGCCGCATCCTCCACCAGCTCCCCGATGCCCACCGACTTGCCGGTGACCGAGTGGGTGACCTTGCCGTCGGTGAGCGTCAGCTCGGACACCGGGACCGACATCCGCGCAGCACCCGCCGCGATCAGCATCTCCCGCGCCTGGGCCGCACCCTTGCGGATATAGGGATGCCAGCGCCGCACGCCCCAGCTTCCGCCCGAACTCATGAAACCGCCCCAGCGGTAGGAATCGGCGGGCAGGGCCGTCTCGACCGACACGTCGGCCATGTCCACGCCCAACTCGTCTGCCACGGCGGCTGCGTGGGCGGTCTGGCTGCCCTGGCCCATTTCGGTGGTGGGGGACAGGACCCGGACCTTGCCCTCGGGCGTCACGACCACATAGGCCGTCAGCATGCCGGGGGCGGCATTGGCGCCGGCGCCGGCCGCGATGGTCGGCGGCGGGGCAGGCTGCTGCTGAGCCCAGGCGGGCAGGGGAAGGGAAACGGCAACGGCAAGCCCGCCGATGCCCTTCAGGATGGCGCGGCGGGACAGGGGCGCGAAATGGTTCATGGCTCCGTCCTCCCTCAGGCCACGCCGGCGGCGCGCTTGATCGCGCTGCGGATGCGGGGATAGGTGCCGCAACGGCACAGGTTCCCCTCCATCGCCGTATCGATCTCGGCATCCGTCGGCTTCGGCGTCTCGGTCAGAAGTGCCGCGGCGGACATGATCTGGCCGGACTGGCAGTAGCCGCACTGCGGCACCTGCGCCTCAATCCAGGCCTTCTGCAGGGGATGGTCGCCGCCCAGCCCCTCGATGGTCGTGACCGTCGCCCCTTCCGCCGCGGCGACCGGGGTGATGCAGGACCGGATCGGCTGCCCGTCCAGATGCACCGTGCAGGCGCCGCACTGGGCGACGCCGCAGCCATATTTGGTTCCGGTCAGGCCCAGCATGTCGCGGATGGCCCAGAGCAGGGGCATGTCGGGATCGGCATCGATCTCACGCGCCTCGCCATTGACGGTCAATCGGATCATCGCGGGTCTCCCGGTCCTGTGGTCGGCAGAACGGTTTTGCCACAGAGCGAAGACCATGTGCACGCTTTTGCAGACGAAAATCCTGCTGTTTCCGCAAAGGGCTACGCCCGCGACCGCGACGATTCCTGTGCCGGGGCTTGGCGGGGCGCGTGCGACCCGTTAAAGGGAGGGGCAGAAACGCACCCGCGCAAATCGGACGCCTGCATCATGTCCATCATCAGCCCCCGCACGCCGCCCGGCACCATGGAACTGCTGCCCCGCCGGCAGATCGCCTTCCAGCGCATGCTGGACACGATCCGCCGCACCTATGAGCGGTTCGGCTTCCTGCCCATCGAGACGCCCGTGTTCGAGGTGGCGGACGTGCTGCTGTCGAAGTCAGGGGGCGAGACGGAGAAGCAGGTCTATTTCGTGCAGAGCACCGGCGCCATCGAGCAGGGGCACAAGCCGGACCTGGCCCTGCGCTTCGACCTGACCGTGCCCCTGGCCCGCTATGTGGCGGAGCATGAGCGCGATCTGGCCTTCCCGTTCCGCCGCTACCAGATCCAGCGGGTCTATCGCGGCGAACGGGCGCAGAAGGGCCGCTATCGCGAATTCTACCAGTGCGACATCGACGTGATCGGCAAGGACAGCCTGCCCGTCGCCTATGATGCGGAGATGCCGGCCGTCATCTACACAATCTTCAAGGAGCTGGATGTCGGCCCCTTCCAGATCAATTTCAACAACCGCAAGGTCCTGCTGGGGATGTTCGAGGCGCTGGGCATCGACGACCCGGCCAAGCGCGCCCTGGTCCTGCGGCAGGTGGACAAGCTGGACAAGCTCAGCCGGGAGCAGGTGACCGGCCTGCTGACAGGGGATGAGATCGGGCTCTCGGCGGATGTTGCCGAACAGGTCCTGTCCATGATCGGATTCGCCGGCCCTGCGGAGGAGACGCTGGCCCATCTGCGTGGGCTGAACCTGTCCAGCGAGACCTTCCGGACCGGCATTGCGGAGTTGGCTGAAGTGGTCGCCGCGCTCAAGGCCTTCGGCGTGCCGGAGACCAACTGGCGGGTCAACCTCGCCATCGCCCGTGGCCTCGACTACTACACCGGCACGGTCTATGAGACCTTCCTGACCGACCATCCCGGCATGGGCTCCGTCTGCTCCGGCGGGCGGTACGAGAATCTGGCGGGGCTCTACACCAAGTCGAAGCTGCCCGGCGTCGGCATCTCCATCGGTCTGACGCGGCTTTTCTACGTGCTGGAGCAGGCCGGGATCGTCACCGACGGACCCAGTACGGTGCAGGCGCTGGTGACCCAGTTCGATCCCGCCCTGCTGCCCGATTATCTCGCCATCGGGGCGGAGCTGCGGGCGGCCGGCATCAACACGGAAATCCAGCTTGAGCCGGCGAAGCCCAAGAAGCAGTTCGCCTACGCCGACAAGGCCGGCATCCGCTTCGCCATCATCATGGGACCGGATGAGAAAGCGCGCGGCGAGGTCACTGTGAAGGACATGGTGACCGGGGAGCAGAGCTCCATCCGTCGCGCCGACCTTGCCGCGGTGCTGAAGGAACGGCTGAATCCGGCTGTCTAGCGCGGCGGCCCGGAAGGGAGCGGCAGGGTTTCCGCCGCTCCCGCGTATAAGCGGTAGGTGCAACCCATGTCCGGCTCTGAAATGAAACACCTGCCGCTGCTGTTCCTGGCCCTTCTCCTGCCGCTCTCCGCATGTGGCGGGCGGCCCTCCATTCCCCCGGATGCGCTACGGCCGGCACCGGTCAGCCTGGCCGGGGAACGGCTGGGCCCTCCGGTGCGGAGCGAGGCGGCCTATAGGGACGCGGCCATGGGCTGGGTCGCCCGCGTGGATGCGGATGGGGACAGGCGGTTGGCATTGGCAGAGGTCCAGGCCGATGCGCGACGTTACTTCGCCACTCTGGACCTGAATTCCGATGGCATGGTGGACGTCCGGGAACTCACGCAGGTCCGGCTGGCGCAACGGGAGGTGCAGCGCACGGCGACCGGTTCCGATGAGCCTGAGAGTGTTCAGTCGCCGGACAACCTGGCGGGCGAGGCGCCCAGGCGCGACCAGCGGAACGGTGGCGGCCGGCTCGGCGCGCCGGACCCGGTGATGGCGGCCGACCGCAACGTGGATTTCCGTGTCACCGCCGACGAGCTGGCGGAGGAGGCGGGGCGGAGGTTCGCCGCGCTGGACGCCAATGGCGATGGTTTCCTGGACCAGACTGAATTGTCGGCCGCGGTGGCAAGAGCCTGGGAAAGGGCTCCTGCCATCATGCCGCGCCAGGGCCGTGGCCCCGGACGCTGAGGTCCCGCTGTTCTACAGCAGCCCTGCCACGCCGAAGGCAACGATTCCAAATGCGCTGACGATATTCAGACGGCGTATCCAGGCGGCATCTTTCAGCACCTTCGCGAGCCCGGCGCCACCCAGGGCGAAGAGCATCTGAACCGCGAGGCTGCCCAGGAACAGACAGGCGGCGGCCAGGATGATCGTGGGCGTTGCCGGGTCCGCCGGCAGGTGCGCGGTGAAGCCCATGAAGAGCAGCACCGTCAGCGGGTTCACGATGGTCAGCGACAAGGTTGTCAGGTAGGGGCGGCCGGGCGGCGGCCTTGCCCCGTCGACCCTCGGGGCGGGTGCCGTCAGCGCTCCATACAGCATCCACAGGCCGAAAACGACCAGCAGCAGGGCGGCTCCGGCCTCGATCGCCGACCGGTTGGCCGCTAGAAGGGGAGCCAGCGCCGTACCCGCGGAGAAGGCTACGAGGGCGTAGAGGAAATCGGCCGTGGCCGCGCCCAGCCCGGCCCGGATTCCTGCCCAGGCCCCATGCCGTAGCCCGGTATTCGCGATCAGCAGAGCGATCGGCCCTACGGCGATGCCGAGGGTGGCCCCGAATAGAAGGGCTGTGACATGGATCATGGCGCGCTCTGCCGGAAAATCTAAATTTCAGCCTAGAACCGGCGATTGCCGGCAGCAACGGCCACAGTGCTTCCGACGGAGGAACTACGGGTGAGGCTGTAGGCAATGTGCCCATGATGCCACATTGCCCTGGTCATCGTGTGCAGGCGGGAAATCCCGCTGAAACATTCAGAGAACATCATCGACGCGCCGCTTCGGCCGAGCGGGTGAAAAGGGCTTTTTAACCGAACCGGGCGCATGGTTACCTCAGGCGGTCGGAGTACCGCCGGTGCAGGGGGTAGTTGGTGATGGCGCGTGCGCGGTGGGTGCGGGTGATGTCCTGGGGGCTGAGCCTGGCGCTGGTCGGCGGGGCGGGAGCTGCTGCGTATCACGAGATGAACGCATCCCGGTTCCAGTCGGAGTTTCTTGCCCGCTTCGGCAAGGACCTGACCTGGACCGTGCAGCGCGGCCCCAACCCGGATGTCCGATTCCCGGATCAGGGGCCGTATGACCTGCGGCTTGGTTACACCCGCATCCCGCAGTTCCTGGAACGTCTGACGGCCGGACCCTACAAGGTGGAAGCACAAGCCCGGCCAACCCCGGCCTTCCGCGATTATGTGGAGTTCGGCGGCTTCCCGCCATACCGGGAGAAGACCCGCGCCGGTCTGACGATCCATGACCGGTCCGGCGGCGTGCTGCACGACGCCCGCTTTCCGGAGCGGGTTTATGAGGGCTTCGACAGCGTTCCGCCGCTGGTTGCCAACACGCTCATGTTCATTGAAAATCGGGAGCTTCTGGACCCGAAGCATCCCCATCGCAACCCGGCGGTGGAGTGGGACCGCTTTGCGCTGGCGCTGGGCAGCATTCCGCTCCGCGCCATCGGCATGGATGCAGACAAGGCCGGCGGCTCCACCCTCGCCACCCAGATCGAGAAATACCGCCACTCCCCCGAAGGCCGTACCGGCAGCGGGGTTGAGAAGCTGCGGCAGATGATGAGCGCATCCGTCCGGGCCTATCTTGACGGGCCGGATACCACGGCTGCCCGTCACCAGATCCTGGTGGACTATCTGAACTCTACCCCGCTCTCGGCCAAGGCCGGACTGGGTGAGGTCAATGGAATCGGCGATGGTCTCTGGGCGTGGTTCGGCACCGACTTCACCGTCGCCAACCGCATTCTTCGCGCCACCCCGATGACCGAGGCGGAGCTGGCGACGCAGGCCGTGGTCTATAAGCAGGTCCTTGCCTTGCTGCTGGCACAGCGTCGTCCCAGCGCCTATCTGGCGCGCGAGCGGGCAGCCCTGGACGATCTGGCCAACCAGCACCTCCGAGCGCTGGAAAAGGCCGGCGTAGTGCCGGCGGCGCTGGCCGATGCCGCCCGTCATTTTCCGCTCCGCTTCCGGGAGCAGCCGCCCGTCCTGCCGCAGCCGGAGTTCGTGGAGCTGAAGGCGACCAACTCCATCCGGACCCGCCTGCTCCAGCTTCTCGGGCTCGGCAGCCTCTATGAGCTGGACCGGCTGGATCTGACGGTCGAGACGACGCTGGACCTTTCCGCCCAGAGTCGCGTCACCGATACGCTGAAGCAGCTTGCCACGCCGGAGGGGGCCCAGGCGCTGGGGCTGGTCGGGGACAGGCTGCTGAACAATGCCGATCCGTCGAAGGTGGTCTACAGCCTGACCGTCTTCGAGCGCACGCCCACCGCCAATCTGGTGCGGGTGCAGGTGGATACGCTGGACAAGCCGCTCGATCTCAATGAAGGCGCCAAGCTCGATCTCGGCTCCACGGCCAAGCTGCGGACCATGGTCAGCTATCTTGAGATCATCGCCAAACTGCATGGTCGGGTGAAAGGGCTGGAATCCTTCGAGATGGAGGCAGTGGCCGCCGACGCGCAGGACCGGCTGACCCAGTGGGTCACGCGCACCATGGCTGCCCGCAAGGCCCAGGGCGGCGGAACCATGCCGCTGGGCGAGCTGCTGGACCTCGCCATGCAACGGACCTTCTCCGCCAGCCCGGCGGAGCGGTTCTTCACCGGCGGCGGGCTGCACAGCTTCGGCAATTTCGATCACAAGGACGATGGCAAGATACTAACCGTGGCGGAGGCCTTCCGCCACTCCACCAATCTGGTCTTCATCCGGATCATGCGCGAGGTGGTGAATCACTACATCGCTGAGGGCCCGGCGCGGAAGGACGATGTGCTGGACGACCCGCGCCACCCGGCGCGCATGACTTATCTGGCCCGCTTCGCCGACCAGGAAGGCAGCCAGTTCCTCAACCGCTTCTGGGCCGACTACAAGGATCTCGACCCCGATCAGGCGCTGGACAAGCTGGCCGGGCGGTTGAAGAAGATCCCGGACCGGCTGGTCACGGTCTTCCGGTCCGCCCGGCCGAATGCCGGCGTGGCGGAGTTGCGCGCCTTCCTGGCTCGTCATCTCCCCGAAGGCGCACCGAACGATCAGCGTGTCCAGGCGCTCTATACGAAGTACGATCCGGCTGCCTGGAGCTTGAACGACCGCGGCTATATCGCCCGCATCCATCCGCTGGAACTGTGGCTGGTCGCCTATCTCCAGGACAGTCCGAAGGCCAAGCGGAAGGACATGCTGGAGCGGAGCGCCGAGTCCCGGCAGGAAAGCTATAGCTGGCTGTTCAAGTCACGCTCCACCCGGGCGCAGAACACCCGCATCGGCATGGTGCTGGAGGAGGAGGCCTTCGCCCGTATCCATGAGGAATGGAAGCGGCTGGGCTACCCCTTCGGCGCGCTGATCCCCAGCTATGCCACCTCGATCGGCAGCAGCGCCGACCGGCCCGGCGCGCTGGCGGAGCTGATGGGCATCATTCTGAACGACGGGGTCCGCCTGCCCACGGTCCGCGTCACGGAACTCCACTTCGCCGACGGTACGCCCTTCGAGACGCTGTTCGGTCTGGATGAGCAGACCGAGGGGCAGCAGGTGATGACGCCGGAGGTGGCCCAGGTGCTTCGCCGGCATCTTGCCGACATCGTGGAGAACGGCACCGCTCGCCGCGTCCAGGGGGCCTTCATCAATGGCGACGGCACGCCCATGGTGATCGGCGGCAAGACCGGCACCGGCGACCACCGGTTCGAGCGCTATGGACCGGGCGGCGCAGTGCTGGAAAGCCGGGTGGTCAACCGGACGGCCACCTTCGTCTTCTATGCAGGCGACCGGTTCTTCGGCGTCATCACCGCCCATGTCCAGGGGCAGGAGGCGGCGAAGTACCGCTTCACCTCCGCCCTGGCATCGCAGCTCCTGAAGGCGCTGGCCCCGGCTCTCCAGCCGCTGTTCACCCATGGGACCCAGACGGCGGAAAATGCGCAGGGGGCGGCAATGGAGCTTACAGCCGCACCCCGTTGAAGGCGTGGCGCAGGATTTCGGCACTGCGCTGAAGGCAGGCGGTCTCGCCCACGTCCAGGTCCGGCATCAGCGTGTCCACTACGCCGCCGCTTCCGATCATGCGGGGCAGGGACAGAGCCACATCCTGCACGCCCACCACCTCGGGCGTGACCATTGAGCAGGTCATCAAGGCCCGCTCATTGTTCACGATACACTCGGCGAGCCGCGCCAGACCGGCGCCGATGCCGTACCAGGTGGCGCCCTTGCCCTTGATGATCCGCGCGGCGGCGCAACGGACCTCGTCCTCGATGACATCGCGGTAAGCCGCGCACATCGGGCGGTTCAACTGATTGGCCGCTTCCACGACCGGCAGTCCGCCAGCTCTGGCCTGCGACCAGTGCAGCACCTCCGAATCGCCATGCTCGCCAAGCACATGGGCGTGCACCGACTTGGGGCTCACCCCCAGATGCTGGGCCAGCAGGGCACGGAACCGCGCGGTGTCCAGGATGGTGCCGGACCCGATGACCCGGCAGGAGGGCACGCCGTGGCGTGCGGCGATGACCGTGCAGATCTGGGTGATCACATCCACCGGGTTGGTGGCGACCAGGAAGATGGCATCCGGTGCGGCCTTCAGCACCTCCGGGATGATGTCGGCGAAGATTTCCGCGTTCCGGCACAGCAGGTCCAGCCGGCTTTCCCCCGGCTTCTGATTGACCCCGGCCGCCAGCACGACGATGCCGGCGCGGTTCAGGTCGGAATATTCGCCCGCCCGCACCGGCATGGGATGGGAAAAGGGCGTGGCATGCAGGATGTCGCGGGCCTGCGCATCCGCCAGGGCGGCGTTCTTGTCCACGATGACGAGGTCACTGCCCACGCCGCGCATGACCATGGCATAGGCCGCCGCACTTCCGACGAACCCGGCCCCGACGATGCCGATCCGCATGATATGTCCCCTTATCCGTTTCTTCGCTGAACCTAACAGCCGGTAACAGGCTATGGTTTGATGAAGGTCAATTCGGCGGTGTTCATTGCTGCGACCCGATGCCTCCTTTCAGCCTGACCGGCGGCTGCCTAGGTAGACCTACGACATTTGGGAGCTTCTGACATGAATGGTGGCCGCCTTCTGCGCATCGTCCTCATCCTGGTGCTGGGGCTCGGCATTGCCGGGCTGATCGCCTGGTGGACCATCCAACAGGATCAGGCGAATCGCACGGCGCAGGGCGGGGGCGGGATCACTGCCGTGGCGGTGCCGGAGGGCGTCAGCATCGGCGGACCCTTCGCGCTGACCGACCATACCGGGGCCGCTGTCACGGATGCCGATTACCAAGGCAAGTTCCGCCTGATCTTCTTCGGCTTCACCTTCTGTCCTGATATCTGCCCGACCGAGCTTCAGGTCATGGCGCAGGCGCTGGATGTACTCGGCCCAGCCGCGGAGGACGTGAAGCCCCTGTTCGTCACCATCGATCCAGAGCGGGACACGCCGGCGCAACTCGCCGAGTATGTGTCGTTGTTCGATGACCGGATCACCGGACTGACCGGCACGCCGGAGCAGATTGCCGATATCGCGCGCAAGTACCGGGTCTATTACGCCAAGGCTCCCGGCGACGCGGAGACATACCTCATGGACCACTCCACCTATACCTACCTCATGGGACCGGACGGCCAGTTCCTGACCGTCTTCCCGCGGGGAACGGATGCCGAGACCATGGCGAAGAGCATTCGCCAGTTCATGCAGGGGCAAAGCTGAGGAGCAGAACATGATCCGCCGTTTCGCAGCCGTCGCGCTCGTCTCCGCCGGCATTCTCGCGCCGATCGCCGCGTGGGCCGCCGACCGGCCCGCCGTCGAGCAGGCCTGGGCGCGGCCGACCACCAGCATGGCGAAAGCCGGCGGCGCATTCCTGGTGATCCGCGACGTGAGCGGAGAAGGGGACCGGCTGGTCTCGGCCAGTTCCCCCGTGGCGGAGAAGACGGAGCTGCACACCCATTCCATGGAGAACGGGGTTGCCCGGATGCGCCCGGTGGGAGAGCCGTTGGAACTGCCTGCTGGCGGCGTGCTGGAGATGCTTCCCGGCGGCAATCACGTCATGTTCATCGGCCTGAATGAGCGATTGGCGCCCGGCGCTACGGTTCCCCTGACGCTCAGCTTCGAGCGGGCCGGCGAAGTCGAGGTGGAAGTGCGTGTGCTCAAGGCCGGCGAGAAGCCGCCCGCTTCTGCGGAATCGAGCGGCGGTGGCCAGAACGGCGCGCATGACCATGGGGCGCACCACGATGCAGGGGCCGGTCACCACGACTGATGGGCAGGATTTCACGCCCGAATGGCTTAAGACGCCGCATCAAAGTGCCGCAGGGGCAGCGTATTTACTGAAATATCAATGACTTAATGCGGGGGTTTCCAGGCTTGACAGGGGTGGGACCGGCCCGTATGGTGCCGCCGCTTTCGCACGGCGTCGAACGCGGCGGCGGAAGGGGGACACATCGTGACAGATGACAGGCCTCCTCCAACGCTGGAGGACATCGAAGCAAGATTGCGGAACGCCAGGCGCCAGGCTGGCATGGACCCGCCCGAACCCCTGCCGGGGCAGGAGGGGGGATCCAACGGGGACATGGCACTGGGGATGCGCATCGCTGTCGAGCTGGTGGCAGGGGTTGTCCTCGGCCTCTTGCTGGGCCTCGGTCTGGATCGCTGGCTGGGCACTGCGCCTTGGGGCCTGATCGTGATGGTCCTGGTCGGCGCGGTTGCGGGGTTCATGAACGTGTACCGTGTGGCCTCGGGCCAAGGGTATGCGGCAGGCTTCAAAGAGTCCCGGAATCCTCGGGACCATGTGGAATGAGGGTGACGTGGCTGGTCCGCTGGAGCAATTCGAGATCGTCAGACTGATCCCGCTGCCGGTCGGTGGGCTTGACCTCTCTTTCACCAACTCGGCGCTGCACATGGTTCTGGCCGTGGTGCTGGCCGCCGTTCTGCTGGTAGTCGGCATGCGTGGACGCGCCATGGTGCCGGGTCGCCTGCAGTCGATGGCGGAAATTCTGTACGAACTTGTCGCCGGAATGGTGAAAGAGAATGCGGGAGAGAAGGCTCGCCCGTACTTTCCCTTCATCTTCTCCCTGTTCGTCTTCGTCCTGTTCGGCAACCTGCTGGGCCTGATCCCCACGGCCTTTACCTTCACCAGCCACATCATCGTCACCTTCTCGCTGGCGATGGTCGTGTTCCTGTTCGTGACGGTTCTGGGCATTGCCCGGCATGGCCTGCACTTCTTCCATCTGTTCCTACCGGAGGGCACGCCGCTTTGGCTGGCGCCGCTGGTGGTGCCGATTGAGGTCATCTCCTACTTCGTCCGCCCGATCAGCCTGTCTGTCCGTCTGTTCGCCAACATGCTGGCAGGCCACACCATGCTGAAGGTGTTCGCCGGCTTCTCGGTGAGCTTGGCCGGAATGGGCGCCATCGGTGCGATCGGCGGGCTTGTGCCTGTTGCCCTGAACGTGGCGCTGTTCGCCCTCGAGTTTCTTGTGGCCGGTATTCAGGCCTATGTTTTCGCGCTGCTGAGCTGCGTGTACCTACGCGACTCGCTGGAACTGCACTGATCCGGCTGTCGATCCTATCCCACCCTTCGAGTTCTTCGACTCGCTCTAACCAGAGGATTGTTGAAATGGAAATCGCTGAAGCCGCAAAGTTCATCGGCGCCGGTATCGCCATGCTGGCCCTGTGGGGCGTCGGCATGGGCCTGGGCAACCTGTTCTCCGGCCTGTATCAGGCTGCGGCCCGCAACCCGGCCGCCATCCCGGCCTACCGTACCTTCATCTTCATCGGCTTCGCCCTGACCGAGGCGGTCGGCCTGTTCGCCCTCGTCATCGCCTTCCTGATCCTGTTCAGCTAAGAACGGGTTCGGTGGCCGCCGCCCGGCGGCTGCGCTTCAGCACCGGTCGATCCGCCGTTGCATTCGATCCTTGTTGATCGTCGATGCAACGGCGGTCGTCTATCGACATCCGCTTTGCCGGGTGGCGAACGGTGTTGCCGGAAAACAGGCGAAGCTCCGCCCTGGCGGGCGGGCTTGAGTGAATGGGTGCCAACATGCGTATCGACAGCCTGAAGCGCTGGGGCCTGTGCGCCGGCATCGCCCTGCTGGGCGGCGCGTTGCTGGTCGACCCCGCCTTTGCCCAAGGGGCCGCCGAGGCCATTGGCGAGGCTGCGTCGGGGCAGGGGCCGGACGACCACCACAGCGGCGGTCTTCCACAGTTGAACCCGGCCAACTATGCGTCACAGATATTCTGGACGCTGGCGACCTTCGGTCTCCTTCTCTGGCTGATGTCCAAAGTCGCCCTGCCGCGCGTCGGCGAGGTGCTGCAGGCCCGCCAGGAAAAGATTGCCAACGACCTGGACAAAGCGGCGGCCCTCAAGGCCGAGGCCGAGCAGGTCATGCAGGCTTACGAAAAGGCTGAAGCGGAGGCCCGCGCCAACGCACAGCGCATCATGGCCGAAACAGTTGCCGCTGCGGATGCCGACGCTGCACAGCGTTTTCGTGAGCTCGACGCGGAGTTGACGCAGCGCAGCCGCGCGGCGGAAGAGAATATCCGTGTCGCAAAGGAAAATGCGATCCAGTCTCTGCGCAACGTCTCCGTCGAGGCGGCGCAGTCCGCGGTGGAGCGTTTGGTTGGCCTGAGCCTGTCGGCCGACACGGTCACGACCGCCGTGGACGACGTGCTGAAGGAGCGTGCGTGATGTTGGAGAATCCGTATTTCTGGGTTGCGCTGGCCTTCCTGATCTTTGTCGCCATCGTCGCAAAGATGGCGGGCAAGACGATTGTCGAGGCTCTCGACACCCGTGCCGACCGTATCCGCCAGGAGTTGGAGCAGGCGCAGCAGCTGCGTGAGGATGCGCAGGCCGCCCTGGCCCAGTATCAGCGCAAGCAGCGCGACGCGCTGAAGGACGCCGAGGAGATACTGACGCATGCGCGGGAAGAGGCGCAGCGCATCCGCCAGCAGGCAGCAGTCGATCTGGAGGCATCGCTGAAGCGCCGTGAGGCACAGGCGATGGATAAGATCGCCCAGGCAGAGTCTCAGGCCGTGCAGCAGGTCCGGGAGTTGGCTGTGGATGTGGCGATCGCCGCGACTGAGCGGCTGCTGGTCCAGAATATGGACCGCACCCGCAACGACCAGCTCGTCGACGCGGCCATCAAGAACCTGCCGGCCAATCTGCACTGAGCAGACAGGCAGCGTTGAAATAGAAAGGGCGCCCATCGAGGCGCCCTTTCTATTTCCGGGTACTGTGCTGGATGAACCCCGTTACGACTTCCTGAGCTGCGCCTGTAGCCCGACGAAGGCCGGGTAAGGGTGGGTGACCACATAAGTCGGGATCGGTCCCAGGAAGTCGCGCATCCGGCCCTTCTCAACGAAGCGCTTGCGGAACCGGCTGTGCCTCAGGAAGGACAGAATTTTCGGCGCGATGCCACCGGCCACGTAGACGCCGCCGCGCGCTCCCAGTGTGAGGGCGAGATTTCCAGCCACCGTGCCCAGCATGGCGCAGAACATCTCCAGCGCCTCCTGGCTGGCCGGGTCTCGTCCCTCCAGCCCTCGGGTCGAGATTTCAGCCGCTGTGAGCTGCTCCGGCTCCCGCCCATCAATGACGACCAGCGCTTCGTAGAGGTTGACAAGACCCGGACCGGAAAGGACCCGTTCGGCCGAGACGTGCTCGAACCGCTTGCGCAGTTGGGCCAGCACTGCGCCTTCGCGGTCGGAGACCGGCGCCATCGTCACATGGCCGCCCTCGGTGGCCAGGGCCGTCCAGCCTTGGATTCCGGGGATCAGGGCCGAAACGCCGAGACCGCTGCCGGGCCCAAGTACCCCCACCGGGGCCTGGGCTACCGGCGCACCGTCCCCAACCTGCGCCAGATCGTCCGGCCCCAGCTCGGGCATCGACAGGGCCACGGCGGTGAAGTCGTTGATGACGTCAAGCCGCTCCAGCTCCAGCTCCCGCCTGACGTTCGCGATGGAAAATTCCCATGGCAGATTCGTCATGCGGATGATGTCGCCAGTCACGGGGGAGGCGACAGCAAATGCGGCACGGGCCGGCCGAACCAAGCCATTCTGCTGCGCCAGATAGGCTTTCGCCGCATCGGCCAGCGAAGCGTAATCCGCGCAACGCAGCACCCTCTCTGCGAACGCTCCGTCCGGCCCGACCAAGGCGAACCGGGCATTGGTGCCGCCGATGTCGGCGATCAGGGACAGTGTTATGTCACTCATTGAAGTCAGTCTGCCGATCCCAGGCCATAGAGCGTGTCCACATAGACTTCACGCCAATGCGTGATGTCGTTCGCGACGATCACCTTCATCATGGACTCGAACCGCTCACGACGTTCCGCCAAAGGCATGGTCAGAGCCCGTTGAAGATTCTCGGCAACCGCGCGGATGTCATAGGGATTGACAATCAGGGCGGCGTCAAGCTCCTTCGCCGCGCCGGCAAAACGGGAGAGGACCAGTACGCCGGGATCTTCCGGGTTCTGGCAGGCGACATATTCCTTGGCGACCAGATTCATGCCGTCCCGCAGCGGCGTAACCAGCCCGATCCGGGCATTCCGATAAAAGCCCGCCAAACTCTTCCGGCTGAAGCTCTTGTTGAGATAGCGGATCGGCACCCAATCGAATTCGGCGAAGCGTCCGTTGATATGGCCGGCCAGCGTCTCCAACTCCCGGCGGATCGCCTGGTACTCGGCCACATCGGTGCGGGAAGGCGGCGCGACCTGCATGAAGCTGACCTGACCACGATTGCCCGGATAGGCATCCAGCAAGGCCTGGAACGCCTCGAACCGCTGCGGCAGGCCCTTGGAGTAGTCCAGGCGGTCCACACCGATGATCAGGGCCCGTCCGCCCAGGCTGTCCCGCAGACGCTGCGTCTGGGCCATGTCGGCCGCTTGGGTGGCCAGATCGATCATGGTCTGGGTTTCGATGCTGATAGGAAAGGCGCGGGCGATCGCGGTCCGACCGAAGGCATGCACCCGCACGCCGCTCCAGCCGGGCGGCCCTTCCTCCAATTCCTCGACCAATCCGCCGGCTTCGTACCGGATGTAGTTGGCGAAGCAGCGCAGGTCGGCTTCGGTCTGGAAGCCCACCAGGTCGTAAGCGCAGAGATTCCGGACGATGGATTCGTGCCCGGGAAGCGCGACCAGGATCTCGGGTGCAGGGAAGGGGGTGTGGAGGAAGAAGCCCATCCGCTGCGACAGCCCCATCGTCCGAAGCTGCTCCGCGAACGGAATCAGGTGATAGTCGTGCACCCAAACGAGATCGTCCGGCTCCAGCAGTGGGGCCAGACGGGATGCGAAGAGGCCGTTGACCCGCTGGTAGCCTGCATAGGTCCGGCCGGAGAAGCTGGCGAGGTCCAGGCGGAAATGGAACAGGGGCCACAGGGTCGAGTTGGCGAAACCGTTGTAGTACTCGTCGAGATCGCGCTTACTCAGCCCCATGGTGGCATAGGTCAGCCGGCCGACCTGATTTATATCAGGCGGACCCGACTCCGTGTTTTCCGTGGTCGTCCCGTTCCAGCCGAACCAGATGCCGCCGCGGCTTTTCAGCGCTTCCAGGATGGCCACTGCAAGGCCGCCAGCCTGCTGCTTGCCCTCCTCGGCCGGGGCTACTCGATTCGAAACGACGACGAGACGGCTCACTGCTCCTGTCCTCCGGGGTTCCGGGCTGCCGCCTGACATACCAGGCAACAGGAAACAGGCCTCCCAGGCCTGCGGTTCGGGAGCAGACCATAGCGGTGTGCCCGATGTTCTACATCCTAGACCCTTGGACTGTCCGACCGGCAAAGGCTTCCGGTCGGCTTAGCACTTTCGTTCCCTCCAGCGGCGCTGCACTGCGGCATCATTGTCGGTGCCGGCTCTCCCGCTGAGCCTGTCTGTACAGCTAGCATTTTGAAGCAGATGGATTTTTCCCTTGATTACCGGTGGAGGGGCGGGCTTATATTGCAGTGCGGCATGGGTTGCTTCCAGTGATCCTGCCGTAACGCACTTCTTGGGCGTTTCCTCCCTAAACTCAGGCCGTGCCGTTGGGCACGGCCTTTTTCTTTGCGTATTGCGGCGCGATGAGACGGTTCACGGCGGAGGCAAGTCGCTGCCATCGCCGAGCGGGCGCTGCATGATCATCAAGTCCAGCCAGCCGCCGAACTTGGCCCCGGCTCCAGGAATGGCGCCGACCTCCAGAAAGCCGTGCCGACGGTGCAGGGCGATGCTCGCTACATTACGGCGGTCGCCGATCACCGCCACCATCCGGCGATGGCCGAGAGCCGTACACCGGCTGATCAGTTCACCCATCAGCATCGACGCGACGCTCCGGCCCCGCGCCCACTCGGCGACATAGACGGAATTTTCCACTGTATGCCTGTAGGCGGGTCGGGTTCGGAAGGGGCTGGCATAGGCGTAGCCTGCGACCCGTCCATCATGTTCAGCCACGAGCCACGGCAGGCCAGCGGCCTGAACCTCCGTCAAACGTCGGCGCATCTCCGTCGGATCGGGGGCGGCAAACTCGTAACTGGCTGTGCCGGCCAGGACCTCCGGCCCGTAGATGGCAGCGATTGCAGCCGAATCGTCCGGCCCGGCATCCCTCAGAGTCAGAATGGGACGTTTCAGCGTTACGGAGGGCGCCTCATCCATGTGGTTCACCGTCGCGTCGGCAAAAGGGCGCTGGCTTGCAGCCTGCCCAGGGCCGTGACCAGCTCCGCCATGTGTTGGGCAAGGCTGGAAATGAAGGGCCGTCGCTCCAACGTCCGCTCTTCCATGTAGAGCGCCCGATTGATCTCGATCTGCAATGCATGCACTCCGTCGGCGGTGCGCCCATAATGTCGCGTGGTATGGCCGCCGGCATAGGGGGCATTGCGTCCGACGCCGTATCCCTGTGTCCGCAACACCATCTCCGCCGCCGTGATCACAGCCGGAACGCAGGAACTGCCATAACAGTCGCCCAGCACCATGTCGAGTTTGCCCCCGGCGGCGATCTCGGGCGGCAGTCCGATGGACGGCATGGAATGGCAGTCGAGCAGGATGCAGTAGCCGAACTGCGCCTGCGTCTCCTCGATCAGGCCTCTCAACGCGGCGTGATAGGGAAAATAGCAGCGCTCCACCCGTCGCAACGCGTCACGGAAGCGCAGCTTGCCAGCATAAATATTCTCTCCACTGGCGACGATCCGGGCAATGGTTCCAAGGCCGGCCTGCACCCGCGCACTTCGGCTGTTCACATAGGACGGTACCGGTCCGTCGAACATGGCCGGGTCCAACTCGAACGGCTCCCGGTTCGGGTCCAGATAGGCGCGCGGGAACAGGGCGGAAATCAGCGGCGCGCCAAGATCGGCAGCGGGCGCGAAAATCTCATCGACGAAGCAGTCCTCCGACCGCCGGAGGGACAACGCGTCCAGCCGGGATGAGGCCAGGAACTCCATTGGATAGTTCCGGCCGCTGTGGGGCGACGCCAGTACCAGGGGCAGGGTCTGGACCGCTGGCCTGCGGATGTGGAAAACGGCATCCCCGTCCGCGGCATCCTGGTCCGGAGCGGCTGTGGAGCCTGGGCCCGCGCTGATGTCCGGGGGGCTGAAGGAGGGGCGGTCCATGTGCTTCATCTAGCGGATAACACGGCGGCATGCCACCGCGCCAAGCGGCCGGCAAAAAAAAGCGCATGTCCCGGAAATCGAAGGGTTGCCAACCCCGAAGCAGGGTGCTACAAGCCCGCCTCGCTACGGGGCGCTGCCCCGCGGCGGCTCTGGCGAAAGCCGGAGCGACCCCAAGGGATCGGGCGCGTAGCTCAGCGGGAGAGCACTACGTTGACATCGTAGGGGTCACAGGTTCAATCCCTGTCGCGCCCACCATCCCTTTCAAAGCCTGCCAGTTCAGCAGGCGAGCCGCAAAGCGGTTCCAGTAGATAATCTGCCCAGAATTAGAATCAGGTATCCACATCGGAGGCCGCTACGGTCCCCGGCGCATGATCATCCGGCGTCGGCGCTTGGCCCGGATATCTTCCAGATGTTCATTGCGGGCTTCTGAAACGGACTCGGCGTTTTCTGTTCGGTCCTGGACCGTGGATGGTGCTTGGCTGCAGCCGGCAGCCAGAACGGCCGCGCCGACGATGAGAAGCCCCATCCGCATTTCGGTCAGACTAGGGATATAGCGTCGGATACTGGCCAGAATCAACCTTCCGGCCTGATGGGTCTGCCCAGGATTTCGCACCGCTCGATATCGTTGAAGCAGTAGTGCATCAAGGCGGCGCACTCCCCGGTCGAAAGGCCGGCATATGTGCATTCCTCGGCAATCCTCTCCTCAAACTCCTGCTCACCGTTGTCCGGCGCGGATGCGTCCTGCCCGCTGCAAGCAGCGAGCACAACGGTCAGCAGGGCTGCAGCGGCACACCTCATTTCCCGGTCCCCCTGCGGTCCACAGCCTTACGGGACGCGACCGGT
Source organism: Indioceanicola profundi (assembly GCF_003568845.1). Classification (NCBI taxonomy): domain Bacteria; kingdom Pseudomonadati; phylum Pseudomonadota; class Alphaproteobacteria; order Rhodospirillales; family Azospirillaceae; genus Indioceanicola; species Indioceanicola profundi. Next base: position 1,726,615 of record NZ_CP030126.1, on the reverse strand, counting down.
GCAACCGATGCCGGGCGGGTATGTTGCGGAGGAGGAGGGGCGGGTGCAGATCGCCCATATAGCTGTTGGTCGGTGGGCGCCATGCGCCCTTGATGAACTGGACAGGTGGATGATGAGCGACGTCAGGGACAATACCGAGCAGGATCGGTATGAGCTTGAGCAGGATGGAATGATCGCGTTCGCCGACTACCGCCGAAGCGGCAACAGCGTCCGTATCTCGCATGTGGAAGCGCCGATCCCACTGCGCGGCACCGGCGCTGCCGACCGGCTGATGCGCGGCATCACGGACATCGCGCGCCGTGACGGGCTGACCATTTTTCCCCTATGCAGCTATGCCGCGGCCTGGATGCGCCGTCACAAGGAAGTACAGGACCTTCTCGGTTAAAGCAGCTTCGACACCTCGGCTGGATGGGCTCATTCTCTCTTGCGCATGGCACAAGACACCGCTTTGCGGTGTTCCCCCCATTGCGCGCGCATAAAAAGAGGGACGCCCCATGGCACGTTCAATGATCCGGCGCAGGATCGATAACCTGCGCAAGCATCTGCAAGAAGAGAATCCGGATCTGGTTGGGCTGGTCGATTCATATGGTCGAATGGACCAGGTGCTCCACCGGATGCGGCTGCTCGATCCGGAGGACACGCTGACCAACCGGATCGGCTGGTGGCCGGTCGTATCCCTGGTCGGCCTCTACTCCTCGGGGAAGAGCACGCTGATCAATGATCTTCTGGGCCTCAAGGTCCAGCGGACGGGCAATCAGGCGGTGGACGACAAGTTCACCGTGCTTTGCCACGGGACGGAGCTGCGGGAACTGCCGGGAACGGCGCTGGATGTCGATCCCCGGTTCCCGTTCCACGCCATGGGCGACGAGATCGAGAAGGCCGTCCCCGGCGAAGGCAAGATGGTCAACCGCTTCCTGGCCCTGAAGACGGTTCCGTCGGAGCAGCTCAAGGGCATGATCCTGGTGGACAGCCCCGGCTTCGACAGCGACGAGTACAGGGCGGCCACGCTGCGTCTGATCGACCATATCCTGGACCTGTCCGACCTGACGCTGGTGGTCTTCGATGCCCGCAAGCCGGAGCCGGGCGTCATGCGGGACACGCTGGAGAAGCTGGTCGCCCGCATCAAGGACCGGGCGGATGCGAACAAGTTCCTGTTCGTGCTGAACCAGATCGACGCCACCTCCCGCGAGGACAATCTGGAGGAGGTGGTGGGCGCCTGGCAGCGGGCGCTGGCCAGCGTCGGCATCACCGGGGGCCGGTTCTATTCGATCTACAGCACCGCCGCCTCCACGGGTTCCGACATCCAGATCCGCCTGCAGGAGATCAGCCGGCGCGATACCCGTGAAATCCGCCAGCGCATCCACGAGGTGCCGTCGGTGCGCGGCTACCGGGTCGCGAACAGCCTGGAGGCGATCACCAAGGATCTGCGGGAGGACGTGATCCCCGGGCTGACCGCCGCTCTTGGCCGTTGGCGCAAGGCGACCAGCCGCATCACCTGGGGCGCCATCATCCTGGCCCTGGTTGCGGCCGGCGTTATCGCCGGTCTGGTCATCGGCGATCCCTTCGCGAACATCGACGTGAACAGCCCCTGGTTCTGGGGTACTGCCGGCCTGCTGATCCTGCTGGTGCTGGCGGCACGCTGGATCGGCGGCAAGATGGTGGCCCGGCGGATCGCCCGCGAGCTGCCGGAGCGCCGGGGCACCTTCGCCCTGGAGATGAGGCGCGCCTTCCTGGCCGCGACCAGCTTCCCGCTGTTCCTGCGCAAGCGGCCAGTGGGTTGGTCGAAGGGCACCGACCGGAAGCTGGACCGTATCCATGAGGAAGTGGCGGCGGAGGTCCGGCGCATGAACGACCGCTATGCCCGTCCCGGCACCGGTTCGGAAGGCGCCGGACCGGGCTTCGCACCCCCACCGGTGGAAGTCGCCCATGCACCCGCCGTCCCGGTCCAGTCCGCACCGCCCCAGGCGGCCCGGACGGTCGAGGTTGTGGAGCCGGAGCGGGATATCGGCCGTACGGCCGGGGCCCAGGGCTGACCCCCGCGGCACGCCCGCCTTGTTCGGTGCTGGACAAGGCGGGCGGGCGCGTGCAGGTGAGATGGCATCCGAAGCGAGCCCGGGTGGCACATGCTGGATGCGAGCCTGCGGCGGTTGATCGATCCGCCCCTGAACAGTGCCGGAGTGCGGCTGGGCCGGCTCGGCATGCCTGCCACTGCCGTGACGCTGGCGGGCTTTGCGGTGGGAGTGGCCAGCTTCCCCTTCCTCGCCGCCCAGATGTATGGCTGGGCGCTGCTCTGCATCGGGTTGAACCGGCTGGCGGACGGGTTGGACGGGGCAATTGCGCGCGCCCGTGGCCCCACCGACCTGGGCGGCTATCTGGATATCACGCTGGACTTCCTGTTCTATGCCGGCGTGCCGGTGGCCTTCGCCTTCGGCAGGCCGGAATTCGCCCTGCATGCCGCCGTGCTGGTCTTCAGCTTCGTCGGCACCATGGCGAGCTTCCTGGCCTTCGCCATCATCGCCGCCAAACGCGGCATCACCACGGCCGAGCGGGGCGCCAAGGCCATCTATTACCTGGGCGGGCTGGCGGAAGGGACGGAGACCATCATCTTCCTGGCGCTGGCCTGTCTGCTGCCGGACCTGTTCGGCTGGCTGGCTGGCGTGTTCGCAGCCATGTGCTGGATCACCACCGGTTCCCGCATCGCCCAGGCCGTGCTGACCTTCCGCGACGAGTAGGACTTCCATGCACCGCCTGGCCGCCACCCTGATCGCCCTGCTGGCCGTGCTGGCGGCGCCTGTGCAGGCGCAGCAGCGGAGCTGGGCCGAGATCGAGGCGGCGGCGCGGGGGCAGGCGGTCTACTGGCGGGCCTGGGCGGGGGACGGGAAGGTCAACGCCTTCATCACCTGGGCCGCCGCCATCCTGCGGGAGCGGAACGGGATCGAGCTGCATCATGTGAAGGATGACGATCCCGGCAATGCGGTCACCGCGGTGCTGGCGGAGAAGGCGGCCGGAGTCGCCAGCGGGGGCAAGCAGGATCTGCTCTGGCTGAACGGCGAGAATTTCGCGGCCATGAAGGAGAACGGGCTGCTGCACGGTCCCTTCACCCATCTGCTGCCGAACTTCGCCCTGGTGGATACGGAGGGGAAGCCGACCACGCTGGTCGACTTCACCGTGCCGACGGACGGCTATGAGAGCCCGTGGGGCATGGCGCAGCTCACCTTTTATTACGATAGCGAAACGGTCGAGCGGCCGCCCCGCAGCATTCCGGCGATCCTGGAATGGGCGGCGGAGAATCCCGGACGCTTCACCTATCCGGCTCCGCCGGATTTCACCGGTTCCACCTTCCTGAAGCAGGCGCTGCTGGAGCTTGCGCCCGACCGGTCCGTGTTCGCCGAACCCGTGACGGATGCCGGGTTCGAGACCGCGTCGGCCCCGCTCTGGGCCTATCTGGACCGGCTGCATCCCCACCTTTGGCGCGGCGGGCGGGCTTTCCCGCCGAACTATCCGCGGATGCGGCAGCTTGTAGACGACGGAGAGGTGGACATCGCCTTCGCCTTCAATCCGGCGGAGGCGGCGAGTGCCGCGTCGCTGGGGCTGCTTCCGGAGTCGGTGCGGGCCTATGTGCTGGAGGGCGGCACCATCGCGAATACGCACTTCGTCGCCATCCCTTTCAACTCCTCGGCCAAGGAGGGGGCGCTGGTGGTGGCGAATTTCCTGCTGTCGCCGGAAGCCCAGGCCCGCAAGGCCGACCCGGCGCTCTGGGGCGATCCGACCGTGCTGGACATGGACAAGCTTTCGCCGGACCAGCGGGCGCTGTTCGACCGGCTGGAAAGGCCGCCCGCCATGCCCCCTGAGGGCGATCTTTCCCGGACCCTGCCGGAGCCGCATCCAAGCTGGATGGTGCGTATCGAGGAGGAATGGAAACGGCGCTATGCCGACTAGCGAAGGCGGAGGACAAGGCGTGCCGCAGGTGGCCCTTAACGCACCTAACGCGACCCTTAACGCACCTAACGCAACAGATTCGCCGGGTGGGCGTCCCTGGACCGCACCCCTGCCGTGATGCGGCGGCACAGGCGGCAGCGGTTGCGGCTGGAATGCAGCCCGGCAGCCGGGACGGTTCCACCATGTCCAAGACCCGCCGGTCACCGACCGGCGGAGCCCAGTATGGCAGGTGTTAGGAATCCTGTCACTGCCCTGCGGGCTGGAGCAGGGCGGCACGAGGTCCGGCGGCCCGCTCCGCAGCCTACAGGAAGGGCTGCCGCTACAGCTTCTTCTTCATCCACTCTTCGAGCCAGCGGATGTCGTAGTCGCCATTGATGAAGTCGGGCTCGGAGATGATCTTCTGGTGGAGCGGGATCGAGGTGTCGATGCCCTCGATCACGAATTCCTCCAGCGCACGGCGGAGCCGCATCAGGCACTCGTTCCGGGAATTCCCGTGCACGATCAGCTTGGCGATCATGCTGTCATAGTGCGACGGCACGCGGTAGCCGTCATATAGGGCGGAATCGACCCGCACGCCCAGACCACCCGGCGCATGGTACTGCTTCACCTGGCCGGGGGAGGGAACGAAGGTCTCCGGATGCTCGGCATTGATGCGGCACTCGATGGAGTGGCCGTTGAACTTGATGTCCTTCTGGGTGATGCCCAGCGGCGCGCCGGTGGCGACGCGGATCTGCTCCCGCACCAGATCGACGCCGGTGATCATCTCGGTGATGGTGTGTTCGATCTGCAGGCGGGTGTTCATCTCGATGAAGAAGAACTGCCCGTCCTCGTACAGGAACTCCATGGTGCCGACGCCGCGGTAGCCGATCAGCTTCGCGGTACGGGCGGCCAGGGCGCCGATCTTCTCCCGCTCCTCCGCGTTCAGCGCCGGGGAGGGAGCCTCTTCCACGACCTTCTGGTGCCGACGCTGGAGGGAGCAGTCGCGCTCACCGAAATGCACCACATTGCCGTGATGGTCGCCCAGGAGCTGGATTTCGATGTGACGCGGGTTGGCCAGATACTTCTCGATATAGACCTGGTCGTTGCCGAAGGCGGCGCGCGCCTCGCCACGGGCGAGCTGGTAGGCCTCCTTCAGCTCATCCTTGGACCAGGCCACCTTCATGCCCTTGCCGCCGCCGCCGGCCGCCGCCTTGATCAGGATCGGGTAGCCGGCCGTCTCGCCTATGGCGAAGGCCTCCTCCACCGAGTTCACCGGCCCGTCGGAGCCGGGCACGCAGGGCAGGCCATGGGCGATCACGGTCTTCTTTGCGGTGACCTTGTCGCCCATGATCCGGATATGCTCCGGCGTCGGGCCGATCCAGGCGAAGCCGTGCTCGATCACCATCTCGGCGAACTGGGCGTTCTCCGACATGAAGCCGATGCCGGGATGGATCGCGTCGGCGCCCGTGATGGTCGCGGCCGACAGGATCGCCGGGATGTTGAGATAGCTTTCCTTGGAAGAGGGCGGGCCGATGCACACGCTCTCATCCGCGAGGCGCACATGCATGGCGTCGGCGTCGGCCGTGGAGTGCACGGCAACCGTCTTGATGCCCATCTCGCGGCAGGCGCGGTGGATGCGCAACGCGATCTCACCGCGATTGGCGATGAGGACCTTTTCGAACAGACCGTCCTGCATCAGCCCTTACTCGATGATCATGAGAGGCTCGCCGTACTCGACCGGCTGAGCGTCGTTGACGAGGATCTGGGTGATGGTGCCGGCCTTCGGCGCCTTGATCGGGTTCATCACCTTCATGGCCTCGATGATCAGGATGGTCTGACCGGCCTTGACGCTGTCGCCGACGCGCACGAACGGGGCGGCGCCCGGCTCCGGCGAATGATAGGCGGTGCCCACCATCGGGGACTTCACCGCGCCCGGATGCTGGGCCGGGGATGCTGCCGGAGCTGCCGCCGGGGCAGCGGCCGCCGGCATCGCGGCGGGGGCGGCCATCATGGGAGCAGCCATCATCGCCGGCGCGGCGTGGATTGCCGCCTTGGTCAGGCGGATGCGCTTCTCGCCCTCGGAATACTCGATCTCCGTCAGGCCGGTCTCCGTCAGGAGCTCCGCCATCTTGCGCACGAACTCAGCGTCCAGTTCAAACGTCGCCATTCTTCTTAAACCCTTTGATGGCCGGTCGCACCCTGTCAGGCCGGGTCCGCGGCGTCGACGAGACGGGCAACCGCCTCCAGCGCCAGGACATAGCCGTGCGGGCCGAAGCCGCAGATAACACCGCGCGCAACCGTGGACACATAGGAGTGATGTCGGAACGGCTCACGTCGGAAGATATTGCTGAGATGAACCTCCACCACCGGCAGGCCCACGGCGCTCAGGGCGTCGAGGATGGCGATGGAGGTGTGCGAGTAGGCACCCGCATTGAGCAGGATGGCATCGTGTTCGCCACGCGCATCCTGAATCCAGGTCACCAGTTCGCCCTCATGGTTGGACTGGCGGAAATCGATCTCCAGCCCGAGGCGCGCGGCCGCGTCCTCGCACAGGCGCTCGACATCCTCAAGCGTGTCCGTTCCATAGACATGCGGCTCCCGCGTGCCGAGCAGGTTGAGATTCGGCCCGTTCAGGATGAGCACGGAAGGCTGGATGGCCAAGGTTGGCTGTCCCGACATGGTGGTCCCGGAAAACCGCGCGTTTATAGCATGGGGACCGCCGGGGGCAAGGACTGAGCGTCAGCGGAGGCGACAGGCGTGCCAATCCCGCCCCCATGTGCCGCAGGGAACACGGGAGCGGGTATTTGCCGGGGGGCTGGAAGCGGCTCAGCCGCCCTTCTGCGCGGCGCGTTCGGCGGCGAACAGCTCGGTGAAGGCGTCGCGGCCGATCATGCCGGGAACAACCGTCTCTCCCACAACGAAGCCCGGAGTGCCCCGGATGTTCAGGGCCTGGGCCAGCTTGTAATTGGCGTCGATCTCCGCCTGGACGTCGGCGGACTTCATGTCCTTCTCCAGCCGGTCCATGTCCAGACCGACCTTGCGGGCGACGTCCCGGATCACATCGTTGTTCAGCGGCCCCTGCTGGGTGATCAGCGCCTCATGCATTTCCGCGTACTTGCCCTGCTTGGCGGCAGCCAGCGCGGCCTTGGACGCCTCGACCGAGGCGGGGCCGAGGATCGGGAACTCCTTCATCACGACGCGGACCTTGCCGTCGTCCTTCACCGCCGCCGAGCGCTGCGGATGGGCGCGCTTGCAGTAGCCGCACTGGTAGTCGAAGAACTCCACCAGGGTCACGTCGCCCTTTGGATTGCCCAGCACCGGCGAACCGGGGCTGCGGGTCAGCTCCTGCTGATTCGCTTTCACGGCCTGCGAGACGGCCTGGGACGCCTGCTCCTCCTCCCGCTGCTGGAGGATGGTGATGGCCTCGGTGATGATTTCCGGATTCTGCAGGATGTAGTCGCGGACGATCTGCTCGACCGCCTTGCGGTCCATCTGCGCCGGTTCGGCGGCCGCGGCGGGCAGGGTCACGGCCGTCAGGGAAAGGCCGATCAGTGCGGCGCGCAGGGGGCGGGACATCATCACTCAACAGCTCCGGTCGATGCGCCGGCGGAATATCCGGCGCCATGGATTGGCACGATAGACACAGGAGATGGCGAAATCGTGGAGGGATGCAAGCCTGCCGCCCGCTACGTCCGCGGGAAGGACCGGAGTTTCTGACTTGCTTAGCCGACTGAGGTATGCGGAGATATGGGCCGCCGGCAGTCTGCCGGAGGGCCGGTCTCTTTTTTCCGGCCGGGATCATCCGAACACGACCCGGACGGTTCGCAGTCCGATGACCACGGCAGCCGCATGATCATGAATGACGACTTCCTGTTCCAGGATGAGGCGCCATCGGCTCCGACCCGTCCCGAGTTCCCGCAGAAGCCCTGGCTGATCCTGATCGTCGACGACGATCCGGAGGTGCATGCCATGACGCGGCTGGTCATGAAGAAGTTCAGCTATCATGGCCGGCCGGTCCAGTTCCTGTCCGCCTATTCGGCGGAAGAGGCGTTGCAGATCCTGCGCACTGATCCGGGAATCGCGATGATTCTGCTGGATGTGGTGATGGAAACGGATGATGCCGGGCTGCGCCTGGTGCCCCGCATCCGGGAGGAGCTGAACAACGACGCCGTCCGGATCATCCTGCGCACGGGCCAGCCGGGCCAGGCGCCGGAAGACGCGGTCATCCACGGCTACGATATCAACGATTACAAGGCCAAGACGGAGCTGACGGCCCAGAAGCTGGGCACCGCCACCGTAGCGGCGCTACGCTCCTACGAGCACATCACCATGCTCCAGCGCTCCCGCAGGGGGATGGAGCGGATCATCGAGGCGTCCACCAACCTGTTCAATCTGCGCGCGGTCGATCATTTTGCCGAGGCGGTGATCCAGGAGCTGGCGCGGGTGCTGGACGTGCCGCAGGACGGGCTGGTCTGCGTGCCCAGAGGGGCTGCCAGGGCCGACGCCCAGATCCTGGCCGGCGCCGGCACATATGCGGGCACCACCGGAATGCGGCTGGCCGCCGCGGTCAGCGGGGAGCTGTCGGACAAGATCCTCGCCGTGCTCCGCGAGCGGGAGCACCACCACGAGGACGGGCTGCTGATTCTCTGGCTGAAGACCAATGACGGCCGGGATGCGGTAGCCTGCATCCACACCGGCCGCGAGCTGGACGAGCTGGAGCGGCGGCTGGCGGAGGTGCTCGGCTCCAAGATCGCCATCGGCTTCGACAATCTGCACCTCTACGATCAACTTAAGAAGGCGCACAAGGCGACCGTCATCGCGCTGGCCGGACTGGCCGAGTACAAGGACCCGGAGGGCGGCGGCGACCATGTGCTGCGCCTGTCGCGCCTGATCACCGAGGTAGCCTTCCTTCTCCGCACGGACCCGGCCTATGCGGACAGGATCGATGACGAGTTCCTGGACCTGATCACCATGGGCTCCATGCTGTACGACATCGGCATGGTGGCCGTGCCCGACCGCATTATCGCCAAGCAGGGCGACCTGGACGAGGATGAGCGGAAGATCATGGAGGCGCATTGCGAGCGGGGGGCCGCCCTGCTGGAGAAGGCGTCCCGCATGGTGGAGGGGTCGAACTACCTGTCTTTCGGTGCCGCCATCGCCCGCGCCCACCAGGAACGCTGGGACGGCAGCGGCTATCCCCACGGTCTGAAGGGAGAGGAAATCCCCCTGGCCGCCCGCATCGTGGCCGTTGCCGATGTCTTCGACGCCCTGACCCACAAGCGGAGCTGGCGCGAGGCCGTGCCGGTGGCCGAAGCGCTGCGCCGGATCGAGGCGGGCTCCGGCACATTGTTCGATCCGGGCGTCGTGCAGGCCTTCTTCAAGGCCATGGGCGGACGTGGCCGCATGCGTTGAGGGCTCTCCCGACAGAGCACGAGCGGCGCCCGATTCCGCCCGTATAAAAGCCGACATCGCCGCAGATGCGCGGCTTCCGCCGTCCCGAACGGCGTTCTTCCCTGTCTGAAGGCGAAGGCGTTTTCAACAGGGGACAGGACTGAGTGTCGTACCGGTCGAAGGCCGAGGCGACGTCCCTCCTGGCTGGAATTGCCGGCGGAGTCATCACCTCTTGCCGGCAGGCCGTGCTCGCGACGGGCGTGATGGCGGCGCCGGCCCTTGTTCCCAGCATGGCGCTGGTGGCGATCAGGCGGGCAATCCGGCCGCGACCGGGTCCTGACTGCCGCGCGCCTGCAGCCTATCCCCGCTGTCTGCCGGGGCTGTTCTCCACCAGCACGCGGATGTCCTGCGCCCTCAGCCATTCCGGGGAGCCGGCCGGCAGCATGCGCTCAGCCTGGTCGGCATGGAACTTGGCGGCCTGGATGTCGCCGCGGGCCAGGGCTTCCTCGGCCCTCGCATAGGCGAGCTGCGGCTTCATGTCGGCGCGGCTGTAGGCGCTGGCCAGCAGCCGCCAGGGCAGGGAGGAGCGCCGCTCCAGCCGGGTCGCCTCGCCAAGGTTCAGGATCGCCTCATCCAGCAGCTTGTCGTCTCCGGCCTCCAGCAGCGCATGGCCCAGCGCTGCGCGCAGCAGCCCCGCCTCCGGCATCAGCTTCACCGCCTCGCGGTAGGGCGGCACGCTGTCGGCGGTGCGGCTGTTCTCGAAGAGGATCTGACCTTTCAGCTCATGGAAATAGGGGTTTTCCGGTTCCTCCTTGATCAGCCCGTCCATCAGCCTCAGCGCCTCATCGACGGAGCCGGTCTGGTACAGCGCGATGGCGCGGCCATAGCGGGACGGGATGTCGGTAGCCGCAGCATCGAATTTCCGCAGGGCCTGCTGCGGGCGGATGAAGCCCATCAGCTTGGCCTTCATGCGGGCATGGTACTCGTAGAATGGCTCGGGGAAGCGGCTGTTGGAGTGCTTGGAGCGGTTCTCGACGAAGTTGCGCGCCGCTTCCAACCGGTTGGACTGGAGCGGGTGGGTCAGCAGGTACTCGACCTGCCGGCTCTGCGGCAGCAGCGTCTGGTCCATCAACCGGCTCATCAGCTTCACCATGCCCGTGGCCGGCCAGCCGACTTTCTCCAGGTGGGTGAAGGCGAACTCGTCGGCCCCGCCCTCCTGCCCGCGGGAGTGGGAGAGATAGGTGCGCCGCGCGACCTCCTGCCCGCCGCCCATGACGCCAGCGCCGACATCGCCCCGGCCGGCGCCGATGGCGGCGGCGAGGCCCAGCAGCGTGGACAGGGTGGCGACCACCGCCGCGTCTTCCATCGCATTGCGGCCGCGGGCAAGATGGCCGCCGCTGATGTGGCCGATTTCGTGCGCCATGACGCCGATCAGCTCATCCAGCTCGGTATCCATCAGCATTCCGGTGAACCAGAAAATGTTCTGGCCGGCGGCAACGAAGGCGTTCAGCTCGTCATCCTTGATCAGGGCGATGGTCACCGCCTCGGGCACGATGCCGGCCGACTGTAGAATCGGCGTGGCGAAAGCCTTCAAGGTCTGTTCGATTTCGGTGTCGCGGATAAACTGCATCTGCCGGCCCTGGGCAAAGGCCGGCTGCACCGCCAGCATTGCCGTCACGAGCCAGACGACCGCCAGCATCGACAGCCGTTTCGAAAGCGCAATCATGAAACCTTCCTTCGGCGACGCCATACGGACCCAAGCTAGCCATGAAAAAAGTGGCGATGGAAGGGCCGGCTTGCCAGAAGCCGACGCGCCGGATTTCTCGAAAACCGGCATCTGGGCGCCGTCTGCCCGCGGACGCGTGGCCCCCTTCATTGTGATGGAGGTGCTGCGCGCCGCCAACGAGCGGCAGGCGGCGGGCGGCGACGTGCTGCATCTGGAGATCGGCCAGCCCAGCACCCCGGCACCGCGCGGCGTGGTGGCGGCGGCGCAGGCTGCACTGGCAAGGGAAAGGCTGGGTTATACCGACGCGTTCGGGCTGCCGGCGCTGCGGGAGGCGATTGCCCGCTGGTACCGGGACCGGCACGGCGTGTCCGTCGATCCGGGGCGGATCGCGGTGACCACCGGCTCCAGCGCCGGGTTCCTGCTGGGCTTCCTGGCGGCGTTCGAGCCGGGGGACAGGGTGGCGCTGGCGGCACCTGGCTATCCCGCCTACCGCAACATCCTGCGCGCCGTGGGGCTGGAGCCGGTGGAGTTCCCGACAGGCCCGGAGACCCGGTTCCAGCCGACGGTGGAACATCTGGAGGCGCTGGAGACGCCGGTGCGCGGGCTGATCGTGGCCAGCCCCAGCAATCCGGCCGGCACGATCATCCATCCGGCGGAGCTGGCGCGGCTCACCGCCTGGTGCGAGGCCAGGGGCGTCCGCGTCATCTCCGACGAGATCTATCACGGGCTGGAGTACGGGCAGGCGGCCAGCTCGACCGCGCTGGCCTCCACGAACCGGGCGCTGGTGGTGAACAGCTTCAGCAAATATTTCAGCATGACGGGCTGGCGGCTGGGCTGGCTGGTGGTGCCGCCGGAGCTGCTGCGGGCGGTGGAGTGCCTGGCCCAGAACCTCTACATCTCCCCGCCGACGATCAGCCAGCATGCGGCCGTGGCCGCCTTCGACTGCATCGAGGAGCTGGAGGGGCATGCGGCCCGCTATCGGCGGAACCGGGACATCCTGCTGGAGGAGCTGCCCAGGGCGGGGCTGAGCCGCTTCGCCCCGCCGGACGGGGCCTTCTTCCTCTATGCCGATGTCAGCGGGGTGACGGACAACAGCGAGGAATTCTGCAAGCGGCTGCTGGCGGAGACGGGGGTGGCGATCACGCCCGGCACCGATTTCGACCAGAGCCGCGGCCACCATTCCGTCCGCCTGTCCTTCGCCGGGGCGGAGGCCGAGATGGCGGAGGCGGCGCGGAGGATCGGACGCTTCCTGAAGGGCTGAGGCGGGTCAGGAGGCGCGAATTTGGGGCAGCATCTCCTCGATGGCGCGGATGCGGGCCTGGGGGGCGGGGTGGGTGGCCAGGAAGTCGGGAACGCGGGAGCCGCCCGCGGCCTCCATCCGCCGCCACAGCTCCACCGCCTCGGCCGGCTCGAACCCGGCTTGCGCCATGGTGACTAGCCCCAGCCGGTCGGCCTCCAGCTCCTGGTTGCGGGAATAGGGCAGAACCAGCCCGTATTCCACGCCGATGCCCAGGGCCGCCGCGATCTCCACTGCATATTCCACATCGCCCAACTGCAGCAGCAGGGAGATCAGGCGCATTCCGAACTCCTTGGCGACCTGGGTGTTCATGCGCTCCTTGCCATGCTCCGCCTGGAGATGGCCGATCTCATGACCGACGATGGCGGCGAGCTGGTCGGCGCTGCCGATCACCTGGAACATGCCTTCGAAGACGCCGATCTTGTTGCCGGGCAGGGCGAAGGCGTTCACCTGCGGGCTGGCGAAGACCACCGTTTCCCAATCCGCCGGATTTGCGCCGATGGCGTCCAGAAGGCGGGCGGATATCTGGTCCAGCACGTTCTGGAACCGGACATCCTGGCTGACGGGCGTCTTGGCCCGGATTTCCTCCCACCCCTTCAGCCCCATCTCCACCACCGTGCTGTCGGAGACGAGGTCGAAGGGCAGTTCCTCTCCGCAGCCGCCGAGCAGGGGGGCTGTGGCGGCGGCCCCCATCAGGGTTAGCAGGCGGCGTCGGGGAAGGGGATGGCAACGGCACATGGGCATGCGGCTCCGGACCTGGACAACATGCTGGCAACGTCGTGCCGCTGCTCCCGTTCCGCAAGGGGGCGGGCATCCGCGCAAGCATGCCGCCCCGGCGCGGGCGCGCGTTGCGCTGCCGCCCGCATCGCCTATATTCGCGCCCCATGGACACAGTTCTTCCCCCCATCGCCGGGCTGAACAGCCTGGGCATCGACAAGGCGCCGAGCGACACCCGCGTGGTGGTCGCCATGTCGGGCGGCGTCGACTCCTCCGTGGCCGCCGCCATGCTGAAGCAGCAGGGCTACGACGTGGTGGGGATCACGCTCCAGCTCTATGACCACGGCATGGCCGTGGGCAAGAAGGGGGCGTGCTGCGCCGGCCAGGACATCTATGACGCCCGCCGCGTGGCCGACGCGCTGGAATTTCCCCATTACGTGCTGGATTACGAGAGCCGCTTCGGTCAGGCGGTGATCGACGATTTCGCCGACAGCTATCTGCGGGGCGAGACGCCGATCCCCTGCGTGCGCTGCAACCAGCGCGTCAAGTTCCGCGACCTGCTGGAGCAGGCGCAGGACCTTGGAGCCGACTGCCTGGCCACCGGCCATTATGCCCAGCGCATCATGGGGCCGGCGGGGGCGGAGCTGCACAGGGGCGAGGACCCGAGCCGCGACCAGAGCTATTTCCTGTTCGCCACCACGCCGGCGCAGCTCGACTTCCTGCGCTTCCCCCTGGGGCATCTGCCCAAGACGGAGACCCGTGCCATCGCCGAGCGGCTGGGCCTGCCCGTCGCGGACAAGCCGGACAGCCAGGATATCTGCTTCGTGCCCACCGGCAACTACGCCTCCGTCGTCGAAAAGCTTCGGCCGGGCAGCCTGGAGCCGGGCGACATCGTCCATGTGGACGGAAGGGTTCTGGGCCGGCACGAGGGCACGATCAAATACACCATCGGCCAGCGCAAGGGCCTCGGCATCGGCGGTCGCAAGGGACCGGACGGGGAGGAGCTGGAACCGCTCTATGTCGTGAAGGTCGATCCGGCGGCGAAGCAGGTTGTCGTCGGCCCGCGCGAGGCGCTGGCCCGCGACATGGTGCGGGTCAAGGAGGTCAACTGGCTGGCCGCCGAACTGGCTGGCGGGGCCGTAACCTGCGAGGTCAAGCTGCGGTCCGCCCAGCGGGCGGCGGCGGCCACCGTCACCCTGGACGGGCAGGGCGGGGCGGTGGTGCGGCTGGATGAGCCGCAGTACGGTATCGCGCCGGGGCAGGCCGCGGTATTCTACCAGGGCGGCCGGGTGCTGGGCGGCGGCTGGATCGGCGGGACGGAGCGGGCATGATCACCCTGGCGGGCAAGCGTGGATTGGTGGTCGGGATCGCCAATGGCAGTTCCATCGCCTATGGCTGCGCCAGGGCCTTCCGGGAGATGGGCGCCGATCTGGCGGTGACATATCTGAACGAGAGGGCGAAGCCCCATGTCCGCCCCTTGGCGGAGGGGCTGGGGGCGCAGTTGATCCTGCCCTGCGACGTGCGGGAGCCCGGCCAGCTCGAAGCGGTGTTCGAGGAGATCGGGCGGCGGTGGGGCCGGCTGGACTTCCTGCTGCACTCCATCGCCTACGCCCCGCGGGAGGATCTGCACGGGCGCGTGGTGGATTGTTCGCGCGACGGCTTCCTGACCGCCATGGACGTCTCCGTCCACAGCTTCATCCGCATGGCCCGGCTGGCGGAGCCCTTGATGACGGCCGGCGGATGCCTGCAGACGGTGAGCTTCTACGGCTCCGAAAAGGTCGTGGAGCATTACAATCTGATGGGGCCGGTCAAGGCCGCGCTGGAAAGCACCGTGCGCTACATGGCCGCCGAGCTGGGGCCCAAGGGCATCCGTGTGCATGCGCTGTCGCCGGGGCCGTTGGCGACGCGGGCGGCCAGCGGGATCGACCGGTTCGACGAGCTGCTGGCGCGGGCCGCGGCGCGGGCGCCCACCAACCAGCTCGTCACTATCGAGGATGTCGGCGCCTATGCCGCCTTCCTGGCCAGCGATGCGGCCAAGGCCGTGACCGGGGCGGTGGAATACATCGATGGCGGCTACAACATCGTCGGTTAGGGCTGACCGCGGCTCCAGGCCCAAGCCCTAAGGCCCGCATGGCGGGGCTGTACGTCCTGCATTCTTCGCCCATGAAAATGCCCCGCGGGACGGGTGTGCTTTGCGCGACGGCCTGTGGTACAAGCCCTGATCTTCCATCCCGCTATCCGCCCGGCCTGGGCGGACGGTTCAGAGAATTGCCAGGGTCCCATGGCCGGTCATAGCCAATTCAAGAACATCATGCACCGCAAGGGCGCGCAGGACGCCAAGCGGGCCAAGAAGTTCAACAAGCTTGCGCGCGAAATCACCGTGGCGGTGAAGTCGGGCATGCCCGACCCTGCGGCGAATCCCCGCCTGCGCGCCGCCATCGTCGCCGCGCGCGCGGAGAACATGCCGAAGGACCGCATCGACCGCGCCATCAAGCAGGGCACGCCGGGTGCGGACGACACCAATTACGAAGAGGTGCGGTACGAGGGCTACGGCCCCGGCGGCGTCGCGCTGATCGTGGAAGCGCTGACCGACAACCGCAACCG
This sequence comes from Indioceanicola profundi, assembly GCF_003568845.1. Taxonomy (NCBI): domain Bacteria; kingdom Pseudomonadati; phylum Pseudomonadota; class Alphaproteobacteria; order Rhodospirillales; family Azospirillaceae; genus Indioceanicola; species Indioceanicola profundi. Next base: position 1,710,962 of record NZ_CP030126.1, on the reverse strand, counting down.
CACCGCCTCAGAAGTGCGCACCGCCTTTTCCAAGAATGGCGGGACGCTGGGTGAGACCAACTCGGTCAGCTTCATGTTCAACCGCATTGGGCAGGTCGTCTACCCGGCCGAGGTGGCCGATGCCGACGGCATGCTGGAAGCCGCCATCGAGGCCGGTGCGGAGGATGTGCAGTCCGACGAGGTGAACCACATCGTCATCACCGCGGTGGACGATCTGGGCTCCGTACGCGATGCGCTGGAAGAGAGGTTCGGCGCACCCTCCAGCGCCAAGCTGACCTGGCAGGCGCAGACATTGATCCCAGTCGGCGAGGATGCCGCCCAGACCCTGCTGAAGCTGATCGACGTGCTGGACGACAATGACGACGTCCAGGAGGTGATCGGCAACTTCGACATCTCCGCCGACGTTCTGGAAAAGCTGGGCTGACCGGACAGGATGCGATGACCGCCCTCTCCACCATCCGCGTCCTGGGGCTCGACCCCGGGCTGCGGCATACCGGCTGGGGCGTCATCGACGTCACCGGGAACCGGCTGAGCTTCGTTGCCGACGGCGCCATCCACACCAATGAGAAGCAGGACCTCTCGCGACGGCTGGAGGTCCTGCATGACGGCATCCTGGACGTGATCCGGGCCTGGACCCCGGACGAGGCTGCGGTCGAGGAGACCTTGGCCAACAAGAACCCGTCATCCACCCTGAAGCTGGGGATGGCGCGCGGGATCGCCCTGCTGGTCACGGCCAGGGCCGGGCTGCCGGTGGAGCAGTACCTGCCCATGATCGTGAAGAAGTCGGTGGTGGGCACCGGACATGCCGACAAGGCCCAGGTTCAGCACATGGTGCGCATGCTGCTGCCCGGCTCCCAGACCACCAGCGCCGATGCCGCCGACGCCCTGGCGGTTGCCATCTGCCACGCCCATACGGCAGGAACGAAGCGGCGCGTGCTGGACGGGATGCTCGGAGTCCGCCGGTAGCTGTTGCCGCTTTGTTCCCGTCGGTGTAGAATTCTTCCCTGCTGGGCAGAAAGGAAGAATGCCATGGCGCTGAACATCAAATCCGATGAGGCCGAGCAGGCCGTCCGGCGGCTTGCGGAGCTGACGGGGGAGAGCATCACCGAAACCATCCGAATCGCGGCGGAGGAGCGGCTGGCGCGGCTTGAGGCAACACGCCAGCAGGCGGAGCTCCGGCGTCGCGCGGATATCCGGGAGCTTCTGGAGCAGGTCCGCAGGGCGCCGGTCCTGGACAACCGCCCGGAGGACGAAATCCTGGGCTATGACGATCTCGGGATGTTCGACTGACATGCGGATCGTTCTCGACACTTCCGCGATTCTGGCGGTCGGCTTTGATGAGGCTGACGCGGATACCTATCAATCCGCTCTTGAGATGCTGCACCGGCCCTTCATCTCCGCCGTCACGCTGTTCGAGATGCGGACGGTCCTGGCATTCCGGAAGGGGCAGGACGTGCTGACGACGATGGAGCTGGCATTTGCGCGCTGGAACACGGAAGTCGTGCCTTTCGACGAAGGGCAGGCGTCCGCCGCTTTCCAGGCCTATCGCCGCTACGGCAAGGGAACCGGTCATCGTGCGAAGTTGAACTTCGCCGATTGTGCAGCCTATGCGTTGGCGCGGTCGGTGGATGCGCCGCTGCTTTTCAATGGTAACGACTTCAACCATACCGACGTGACCCCGGCTCTGCCTCTGCTGGTGCCCGAGGCGGGAGGGAGGACCTTATGATCGCCAAATTGCGCGGCATCCTCGATGCCACCGGCCTGGATTATGCGGTGGTGGACGTCAACGGAGTCGGCTACCTCGTCTCCTGCTCCGCCCGGACGCTGCGCCGGCTGGGAGGCCCGGGGGAGGCGGTGACGCTGCTCACCGACATGTGGGTGTCGGAGGACAACATCCAGCTCTTCGGCTTTTTCGATACGCAGGAGAAGGACTGGTTCCGGATGCTGACCACGGTGCAGGGGGTGGGGGCGCGGGTCGCGCTGAACATCCTGTCCGTGCTGTCGCCGGACGAGGTGGCCACCACCATCTCCGCGCAGGACAAGACGAATCTTTGCCGTGCGGACGGGGTAGGCCCAAAGTTGGCTGCCCGAATTTTGAACGAATTGAAGGATAAGGTCGCCAGCATCGGCATGGCCGCGCTGAGCGCGCCGGCAGCCGCGGCTCCCGCCGGGGCGGCGGCGCCTGCGGGCGGCGGCCCCGTGGCCGATGCCGTCTCCGCCCTGGTCAATCTGGGTTACCGCCGGGTGGAGGCGTTCACGGCGGTCAACAGTGCGGTCCAGCGTCTCGGGGCTGATGCCAGCATGTCCGACCTGATCCGGGCCGGGTTGAAGGAGCTTAGCCAGTGAGTCCCGCCCCCAACAGCGACGCACCCAAGCCCCAGCGGCTGGTGGAGCAGGACCGCATCGGCGGCGACAATGCGGAATCCTCCATCCGCCCGCTCTCGCTGGCCGACTTCACCGGTCAGAAGCAGGTCCGCGAGAACCTGGCCCTGTTCATCAAGGCTGCGAAATCCCGCGGCGAAGCGCTTGACCATGTTCTGCTTTTCGGGCCTCCGGGGCTCGGCAAGACGACGCTGGCCCAGATCGTGGCGAAGGAGCTGAATGTCGGCTTCCGCGCCACCAGCGGGCCGGTGATCGCCAAGGCCGGCGACCTGGCGGCCCTGCTGACCAACCTCCAGCCGCACGACGTCCTGTTCATCGACGAGATCCACCGCCTGAGCCCGCAGGTGGAGGAAATCCTCTATCCCGCGATGGAGGATTTCCAGCTCGACCTCATCATCGGGGAAGGGCCGGCGGCGCGCAGCGTGCGCATCGACCTTCCGCCCTTCACCCTGGTCGGCGCCACCACGCGCTCGGGCCTTATCACCCGCCCTCTGCGGGAGCGGTTCGGCATTCCGCTGCGCATGCAGTTCTACGAGCCGGAGGAGCTGCAGCTCATCGTCAGCCGCGGGGCCCGCCTGCTCGCCATGCCGCTCAGCCCGGACGGGGCCATGGAGATTGCGCGCCGCTCCCGCGGTACGCCGCGCGTCGCCGGCCGGCTGCTGCGCCGGGTGCGCGACATCTGTTCCGTCGCGGGGCTGGAGACGGTGGATGCGAAGGCGGCGGACAGCGCGCTGACGCGGCTCGAGGTGGACCGGATGGGCTTCGACGCCATGGACCGCCGCTATCTCTGCTGCATCGCGGACAATTACGGCGGTGGGCCAGTGGGGGTGGACACGCTGGGCGCGGCGCTGGGCGAACAGCGGGACGTGCTGGAAGAAACCATCGAGCCATACCTGATCCAGCAGGGGCTGCTTCAGCGCACGCCGCGGGGGCGGATGCTGACCGATGGCGGCTACCGCTATCTGGGGCTTCCGGTTCCGGCCGCGGCGGCGCGGCAGTTGGATCTGCTGGGCACCGTGCCGCCGGAGGAGGAGGGGGAGGATGTCTGACACGCTTTCCGCCCCCGGACCAGCCGAGGGCTGGCTGGATGGCGACGCCCATATCTACCCGTTCCGTGTCTATTACGAAGACACGGATGCGGGCGGCATCGTTTACCATGCCAACTACCTGCGGTTCTGCGAGCGGGCGCGCAACGAGATGATGCGCTGCATGGGCTACCCCCATGCGGCGATGGTGCGTGATGAAGGTGTGGCATTCGCGGTACGGCGCTGTGAGATCGATTTTCTAAGGCCTGCCGTGCTGGATGACGCGCTTGAAGTCGTGTCCCGGATATCGGATATCGGCGCCGCGACAATGGATGCCGTTCAGATTGTCCGCCGGCCCGCTGCCGGCGACGAAGGCGCGCCCGAGGAGTTGGCCCGGCTGACTTTGCGGCTTGCCTGCATTAACCAAAATGGAAGACCCGTGCGGTTACCGGTAGCGCTACGCAACGCTCTCGGTCAGCCGCCCGCGGGTAGAGATCCGGGCTGAACACCCGATTTGTGCATCCCCTTGACCATGTGATGATGGAGCCCGCCGTCATGGAAACCGCTGTCGCCGCCCAGGCGCACGACCTGTCAATCATCGGCCTGTTCATGATGGCCGACTGGGTGGTGAAACTCGTCATGCTTGGGCTTGTCGCCGCCTCGATCTGGTGCTGGGCGATCATCTTCGACAAGGCGGTGAAGCTGCGCCGCATGAAGGCCGCCGCTGCGGATTTCGAGGAGCAGTTCTGGTCCGGCGGTTCGCTGGACCAGCTCTATGACGATGTGGGGCAGGACCCGTCCGACCCGCTTTCCTCCACCTTCGCGGCCGGCATGCGGGAGTGGCGGCATGCCAATGAACGTGGGCTGTCCGGCGGGAACATGCGGGCCAACCTTGCCCAGCGGGTGGAGCGGGTCATGTCCGTGACCGTCGGCCGCGAGATGGCGAATGCGGAGCGGTACATGACCGTTCTGGCCTCCGTCGGCTCGGTCGCTCCTTTCGTCGGGCTGTTCGGCACGGTGTGGGGCATCATGAGCGCCTTCACCAACATCGCCTCGCAGCAGAACACCTCGCTGGCCGTGGTCGCTCCCGGCATCGCCGAGGCGCTGTTCGCGACGGCGCTCGGCCTCGTGGCCGCTATTCCGGCGGTGATCGCCTACAACAAGTTCTCGACCGATCTGGGGCGGTATGCCGACCGGCTCGACTCATTCGTGACAGAATTCTCCTCCATCCTGCAGCGTCACCTGGAAGAGCGGGGCTGAACCATGGGTGCGCAGCTTGCAGGGAAGTCCGGCGGCGGACGCGGCGGGAAGCGCCGCTACCGCGCCATGTCCGAGATCAACGTGACGCCCTTCGTGGACGTCATGCTGGTTCTGCTGATCGTGTTCATGGTGGCTGCCCCGTTGTTGACCGTGGGCGTGCCCATCGATCTGCCGAAGACCAACGCCCCCGCCATCCAGGGACAGGACGAGCCCCTGGTCATCAGCGTGGATGGGGAGGGAACCGTCTATGTCAATGAGACGGCAACCGACATGGAGCAGCTTGTCCCGCTGCTGACGGCCATCACCGAAAACAATCCGGAGGCCCGCATCTTCGTCCGTGGCGACCGTAACCTGGCCTACGGCCGGATCGTGGAGGTCATGGGCACGGTGAGCGCGGCCGGGTTCAAGAAGGTCGCGCTGGTCGCCGAGATGCCGGACCAGCCTGCCGCCCGCCGTTGATATCGCCCCTCATCGCCTGAAGCCTGGAGCGCCGGCCCCTAATCATGCGCACCGCGATCATCCTTTCCGCCGTGCTGCACGTCGCGCTGTTCCTGGTCGCGATCGTCGGACTGCCGCGCCCGGAGAAGCGGCTTGCCGCCATTCCCGAGGCCATTCCGGTTGAAATCGTCGACGTCGGCCAGCTGACCAATACGCGGATCGAGCCGAACAAGGAGCCGCCGAAGCCTGCACCCGCCAAGCCGCAGCCAGCTCCGCCGCGCAACCAGCCGCCGCCTCCTCCGCCCCAGGCACAGGCGGAAGCTCCACCCCCGCCGCCGGTGAAGACTCCGGAACCGCCGAAGCAGGTCGCCCAGGCGGAGCCCGAGCCGAAGCCGGAGCCGAAGAAGGAAGAGCCGAAGCCCAAGCCCGAGCCGAAGCCGGAGCCTAAGAAGGAAGAACCCAAGCCCGAGCCCAAGAAGCCGGAGCCGAAGAAAGAAGAGCCGAAAAAGCCTGAGCCCAAAAAGGAGGAGCCCAAGAAGGAGCCTCCGAAAAAGGAAGAGCCGAAGAAGGAGGAACCCAAGCGGTCCTTCGACAGCGTGCTCAAGAACCTGGAGAAGCTGAAGGAGGAGACTCCGCCGGCTCCGCGCCAGGAGCCCAAGGAGGAGCAGGTCGCCGAGGCTCCGGCTTCGCAGAGCGTCTCACGTTCCGACAGGCTGACCATCTCCCAGGTCGATGCCGTCCGGCGCGCGATCCGGCCATGCTGGAGCGTCGATGCCGGCGCACGGGGCGTCGACAACTATCTCGTCGTGGTCGAGGCGAACATGAATCCCGATGGAACGGTGAGGAATGCGCGGGTGGTGTCCAGCACCGTCGATCGCGCCTCCACCGACCGGGCGCTGCGTGCGTTGTTGAATCCGCGCTGCCAGCCTTTTCCGCTCCCGCCCGACCAGTATGACGACTGGAAGGTCATGACGGTGAACTTCAATCCGCGGGACATGCTGTGAGCGCGGGCCGGCTTTCCGCCGGCCCCGCCGGCACGACCATTCCAAACCATCCGCAAGTAACAGGGGGGATCGCCCTGACATGACGCGCCTGTTCCACATGATACGCCGGGTGGCCATGGGGGCCGCCCTAGTGCTGGCCGCGCTGGCCGCGGCACCGGCGCCCGAAGCCCGCGCCCAGCTCGTCATCGACATGACGGAAGGCGTGTCGGAGCCGATTCCGATCGCCGTCACGGACTTCTATGGCGAGAGCCCGCAGGACCGCCAGATCGGCCAGAACGTGTCCGGCGTCATCCAGGCGAACCTGGAGCGCACCGGCCTGTTCCGTCCGCTGGACAAGCGGGCCTTCATCCAGTCGCCGGAGCAGCTCCGCGCCGGGCCGCGCTTCGCGGACTGGCGGGTGATCAATGCCGAGGGGCTGGTGATCGGCGCTGCCAGCACGCAGCCGGATGGCCGTGTCCGCATCGAGTTCCGTCTGTTCGACGTGGTGCGTGGGCAGCAGCTCACGGGCCTCGCCTATTTCACCCAACCCGACGGATGGCGTCGAGTCGCCCACATCATCTCCGACGCCATCTACAAGGCGATCACCGGTGAGGAAGGCTACTTCGATACCCGCATCGTCTACATCGCCGAGTCCGGCCCGGCGAACAACCGGGTGAAGCGGCTGGCCATCATGGACCAGGACGGGGAGAACCACCGCTTCCTGACCGATGGCCGCGTGCTCGTCCTAACGCCGCGCTTCTCTCCGACGGCACAGGAAATCACATACCTGAGTTACTTCAACAACAGGCCTCGTGTTTACCTGTTCAATATCGATACCGGTCGGCAGGAAGTCCTGGGGGATTTCCCCGGCATGACTTTCGCCCCGCGTTTCTCGCCGGACGGCAACAAAGTCATCATGTCGCTGGCCACCGGAGGCAACACGGACATCTATACCCTGGACCTCCGCACCCGTCGGCAGACCCAGTTGACCAACCACCCCGGTATCGACACGGCTCCGTCCTACTCTCCGGACGGAAGTAAAATCGTGTTCGAGTCCGACCGCGGCGGAACACAGCAGCTGTATACGATGAATGCAGATGGTTCCGACGTGAAGCGGATTACTTTCGGGCAGGGGCGTTATGCAACTCCGGTCTGGTCCCCGCGCGGCGACCTGATCGCCTTCACGCGGCTGCATCAGGGTCGCTTCTATATCGGCGTAATCCGTCCGGACGGTACTGGTGAGCGCCTTCTGACGGAATCCTTCCATGTGGAAGGCCCGACCTGGGCTCCCAACGGGCGCGTGCTGATGTACTTCAAGGAGCGTCCCGTCGGCGCCGGCGACCGCCAGCGGCAGGCGAAGCTCTTCTCCATCGACCTCACCGGATTCAATGAACGGCAGGCTGTGACACCGACGGACGCTTCGGACCCAGCTTGGTCGCCCTTGATTCCTTAAGTCCGTCCCATTATTTTCGCACCGCAGAACGACGCTAAGACTTTACAGTCCGAGGATCGGAGAAATCGCCGACTGAACGTATATTGGCGTCGCTCGTGGGGCAGTTCCGATCATCAAAACTAGTGTCGAAGTAGGGGGTCTCAAAAAATGCGCGTTAAGTACCTGAGCATGTTCGCGGCGCTTCTGCTCGTCTCTGCTTGCCAGAGCGCGCCGGAAACTGCCGACACCTCCAACGCGGGTGGCAACACCTCCGTTGCGCCGGCCCAGCCCGCCGGTCCGGTTCCCGGCACTGCCGAAGACTTCGTCGTCAATGTCGGCGACCGCGTCTTCTTCGGTTTCGACCGTTACGACCTCACCCCGGAAGCGACGGCCACGCTTGACCGTCAGGCCGCCTGGCTGAAGCAGTATCCGGGCGTCACCGTGACCGTCGAGGGTCATGCCGACGAGCGCGGCACCCGCGAGTACAACCTCGCCCTGGGTGACCGCCGCGCCTCGGCCGTGAAGAACTACCTCGTCGCCCTGGGCGTCGATGCTGGCCGCGTGCAGACCATCAGCTACGGCAAGGAGCGTCCGGCGGTGCTCGGCTCCAACGAGTCCGCCTGGGCGCAGAACCGTCGCGGCGTGACCGTGGTGAACTGATCCGTACTGGATCAGTCACTCGGTGCCGCAGCGTACGAACGCCGCGTCATGATCAGGGAGGCGCCGTCCGGGAAACCGGGCGGCGCTTCTTTGGTTTCAGGATGGCCGAAATGCCTGCGGGGCCGTTTCTGTGGCGTAAATGCCATAATCTGTCCCTTTCGGGGCGTTAGTCTTCCTCTGTTTACCGGCGGACGCTACGCTTCCGGCCGGTCCAGTCACTTCCGGGCATGCAGACGATCATGAAGATCAAGACCCGTTCCCGCCTTGCCGGCGTCGCCCTCGCGGCTCCCCTGCTGGCCATTGCGTTGCTCGCTCCCGCCGCCCAGGCGCAGAGCGGCGACATGCGCGAATTGCTGAATCGTCTCAACCGGCTGGAAACCGAAGTCCAGACCCTCAGCCGCGAGGTCTACCGCGGGGGCGGGACCCGTCAGGGCGGCGGCGGGAGCGGCGGCGCGCAGATCGCCCCGAGCGTCGCTGGTGATTTCGAAGTCCGCCTGCAGCGGCTGGAAACCGATGTCCGGACCATGACCGGCCGGTATGAGGAAGCTACCTTCCAGATCGGGCAGCTCCGTGAGCAGCTGGAGCGGTTGGCAACAGACATGGAATACCGTCTGACCCAGCTTGAGCAGGGTCGCGGCGGCGCACAGGCAGCGCCTGTTGGCGGCGGCTCCGCCCAGCAGCCGGCATCCCCATCTGCGGAACCCACAGGGGAAGCGCTGCCGCCGATGGCAGCTGCACCCTCGGGCGGAGCCGCCGCACCGGCGGACCTGCCCTCCGGCGGGCCGCAGCAGCAGTATGATTACGCCTTCGGCCTGTTGCGGCAGCAGAACTATGCGGCTGCCCATGCCGCCTTCCAGCAGTTCCTGACGGACAATCCGGGCCACCAACTCTCAGCCAATGCCCAGTACTGGCTGGGAGAGACGCTGTATGTCCGCAGCATGTTCAAGGAAGCGGCCGTTGCTTTCGCGGAGGGCTACCAATCCTATCCGAAGAGCAGCAAGGCGCCGGACAACCTGCTGAAGCTCGCCATGTCGCTCGGCGCCATCAACCAGAAGGAAGACGCCTGCCTGGCGCTCCAGCAGTTGGCGGGCGAATACAAGGATGCACCGACCACGATCCGCCGCCGTGCCGAGCAGGAGAAGAACCGGCTGCGGTGTGGCTGAACACCGCAGCATTCCGCCCGCCGAGCCGATAAGCTCCGCGGAGTTTGAACGGCTGATGGCGCCGCTAGGGCCGTTCGAGGCTGCACCGCATGTGGCGGTTGGCCTCTCCGGCGGGCCGGACAGCATGGCCTTGGCCTTGCTGCTCCACGACTGGGCACAGCGGCGTGGCGGCAGTCTGTTGGCCATCACCGTGGATCATGGTCTGCGGCAGGCCAGCGGAGCCGAAGCAGAGCAGGTTGCCGCGTGGATGGGGTTTCACGGCATACTTCACGTCATTCGCCGCTGGGAAGGAGCCAAGCCCGTCACCGGCCTGCAAGAAGCGGCACGTGGGGCCCGATACGACCTGCTCGAGCAGGAATGTCGCGAAAGAGGCATTCTTCATCTGGCATTGGGCCACCAGCAGGAGGATCAGGCGGAAACCGTACTGATCCGGCGGGGCATGCGTAGCGGACCCGACGGGCTTGCCGCCATGCCGTCCATCCGCGAGCGCCCCGGACTACGGCTGATCCGTCCCGTGCTGGGCGTTCTCCGTGCACGGCTGGAGGCGACCTGTGACGTCAGGGGGCAGCCCTTTATCCGCGATCCATCCAATCGCGATACGCGGTTCGCCCGCGGACGCCTGCGTGCGACGGAGCCTGTGGATCCGGTCCCCGCCCTGGCCGAAGCGGCACGGCAGGCCGGCTGTCGCCGTGCAGACCGCGATGATCTGCTGGCGCAGATGCTGGCCCGGCATGGGGCCTTTCATCCCGAGGGATGGATTGAACTGGATGCAGCGGTTTTCAGAGTCCTGGACGACGAGGACAGCCTCGGCCTCCTGTCGCGGCTGACCGGAGCTGTCGGCGGCAGACCCTATCCGCCGCGGGGGGAGAGGATGGAGCGGCTTCTGACCCGTCTGCGCGAAGGCGCGGGCGAGTTCAGCGGCGGCAGCCTGGGAGGATGCCTGTTCAGCCGAGCTGGCGCGGTTCTCCGCATCGTAAGAGAGCCGGCATCGGTCGAAGCTCCGATTGTCGTCGCGCCGGGCGGAACCGCAGTATGGGACCGGCGGTTTCGTCTGGAGTGGAATGGCAGCCGGACGGTGACATTGGGTGCATTGGAAGCCGAGGGATGGGCAAAGATATCCTCTGACCCGATCGTTCGGGTAGGTCGGGTACTGCCCGCGTCGGTCCGTCGCACGCTTCCGGCGATCAGGGGGGGGCAAACCCTGCTCCTCGTACCCCATCTGAACTATGTGCGTCTCGGATCGGGTTGCTTAGGCTACAGATTGGGGCCGGAGGCGCCGGTGCCCGCGGCAGGTGCGAGGTTCTCTGTTGTCATGCCTGCCAGGGAGATTATCTAATGGGAAGCTTCCCGCGAGGGATCTGTTTCCGGCGACGGCACCGCACCCGGGGGGCAGAACCCGCGGGGCGGTCGACGAAAGGCTCGTGACGTGAATAATTTCGGCAAGAACCTGGCGCTCTGGATCATTATCGGGCTGCTGCTGGTGGCCCTGTTCAACTTGTTCCAGACGTCGTCAACCCGGGTCTCCCAGCCGGGTGTGATCCCCTATAGCCAGCTCCTGGAAGATGCGGAGCGCGGCGCGGTTGCCGACGTCACCATCAAAGGAGACCAGGTCACTGGTCACTATAGCGACGGGCGCAGCTTCAGCACCTATGTGCCGCCCAACTCCAACATCGGCGACCGGCTGGCCGAGCGGAATGTCCGCGTCAGCTCCGTACCGGAAGAGGGGCCGAACACCCTGGTCAGCATCCTGCTGTCCTGGTTCCCCATGCTGCTGCTGATCGGCGTCTGGATCTTCTTCATGCGCCAGATGCAGGGCGGCGGCGGCAAGGCCATGGGCTTCGGCAAGAGCCGCGCCCGACTGCTGACGGAAAAGGTCGGCCGCGTGACCTTCGACGATGTCGCCGGCATCGACGAGGCCAAGCAGGAGCTGGAAGAGGTCGTCGAGTTCCTGAAGGACCCGCAGAAGTTCCAGCGCCTGGGCGGCAAGATCCCGAAGGGCGTGCTGCTGGTGGGACCGCCGGGTACCGGTAAGACGCTGACCGCCCGCGCCGTGGCGGGTGAGGCCAACGTGCCCTTCTTCACCATCTCCGGCTCCGACTTCGTGGAGATGTTCGTGGGCGTCGGCGCGTCCCGCGTCCGCGATATGTTCGAGCAGGGCAAGAAGAACGCCCCCTGCATCATCTTCATCGACGAGATCGACGCTGTTGGCCGGCATCGTGGCGCAGGTCTCGGCGGCGGCAACGACGAGCGTGAGCAGACCCTGAACCAGCTCCTGGTGGAGATGGACGGGTTCGAGGCGAACGAGGGCGTCATCCTGATCGCCGCCACCAACCGTCCGGACGTGCTGGACCCGGCGCTGCTGCGCCCGGGCCGCTTCGACCGGCAGGTGGTGGTGCCGAACCCGGACGTGCTGGGCCGCGAGAAGATCCTGAAGGTCCATATGCGCAAGGTGCCGCTGGCGCCGGATGTGGAGCCAAAGGTGATCGCCCGCGGTACCCCCGGCTTCTCCGGTGCCGATCTGGCGAACCTGGTGAACGAGGCGGCGCTGCTGGCGGCCCGCGCCGGCAAGCGCGTGGTCGGCATGGCGGACTTCGAGAACGCCAAGGACAAGGTCATGATGGGTGCGGAGCGCCGCTCCATGGTCATGACCGAGCAGGAGAAGAAGCTGACCGCCTATCACGAGGCCGGCCACGCGCTGGTGGGCCTCTACATGCCGGCCAGCGACCCGCTGCATAAGGTGACGATCATCCCGCGCGGCCGTGCGCTGGGCGTGACCATGAACCTGCCGGAGCGGGACAAGTGGACCTACTCCAAGCTGGAGCTGGAAAGCCGTCTCGCCATGATGTTCGGCGGCCGCGTGGCGGAGGAGCTGATCTTCGGGCCGGAATATGTGACCACGGGTGCCGGCAACGACATCCAGCAGGCCACCAACATGTCCCGCCGCATGGTCACCGAGTTCGGCATGTCCGACAAGCTGGGCCGGGTGCGCTACTCCGCCAACGAGCAGGAGGTGTTCCTGGGCCACAGCGTGACCCAGCAGCAGAACATGTCCGAGGGTACGGCCAACCTGATCGACCAGGAGGTCCGTCGCATCATCGAGGAGGCGGAAGGCCATGCCCGCCGCATCCTGACGGAGCATATCGACGAGCTGCACAAAATTTCCCTGGCGCTGCTCGAGTACGAGACGCTGTCGGGCGAGGACGTGAAGGCTCTGATCCGCGGCGAGTCCATCGTCCGGACCGAGCCGCCCCAGGCTCCGCCGGCCGTGAAGGCCGAGCCGCCGAAGGGTGGCCGCCGCGGTTCCGTTCCGACCACCGGAAAGGACACCGGCGGTTTCGAGCCGGAGCCGCAGCCGGGCGTGTGACGACGGCGAACCGCCGAACCATGGAAAGGCCCCCGGAGCGATCCGGGGGCCTTTTCCTTTGGTTGCCGGCGTGCTTCCCGAAATCGGGGGTATGCCGGCCCGGTCCGGGCCGTTAACCTGATCTCTTCCCTTACTGCACAAGTCCGATGCCATGCCGCTGCGCGACCTGCCCCTGCCGTCCTCGCCCGCCGAGCTGTACATCCGCCCCGCCGGGCTGCTGACCGGCGAGGTGGCGCGGAGTGCTGTGGCGAGCGAACTGGCGGTGCGGCTGGCGGGGGGGCGCTTCGCCTTCGGCATGGCGGAGGTGGCGGTCCGGCACGGGGATGGGGCCTTGCGGGCGGTGGCGCCGCTCCAGCCCGTGCTGGACTGGGCCGCAGGGCTGCCGGAGGCTTTCGCTTGGCGGGCGAAGATCCAACTCGCGGCGCTGGCCCAGCCGCAGAAACTGTGGGCGGGGCTGCGGCTGGACCGGCCGCTGGTCATGGGCATCGTCAACGTGACGCCGGACAGCTTCTCCGACGGCGGCGACTTTGCGGGAGCGGAGAACGCCATCGCCCATGGCAGGGCGCTGCTGGAGGCGGGAGCCGACATCCTGGATATCGGCGGGGAGAGCACCCGGCCGGGGGCGGCGCCCGTGGCCCCGGAGGAGGAGCTGGCGCGGGTGCTGCCGGTGATCCAGGCGCTGGCGGCGGAAGGTGCCGTGATCAGCGTCGATACCCGCCATGCCGCGGTGATGAGGGGGGCGCTGGCGGCCGGGGCGCGCATCGTCAATGACATCACAGCACTGAGCGGCGATGCGGAGAGCATGCGGGTGGTGGCGGAGGCCGGGTGCCCGGTCGTCCTGATGCATATGCAGGGGGAGCCGCAGACCATGCAGGCCAGCCCCGGCTACCGCGATCCCACGCTGGACGTGTTCGACATACTGACGGAGCGGGTGGAGGCGGCCGAGGCGTTCGGCATCGCGCGGGAGGCCATCGCCATCGATCCCGGCATCGGCTTCGGCAAGAATGCGGAGCATAACCTGCACCTGCTGCGCCATACCGGTCAGTTCCACGCGCTGGGAGCGCCGATCCTGGTCGGGGTGAGCCGCAAGCGCTTCATCGCCGGCCTGTCGCGGAACGAGCCGCCGAAGCAGCGGCTGGGCGGGTCGCTGGCGGCCGGGCTGGCGGCGCTGGACCAGGGGGCGCAGATCCTGCGGGTGCATGACGTGGCGGAGACGGCGCAGGCGGTTGCCATGTGGGCGGCGCTGCACGGGTAGGGCAGATGGCTGCGCGGGCTGGCATGGGGCCGCACGCTCCGGTATAACCGCCCGCCATGGCCGCGCGGCGGCTAGACCGAATTTCCGAGGGTATGATGACGCGCAAGCTGTTCGGCACGGACGGCATCCGGGGCAAGGCGAATACGGAGCCGATGACGGCGGAGACGGCGCTGAAGGCCGCCATGGCGGCCGCACTCCAGTTCCGCCGGGGCGACCACCGCCACACCGTCATCATCGCCAAGGATACCCGCCTGTCGGGCTACATGCTGGAGCCGGCGCTGACGGCGGGCTTCACCAGCATGGGCATGGATGTGATCCTGGTCGGGCCGATGCCGACGCCGGCGGTGGCCATGCTGACCCGCTCCATGCGCGCCGACCTCGGCGTCATGATTTCCGCCTCGCACAACCCGTTCCATGACAACGGCATCAAGCTGTTCGGGCCGGACGGGTACAAGCTGTCGGACGAGGTGGAGGCGGAGATCGAGGCGCGGATGGGCCGGCCCTTCGCCCCCGATCTGGCCGGCGAGCGGGAGCTCGGCCGGGCGCAGCGGATGGAGGATGCCTCCGGCCGCTACATCGAGCAGGTGAAGGCCAGCTTCCCGCGCGGGCTGCGGCTAGACGGCATGCGCATCGTGATCGACTGCGCCCATGGCGCCGCCTACAAGGTGGCCCCTCGCGTGCTGTGGGAGCTGGGGGCGGAGGTCATCGCCATCGGCGACAAGCCGGACGGCTTCAACATCAACGACCGTGTCGGCGCCACAGCCCCGGCCGCCCTGCAGAAGGCGGTGGTGGAGCACGAGGCCGATCTGGGCATCGCGCTGGATGGCGACGCCGACCGGCTGTTCCTGGCGGACGAGCACGGCAACCGCATCGATGGCGACCAGATCATGGCCCTGATCGGCACCGACTGGGCGGCGCGCGGCAAGCTGAAGGGCGGCGGGATCGTCGCCACGGTGATGTCCAACATGGGGCTGGAGCTGCTGCTGAAGGGGCAGGGGCTGAGCCTGGCGCGCACGCCGGTGGGCGACCGGTATGTGGTGGAGCACATGCGGGAGCATGGCTTCAACCTGGGCGGCGAGCAGTCCGGCCATCTGGTCCTGTCCGACTTCGCCACCACCGGCGACGGGCTGCTGGCCGCACTCCAGGTGCTGGCCTGCCTGAAGGAGTGGGAACGGCCGGCTTCGGAGGTGTTGAAGGTGTTCGAGCCGCTGCCGCAGCTCTTGAAGAATGTGCGCTTCGCCGCCGGCACCGCGCCGCTGGAGGCGGCGGAGGTGAAGGACGCCATCCGGGCGGGCGAGGACCGGCTGAACGGCCGGGGCCGCGTGCTGATCCGCAAGTCCGGCACCGAGCCACTGATCCGGGTCATGGCGGAGGGGCCGACGGACGAGGAGGTGGCGCAGGTGGTGGACAGCATCGTCGCGGCGGTGGAACGGGCCGCCGTGTCCCGGGCTGCGGAGTAGGCGTTGCGAGGCCCTTCGACAGGCTCAGGGCGAGGGGTGTTGTGGGGTCCTTTCGTGGGAGCTTGCGGGGGCCCTTCGACGGGCTCAGGGTGAGGGGTGTTGCGGGGCCTTTTGTTGGGGGGCCTCCCCCACGCCACTATCCTCACCCTGAGCCTGTCGAAGGGTGGCCTCGCGGACGGTTGGGGGCGAGCAGGAGAGTGATATGAAGGGACGCGTCCTCATCATCGCGGGGTCGGACTCCGGGGGCGGGGCGGGGATACAGGCGGATATCAAGGCGGTGACCGCGCTGGACGGGTACGCCATGACCGCCATCGCCGCCCTGACCGCCCAGGATACGCGCGGCGTCCACGGCATCCACCCGGTCCCGGCGCCCTTCATCGTGCAGCAGATGCGGCTCTGCCTGGAGGATATCGGGGCGGATGCGGTCAAGACCGGCATGCTGGCCACCGTGGAGGTGATCGAGGCGGTGGCGGAGACGCTGTACCAGATAGCCCCCGGCGTGCCGGCGGTGATCGATCCGGTGATGGTGGCCAAGGGCGGGCACCGGCTGCTGGACCAGGGCGCCACCTCCGCCGTGCTGTCGGCCCTGCTTCCCCTGGCCGCGGTGCTGACCCCCAACGCGCCGGAGGCGGAGGTGCTGGTGGGGCATGAGATCCGCACGGTGGACGATATGCGTCGCGCCGGCGAGGCGCTGATGGCCCGCGGGCCGAAGGCCGTGCTGATGAAGGGGGGGCATCTGGAGGGACCGGTGGTGACCGACCTGCTGCTGACCGCCGAGGGCGAGACCTGCTTCGCCGGGGAGCGCATCGACACGCCCCATACCCACGGCACCGGCTGCACCCTGGCCAGCGCCATCGCCTGCGGCTTGGCCCAGGGGCTGGACACGGCGGAGGCGGTGGGGCGGGCGCGGCGGTATGTGGAGATCGCCATCCGCACCGCGCCGGGCCTTGGCCACGGGCACGGCCCCCTGAACCACAGCCACACCGTGAAGCCCTTCGCATGACCAGCATCAAGGACCTCCGCGTCTCCTACGAATCGGCCACATATGTGGCGCTGGACCGCGGCAAGGAGGTGGCGGTGCGCGCCAACGCCCCGCATCCGGCCCTGGACAAGCTGCTGGAGGCCAAGGGTGCGGCGGAGGCCGTGTTCATGACCGCCTACAACCCCGAGAACGCCCGCAAGGGGGAGGCGGAGAACCAGGCGGCCAACAAGCGGCTGCGCGAGATATTGGAGGAGGAGGACCTGGACTTCCTTCCCGCCGAGCACCGCGCGCCGAAGGAAAGCGACTGGCCGGTGGAGAAGAGCTTCCTGATCCTGGACCTGCCCCCGGCCGACGCCCTGGCCCTTGCCGAGATGTTCGGCCAGTACGCCATCCTCTGGGCCGCCTACGACCAGCCGGCGCAGCTTCTGTTCTCCAAGCTGGCGAAGGGCTGAGCGGGGCGGGGAGCGGGCTGATACAATAGGGGATTTAATAATCTTCAAGGATCGGCATCCATCTGGTGACTTCATTTACGAGACAGAACTCTCCAGAAGACTGCCGAGGCGCCACGCGTACTCACGCCGCGCCCGCCGTAGCTGGTACAGGTATGCATCCGGGGCAGTTCGCAGTAGCCTCTCATTCCCACGGCACAGATACATCCAAGCGGAACATTCAGGCGTTACTATCCTGGTTCAAAATGCATCTTCCGCTGCCGCATGGGTAGAGAAAACCTCAGCGTAATGAAAATGCGACAAGCTGAGTTCAGTGTCAGAATGTATTAGTCGATTTACAGGACTGATTCGCATACGGAGTGGGATGACAATCTTCAGGCCCGCCATGTTATGGCCTGAATATCTGAAAACCTATGCATTTGTATATGGGCAAAAAAACTGTATTTATCTGAACGCAGGAAAATAAACTCTACGGTACGTCGCTGCCTTGGAAAAGCTATTGCGGAGCTTGCGCTTCTGCACGAAAGTGGTAACCTTAAGTAGTAAAACGGCATTTTCGAAAGAGGAAGAAGAGGGTAGCTATGGATGCAATTACCGCAGGAGTCGGAATAAATCTGATTAGTGCGTCTATTCAAAAAATCGGATCCGTAACATTTCAGAAGTTTGTCAAAGTAAATAAAGTAGAGCAAATGATCCGTAATGGGGCTGCCCATGACCCCGTATTGGTGGAGGCGCTCGATCATTTTCGCAAGGCGCTACTGCGAGGGGAAAGCTCTTACACGCAGGACGTAGAGGCATTTATCTCTGAGCTAATGAAGACTACGCTGCTGTCTGAGTTGATGGACGAGTGCCTAATTGGAGTACCTAGCGAGTCCTTAAAGTACGCATTTTCCGCGATATGTGCAGAAACCTGTGGAGCTGACAGGGCCGATGAGCTTTTTCTCGCCCTTGTTAATACCTTTCGTGCAACCGTGCGCGTATTGCTTAAAGACGATGCCCTTCATGTCTATCTCCGCGCCATCTCGACAGAAATTCAGAAGCTTCGTTCCAAAATTGCGCTTAAGCTAGTTCCCTCCAATTCTCAAGCAACGTCAAAACAAAATTTTCAGAAGAAAATACAAAACTTAGCTAAACACCTTGTACCGAGTTTTAAGTCGATAAGAATTGAAACAAATAGAGGGGCTAGGATAGTGGATCTTAGCCGATTGTACCTAGAGCCACACCTGTCGTTGCGTAGGCCGAATCCAGCTGGCGTTCGAATGCTCGAAATATCTCGGCGTCATTCAGTTGACGATCTCGGAGATGAGTCTCTACTCGCTCTTACTTACAAAGAAGTAGCTAATTCTGCTCGGCGGATCGTGGTTCTGGGAGATCCGGGAGGCGGAAAATCAACACTTTGCCAGTACCTTTGCTATAAGGTTGCGAAGGCAGCAGCAAGCACACAGTCGAGATCGGTCAGGCAAAATGGTAGACTTCCCATAAGAGCCTATTCCAGTAGGGAGCTTGCCGTATCTGGGCTGTTGGACTTTTGCTCTTCAACGGGTGGAGGTCACGATGGGGAGATTGGTCCAGGACGATGGCTGGCGGTTGCCGGATGAGCTCTGGTGGCGCATGGAGCCGCTGCTGCCGGAGCGTCCAGCGCATCCGCTGGGCTGCCATAATCCGCGGGTTCCAGATCGCGCCGCGATGGACGCGATCTTCTTTGTCCTGCGCACGGGTAGTCAGTGGCAGGCGCTCAAAGCCACCGGCATCTGTTCGCCATCTTCCGCCTACCGCCGTTTTCGCGAATGGACCGAGGCCGGTGTGTTCGAGGCCTTCTGGCGTGAGGGGCTGCTGGCCTATGACGGCCTGGTCGGGATTGATTGGAGTTGGATGTCGGCAGACGGAGCAATGACCAAGGCACCGTTGGGCGGGGAAAAAAGTCGGCCCCAACCCGACCGACCGCTCCAAGCTGGGCACCAAGCGGTCCCTGCTGACCGATGGACGCGGCCTCCCCCTCGGCCTCGCGGTCGCTGGCGCCAACGTGATCGACTTCAAGCTGCTGGAGCAGACGCTTGAGGCTGTTGTCGTGCCGCGGCCTGAGCCCACCCCAGCGCATCCTCAGCATCTCTGCCTCGATAAGGGCTACGACTATGACGGGCCGCGGCAGCTTGGGTATGATTACAGGCTCACGACCCACATCCGCCGCAGGGGTGAGGATCGCACGGCAACGCCCGCCCACCCGCACCAACCCCGCCGCTGGATGATCGAGCGGGCACATTCCTGGCTGAACCGATACCGCCGCATCCTCGTCCGATGGGAAAAGCGCGCCGACACCTATGAAGCCATGCTCCACTTCGTCTGCGCCATCACCGTCTGGGAGTTCGTCTGCCTACTGAAATAGGTTCTAAGAGTCATTATTAGAAGTTTCGAGCGCGCGAAAGGAGCGGACCCGCAGCTCTCTCTATTGGATTTCATGTGCCGTGATATATCAGACAAGGCAGGGGAGCCGATAGAAGTCGTTACTCCGGTGATTCACTATGCTGTCAGTACAGGTAGAGCGTTGGTCGTATTTGATGGGTTGGACGAGATACTGGACCCATCAAGGCGCCGAGAGTTCATTGATGACGTTCTGAATTTTACCAACCGATACCCTTTAAGTACTATTGTGGTTACCTCTCGGGAAGTTGGGTATGAAGAAGCGCCTCTTACACGGGATTTTGAAGAGCTCACAATAGCGCGATTCGGTACAAAGCAGATAGGTGAATACCTGATCAAGTATTTTGTGAACGTCTTCCAGGTTGATGCTGATGAAGCGAGCCGTATGGCTAATAGGTTTGTTGAGCAAGTAAGGGCTCATGCATACGACTTAGCACAAAATCCTTTGATGCTAGGGCTCATGGCTTGGCTTTTCCATGTGCAGGGTGACGTTCCAGCTAACAGGCCAGAAATATATAAGGAATGTTCTCTGCTAATGTTTGAAAATTGGGATCAGAACAGAGGTATAAAAGCAGAGATTCCAGCAGACTTCGACTTACTAAATCTGTTCAGCCATCTAGCAATGTTGGTATACTGTTAAGTCGAATTGGAAGAGGGGGTGTCATCGGAGTGGCTGAAAAAGGAAATTGAAGCGTACTTTGCAAGCCTATACGAGGATAGAGCTCGTTCAATTGAAGCAAGCAAGAACTTGGTAAGTTTTGTAACGGGTAGATCATGGGTGATGTTTGATGCGGGTTTGGGCATATATAAATTCACCCATCGGACCTTCCTCGAGTACTTTTACGCGAGGAGCATAGATGAACGTTATGACACAGTCTCACAAGTCGTGAAACATGTACTTCCCCATGTGTCGCGTTCAGAATGGGAGGTTGTTTCTCACTTGTGTTTGCAGCTAAAGACGTTTCGTAACACTAGAAGAATGTCGGAAGCCCTAGCGGAGCTCAGTGAAAGGTGCCTGATAAAAGTAGCTACAAGCAAGTCAAAGATCGCGCAATTGGGTTTCTGTGCGAAAGCTCTTCACTATCTTGCTGGTCCTGAGGCGGAAGTAAGATTTTTTGTTGGGCGTCTATATGAGGCAGTATTTGTAATAATGGAAAAGAATTTTTTCGAGGGTGGGCAGATAATTAGTGACATGCTTAAATGTCTTAGTGAGAGGCGGGGCGTTGTGGTTGACAGCGTGATGCGTCTGTTAATGCGTGATATAATCGAATGCCATCCAACAAGAATGAGTTTGGCAGTGTCTATCGTGGACCAAGGCACTTACGGATTCAGGGGGCCTTGGGGGCCTGGGCGGCGGTGGGTGAATAGAAGTTTACGAGATCAAATTTTGGAAGGAGTTAAAGATCAAATATTTCTATCGGCGAGTAAAAACCTATTTGCGGCGCGATTGAAGTGGGAATGGTATGATCTTTACGATAACGAAGATTTTAGAAATTACGGATTGGCGTTGGTTCTTGCTGATGATCATCACGAAGCTCAAGCACGTGGTGTTGGGATGCTTTTGACCATTCTATCCGGGCCCCCGCATTCGGAGAACTTAGCGAATGGTATTGGGCCTTGGATCGTGGATCTTGTGTTTCAAAGAAGGCCGCCCATTAAGATCGACATAAGCAAGGTAGCTGTTGATAGAATTGCGCCTTCGAATGTTGTCGGAAATAGGATGTCGAGCGCAATCAAGAAGGATTCATCAAGGGCGCGGGTTGTTTTTGCCTGCGGATTATTGCTGCACGAGTTTGAGGAAATTTCTAGATGTTCTCATGTTTCGAGAAGTCTCTCTCCTCTTGCGAGAAAATTGTCTCCGTTGCTCGAGAAAGGTAAGATTCTTGCTGCGGCTGATTGTGAAGTCATAAAGGCTTGGATAAATGGCGAGATTTCGTTTTTAAGTGGAAGCCAGAAATGAATGCGAGTACTGGAAGTTCGGCGGATGCTGACCGGGTTGATGGACCTGTTTGGATGAGGGTTCTTCGCGGCCGACCGGTTTCCAACGAAGGTAGTTGGATTGCCATAGTGTGGTCGAGTTTTGATGTTGGCCTCGCAGGTCTGCGGGGTGGCCTTTGCCGAGCGGGGTAGGAGTTCGAACCTAGCTCACCGCCGCTTCCTAGTCCTCGTCCCGCCGAACTGGATGCCGCCTACCTCCACCCCGCCATCGTCGGTGGCGTGGGCGGCGCGGGGTTGGCGGGGGGCGGAGTCGGAGCCTCGGCCGCCTTTGCGGGGGCGGCCGCTGCCGGAGTCGTCGCGGCCGCGCCCGCCGCGGGGGCGTTCGCCCTGGGCGCTGGCGCGCAGCGCGCTGGCGCCGGGGATGCCGGGGGCGGCGAGGCCGAGGTCGATCTGCTCCAGTCGGCGGATTTCGTCGCGGATGCGGGCGGCCTCCTCGAACTCCAGGTCGGCCGCGGCGGTGCGCATCTTCTTCTCCAGCTCGGCGATGATCTGCTTGATGCTCTTGCCGGAGAGGTCGGCGCCGGCGGCTCCGGTGTCCACCTCCACACGGTCGCCGCGCTCATAGACGCTGCCCAGCACGTCGGCGATGTTCTTCTTCACCGATTCCGGCGTGATGCCGTGCTCGGCATTGTAGGCGAGCTGCTTGGCGCGGCGGCGCGAGGTCTCCTCCAGCGCCGCCTTGATGCTGTCCGTCTCGCGGTCGGCATAGAGGATGGCGCGGCCCTCCACATTGCGGGCGGCGCGGCCGATGGTCTGGATCAGCGAGGTGCGGGAGCGCAGATAGCCTTCCTTGTCCGCATCCAGGATGGCGACCAAGCCGCATTCGGGGATGTCCAGCCCCTCGCGCAGCAGGTTGATGCCGATCAGCACGTCGAACACGCCGAGGCGGAGATCGCGGATGATCTCGATCCGCTCCAGGGTCTCCACGTCGGAGTGGACGTAGCGGACCTTGATGCCGGCCTCCATCATGTATTCGGTCAGCGCCTCGGCCATCTTCTTGGTCAGGGTGGTGACCAGGACGCGCAGCCCCTTGGCCACGACCTCCCGCACCTCCGCCATGACGTCGTCCACCTGGGTCTCGGTGGGGCGGATGATGACCTCCGGATCGACCAGGCCGGTGGGGCGGACCACCTGCTCGGCGAAGACGCCGCCGGTGCGCTCCATCTCCCACGGGCCGGGGGTGGCGGAGACGAACACCGTGGGCGGCCGCATCACGTTCCACTCCTCGAACTTGAGCGGGCGGTTGTCGGTGCAGGAGGGCAGGCGGAACCCATGCTCGGACAAGGTGGTCTTGCGCATGAAGTCGCCTTTGAACATGCCGCCGATCTGGGGAACCATCACATGGCTCTCATCCACGATCAGCAGGGCGTCGTCCGGCAGGTACTCGAACAGGGTCGGCGGCGGCTCCCCCGGATTGCGGCCGGAGAGATAGCGGGAATAGTTCTCGATGCCGGCGCAGGAGCCGGTCGCCATCATCATCTCGATGTCGAAGGTGGTGCGCTGGTCCAGCCGCTGCGCCTCCAGCAGGCGACCCTGGGCGTACAGCTCCTCCAGCCGGACCTTGAGGTCGTGCTTGATCTGGTTGATGGCCTGCTGGAGCGTGGGCTTCGGTGTGACATAGTGGCTGTTGGCGTAGATGCGCACCTCCTTCATGGAGGCGGACTTCTCGCCCGTCAGCGGGTCGATCTCGACAATGCTCTCCACCTCGTCCCCGAACAGGGAAAAGCGCCAGGCGCGGTCCTCCATGTGGGCGGGGAACAGCTCGATGGTGTCGCCGCGCACGCGGAAGGAGCCGCGGGCGAAGCCGACATCGTTGCGGCGGTACTGGAGCTCGATGAGCTGGGCCAGGAACTTCTGCCGGTCGAGCGTGTCGCCCACATTCACGTCCACCGTCATCGCCTGATAGGTCTCGACCGAGCCGATGCCGTAGATGCAGGAGACGGAGGCCACGACGATGGTGTCCCGCCGCTCCAGCAGGGCACGGGTGGCGGAGTGGCGCATCCGCTCGATCTGCTCGTTGATCGAGGATTCCTTCTCGATATAGGTGTCGGTGCGGGGGACGTAGGCCTCCGGCTGGTAATAGTCGTAGTAGGAGACGAAGTACTCCACCGCATTGTCGGGGAAGAAGCTCTTCATCTCGCCATAGAGCTGGGCGGCCAGGGTCTTGTTCGGGGCGAGCACCAGGGTCGGGCGCTGAAGCCGCTCGATCACATGGGCGATGGTGAAGGTCTTGCCCGAGCCGGTGACGCCCAGCAGCACCTGGTCCTTCTCCCCCTGGTGCAGGCCCTGCGTCAGCTCCTCGATGGCGCGCGGCTGGTCGCCGGCCGGCGTGTACTCCGACACCACGGTCAGCGGATGCCGCATCGGGGGCGAGGGCAGGCGGGTGCGCCAGGGCATGACCGGGTTGTCGGTCAGGGGCTGGTGCGGAGCGGCGGCGGGGGCGAGATCCTGGGGCATGGGGCTAAGATACGGTGCGGGCGCGCCTTGTTCCAGGGGGTGATCCCGCTTTGTTCGCGCGCCCGCCAGCGGCGTGCTGCAGGGCGTGGCACAGCGGTTCCCACGCGGTCTCCACCGTGTGGCTGGGCGGGCCGTCCTCGCGGGCGTAGGCGCGGACCGCGTCGGCGAGGTCGGCGCTGCGGCAGCAGCTTTTCGGGGGCGGGCCGCCGAAATCGGCGCTGTTCGGGAAGACCGCCAGCACCCGCACCCGGACCAGGGGGAAGCGGGCGCGGATGGCGCTGATCAGGGGATGGAGCTGGATCACGGGGTTCAGCATGGTGGCGACCTTGTGGTCCGGCGCCGCATAGCGCCACTGCCCCGCCGACGGGTTGGCGCGCACCCGGCCCGAGGCGGCGGCGGGGGCGGACACGATCAGCAGGATGGAGTCCGGCAGCCGCACCACATGGTCAATGGCGGCGGTGCGGTGCTTGGAGGTCTTCAGCGGGATATTATGCAGGGCCTCGAAGCCGAGCTCGTCCAAGGCGAGGCGGCGCTTGAAGAGTTCGGCATTGTACTGGCGGGCGTTGAGCTTCCGCACCTTGGGCCGGGCGGCGCGCAGGACCGTCATCAGCAGGATGAGCAGGATCACGGCGGCGGTCCCGATCAGGACCGCGTCGGCAGGGTCGATGGGCAGGAGGCTGGCGTCCGGCATGGGGAATGACTACCCCATCCGGCGGAGGCTTGTCACCGGGGCGGGTTGTGGGGGCGGGGCTGTCCATGCGTTCGGCGAAGGGGTGCCAGAAGCGGGCGCGCGGGCAATGATGTTGCGGTGCCGCGGCGCTGTCGGATAGTTTCGGACCGATTTTACGCCCGACGACCCGCCGAACCCCGAGGATTCCGCCCCATGACCACAGACGCCGCCATTGCCGACGCAGGCGCGGAGGCTGAGCGCCGGGTGGTCTATCTGGGGCCGGAGGGCACCTTCACCCATATCGCCGTGCGCCACCTGTTCCCCGCCGGCTCCGGCCTGGAGCTTCAGCCGGGGGCCAGCGTCGCCGCCTGCTTCGACGCGCTGGCCCATGGGCGCTGCGGACGGATCGTGGTGCCGGTGGAGAACGGGGCCAAGGGCTATGTCGGCGACACGGTGGAGCAGATGACCGCCCGCGGTGCCGAGCTTGCCGTGCTGGCCAGCGCCGAGGTGCCGGTCACCTTCTCCCTGTACCGGCTGCCGGGCGACCGCGGCACGCTGCACACCATCGCCAGCCATCCCTTCGGGCTGGCGCAGGTGAAGGGCTGGAGCTCCGCCCGGCCGCTGAAGGAGCTGGAGACGCCCAGCACCTCCGCCGCGCTGGAGCTGCTGGCGCGGGAGCGGACGGCGGGCATGGGGGCGGTGGCGGCCCCCGGCATCGGCGATCTTTACGGGCTGGAGGAGTTGGAGACGGACCTGCAAGGCCCGTCGGTCAACGCCACCCGCTTCCTGTGCATCGGCCGCGGCCCGGCCGGGCGGGCGGAGGAGACGGCGGAGGGCTATGTGGCCTTCCTGGCCAAGGACCCGGCGGCGCTGGCCCCGGCGCTGGCGCGCGCGGCGCAGGACGGGCTGATCCCCGCCGTCGCCCCCGCCAAGCAGGGGCCGGCCTTCGGCGGCTACCGCTACGTGCTGGAGCTGCACGGGCCCGGCGCCAGCCGGGCGGCCGCACCGCTGGCCGGCGTGCCGGGCCTGATCTTCCTGGGCGCCTATGCCCATTCGGCCGTGAGATTGCCCCCAAGGGCTGAGATTCTGTTGAGAGGATGGATTCCGTGACTTCCGAGACCGCCCCCGCCGCCGGCAAGCCCACCCGCCCGGACACGCCCATCGTGCTGGGGATGGAGGTGGATTCTCTGCTGGGCCAGCTCGCCCGGCTGAAGGACCGTCGCGCGACCGTGCTCTATGCCGACATCTTCCCGGACGACAGCGAGTGGGACCTGGAGGAGTTCGAGCAGCGGCTGCGCTACTTCCTGCTGCTGACCGCCATCCTGCTGTACAAGTCGGCGCTGCCGGTGGTGAAGATCATCAATCTGGTGACCCCGCCCGACGCCCACCGGCAGGAGCTGCGGGAAACGGTGGCGAAGCGGGCCAACCTGCTGCGCGCCTATACCCGCGGCGGCTTCGCCGATCTGAACAATATCCGCCGCTGGATTCCCGAGCTGGACGCCACCTCCGCCGAGGGGCGCGATCTGGGTGAGATCGTGCTGCGCATCCAGGACACGCTGGACTTCATCGCGGCCTGCCTGGGCGGCACCGGGGCCATCGAGCATATCGCCAATGCCGAAGCCTTCTTCGCCCTGTCGGCGGAGGCGGCGATGGCCATCGACCCGGCCCATGCCGACACTACCACCCACGCCGCCCATGTGCTGACCGCCGATCTGGCCGCGTTGCGCGACAATGCGGCGCTGAAGGATTTCCTCCGCTCCGTCCAGAACCCGCTGCTGGTGCGGGTCGACGGGGCGGACGGGCTGGTTCCGGCCCTGGAGGGGCTGGCCGGTGCGGGCGGGCAGCCCAGGGTGATCCTGGATGTGGTCCGGCGCGCGCCCGACGTGGTGGCCCCCGCCGTTGCGGCCCAGCGTGCGCTGCCCGACACGGTCTGCGCCCTGATCTCCACCTTCGACGGCGTGCCGGTGGCGGTGGAGGAGGGGCGGACGGATCTGCGCGTCGGCAACCGCGAGGTCGATGCCTTCTGCGCCGACGGGTCCGCCTGGGCCGGGGTGGGGCTGGCGGCCGGGGGCGGGCAGGGCGATTTCCGCCTGACCGCGCGCAACCGGATGCCCAGCTTCGCCTACCACCTGATCGAAATGCTGAACCGGTCGGCCTTGCCCATGTCCAAGCGCGGACTTCTGGGCTAAACCCTGCGCCCGGCCCACCCTCGCCGCCCAACCAACCTAAGCCAAGCAGAGCTTGCCATCATGACGATCCTCGCCAGCCGCCTTGCCCGTATCAAGCCGTCCGCCACCATCGCCGTGAACAGCAAAGCGCGGGCGCTGAAATCGGCCGGACGCGACATCATCGCGCTGGGGCTGGGGGAGCCGGACTTCGATACGCCGGACAACGTCAAGGAAGCGGCCATCCAGGCCATCCACGCCGGATTCACCAAGTACACCGACGTGGACGGCACGGCCGAACTGAAGAAGGCCATCAGCGCCAAGTTCAAGCGGGAGAACGGGCTGGACTACGAGCCCGCCCAGATCACGGTTGGCGTCGGCGGCAAGCAGGTGCTGTACAACGCCCTGATGGCCACGCTGAATCCGGGCGACGAGGTGATCATCCCGGCGCCCTACTGGGTCAGCTATCCGGACATGACGCTGCTGGCCGAGGGCACGCCCGTCTTCGTGCCCTGCCCGGCGGACACGGGCTTCCGCATGACCCCGGACATGCTGGAAGCGGCGATCACGCCGAAGACCAAGTGGCTGATCCTGAACAGCCCCAGCAATCCCAGCGGCGCCGCCTACAGCCGCGACGAGCTGAAGGCGCTGGGCGAGGTGCTGCTGCGGCACCCGCATGTGTGGGTCATGTCCGACGACATGTACGAGCACCTCGTCTATGACGATTTCGAGTTCACCACCATGGCGCAGGTGGTGCCGGCCCTTTATGACCGCACCCTGACGATCAACGGCGTCTCCAAGGCCTACAGCATGACCGGCTGGCGCATCGGCTATGCCGGCGGCCCGAAGGACCTGATCAAGGCCATGGGCGTGATCCAGAGCCAGAGCACCTCCAACCCCACCAGCATCTCCCAGGCCGCCGCCGTGGAGGCGCTGAACGGGCCGCAGGATTTCATCCCGGTGCGGTCGGACGCGTTCAAGGAGCGGCGCGACCTGGTCGTGTCCATGCTGAACCAAGCCCAGGGGCTGTACTGTCCGAATCCGGAAGGCGCCTTCTACGTCTACCCGTCCTGCGCCGGCACGCTGGGCAAGACCAGCCCCAGCGGCAAGGTGCTGGAGACCGACGAGGATTTCGCCATGGAGCTGCTGGAGGCGGAAGGCGTCGCCATCGTGCATGGCGAGGCGTTCGGCCTGTCCCCGCACTTCCGCATCTCCTACGCCACCTCCACGGACGTGCTGGAGGAGGCCTGCCGGCGCATCCAGCGCTTCTGCGGAAACCTGCGCTGACAGGGCCGGCCGGGAGCCGCATCCCATGCTGACGCTGTCCACCGCGCGGCTCGATGCTCTCCCCCTCGGGCCGGGGGATTACGAGGCGGTGCGGTCCCTGCATGCCGATCCCACGGCATCGGCTACCCTGTCGCCCGACGGGCGACCCCTGCCGGAGCAGCGCACCCGGGCCGCCTTGCAGCGGATGGAGGATCGCTGGCTGCTGGACAACATCGGCCCGTGGTCGTTCCGGCTCCGCACCGATCTGCTGCGGGACGGGGTCGCGGTGGCGCGGGCCGGCGACTGGGTCGGCTATGCCGGCATCCGCCGCGCCGACGATCCCCTGCGCGGGGAAGGGGAACTCTGGGAGCTGATGTATGGCATCCGCCCGCTTTTCTGGCGCGGCGGATTCGGCATGGAGATGGCCGAGGCGGCGCTGAAGGATGGGCGGGAGCGGCTGGAGATCACTGAGGTCTGGGCCTGGACGCTGTGGACAAACCGGGCCAGCCGCGGGCTGATGCGCCGGTTGGGCTTCCGGCAGGTGGGCGGCGCCATCTATGCCGGCCTGCCGCATGTGGTCACGCGGGCGGAGCTGGAGCCGTCGGATTAGAGGCGAACCGGTCGATGTGCCGTGGGGCCACTCCCCGCTACGGGGTTCAGGCGGCGTTGCCGAACAAGGCGTGGCGGGTCCGCCAGTAGAGCCTGCGGGCCAGGGTATGGTACTGGGCCTGCACCCTGGCGATGGACATTCCGGGCCTGTAGAGTTCGCCCGTCCGCAGGCAGAGCACCGGCTTTCCTGAAATATTGCTGATTTCTGCGGCCTGATCCGGGCAGCCTTCGATGAAAAGCTCCGCATCTGTGCAGTCGCGGTAGGTTGTCGCCTTGAACCTTGTCTGGCTGCCGGCCGGCTGGTGCGTTCCGGGGGAGGCCTCACCGAGCATGTGAAGGTGGCGGTAACGCACCTTGTGTTGCTTCAGCCACTCTTCGGTTTCGCGGCGCAAGCTTTCAGGTCGGCCGGTGACGAGATGGCCGATCTCGTACTCGGTCATGAACAGCGGCTGCGCCCTTTTCACCGCCACCGCATCTTCGGGACCGTGATCCTCCAGATCGCTGCATAGAACGCCGTCGATTTCCATGCAGCAGCTTTCCAGATGCGGATGGTTCATGACGTTCCATTCGAAGAAGCGGGGGATCGGCACCTCTTCCAGGAAGATATCGACCATGCGCGTGCTCTGCGGCGCGGCGTAGGCGGCAAGATAGGTGATCCGATGCGGCAGGCCGGCATCGGCAACCAGCTTCTTCGCCCGCTCAATGGCATATCCGGACATTACGGAATCATCGACGACCAGTATGTGAAGCGCGTCATGGGGGAAGCTGATGTTCCGCCGCCGCTTGCGCTGTCCGCCGTTCAATCTGCGATTCTCAAGAAGGCCGTCTATGTCGGTCAGGCAGACGTTCAGAGCCAAGGCGATGAAATTTGCGACCAGCAGGCCACTGCGCGGAACACCGACGACAAGATCGATGTCGCGAGGGATCTTGTGCAGATTCACCCTCACGGTACGCGCCAAGTCAGCCAACGATCGGTAGTTCATGCCTCGTTCCATCCAATCCAAGTGCACCGGGGCGCTGCTTCGGCTCGACCGCCTTGCCGCATGTTCCCGTCGTGGGTGAACCGATGGCTCCGCGGAAGATGGCCGGGAGACAGATACCTCGGCGCATTCGTGCGTCGGTTCGGGAATATGACGATATGGGGGCGGATTTGTTGCACGCCAGCTTCCCGATTGGGCAGAATATCCGGCCAAGGGCATTAGACCGAGATGGGCACGGCAACCCTATGCAGTGCTGGAAGAGCGTCCCCGTGATCCGCCTTTGTCGAGGTTATTTCGGATTGGGGAGTGCGGCGGGAGCATCGGATCGGTCTCCATCCAACCGGGATCGGAAACCGGTCCAGCCTTCCTGGGATGGCGTGGATATTCACCCGATCCGGCAAGCCAGCTTGATCGGGTGACGCTTCAATCCACCCGCTGTCCCGTGAAGGGGTTCCAGCCCAGCGCCGCCAACGCCGTCCATGCCGTGGCGCCCAGATGGGGGCGGCGGTAATAGCGGAAATCGTCGGTTACGCTGTCCGGACCGATGGCGAGGCCGGTGCTGATGCTGAGCTCTCGCGTGGCCCAGAGATAGCCGCCGGGGCTGACCTGCCCGGCAATGCCGGCGAGCAGGCGGTCGGCCTCCCCATCCTGGCCGAGGACGCGGTAGACCAGGGCGGCCTGCGCCGTGCCCTCGACCCAGAGGCCGTCGCGATCGTCGTTGAAGTCGAACCCGCCCTCCACGCCGTGGGCGCGCTCCGCATAGGCGAGGGCCGCCCGCCACCCGTCCGGCGAATCGCGCAGCAGCAGCGGCCAGAGCTGGGCGTCTAGGCCGGAGGTGGCGTGGTTCACGGTGATTCCGTCCGGCGCGGTGCCGGTCGGGAAATGGTCCCGGCCCGCGTCCCACATGGCGTCCAGGAAGCCGCGCGCATGCCGTGCCGCGGCCCTCCAGTCGCCCTCCGCATCCGTACGGGCCAGCCAGCCGAACAGGGCCACGAGGTCGGTGTTGTGCTCCGTGGATTTCCAGGTGAGGGGGCGAGGGGCATCGTCGAAGCCGTGGATGCCGCCGGTGAAGCCGCCGGGCCCCTGCCGGTCCTGCGTATTCTCCGCCACCCAGTCGGCCAGCCGCGTTGCGCCGTCCAGGAAGCGACGCTCCCCCGTCTGCTCATGCAGGGTCAGCAGGGCCAGGGCGGCCCAGGCCACATTGCCGGTGGCGGTGCCGACCTGATAGGCATCCTCCAGCCAGCGGTTCTGCGCCGGGTCCCACCAGCCCATGGGCGGGATCGGCCGTTCCGCCTGCGGCCCGGCCCGGTAGGCGTTGCGCAGCCGGCCAGCGGGGCCGAGCCGGTCCAGCCTGGCGGCGGAGAGCAGCGCTTCGCCGATGCGCAGGGCCTGTTCATGCCGGCCGCAGGCGGTCAGGGCGATGGCGGCCAGGGCGTTGTCATAGGTGAAGGCGGCGTTCTGGAGCGCCGGCTCCGTTTCCGGCCCCTGTCCGGAAGCCCCGTCATAGCTGCGGAGGAAGACGGGTGCGGAGCCGGGGATTTCGTCCACCCTGGCGGCGAGGGCGGAGCAGGTTCCGGCCGCGAGATCTTGGGCGGGGGAGGCTTGGCCGGGCATGGGGGAGATGATGGTTGCCATCAGCAGCCAGAGGGCGAACCGGCGCTTCCGCGCCATGGGCGGTATCCTTGTTCGACGGCAGGGGCGGCACGTCGGATTACGCGGCGGGGCCGCTAATCCGACCTACGGGTCCGGCGTGGATGCCGTAGGTCGGATCAAGCGGAGCGCCGATCCGACACGGCGGTGCGGAACCGTCACCACCGTGTCGGATCATCGCCCATCGGGCTCGATCCGACCTGCGGATGCTATTCCAGCATGGAGCGGAGCATCCAGGCGGTCTTCTCGTGGATCTGGAGACGCTGGGTCAGCAGGTCTGCGGTGGGCTCGTCCCCGCCCTTCTCGGCGGCGGCGAAGACCTTGCGGGCGGTGCGGGCCACGGCCTCGTGCCCTTCCACGAGCTGGCGGATCATGTCCATGGCCGGGGGAACGCCCTGCTCCTCCTTGATGGTGGTCAGCTTGGCGTACTGGCCAGAGCTGCCGGGGGCGGGGAAGCCCAGCGCACGGATGCGCTCCGCGATCTCATCCAGCGCGTTCCACAGCTCGGTATACTGCTCCATGAACATGGCGTGGAGCGTGTTGAACATCGGGCCGGTGACGTTCCAGTGGAAGCTGTGCGTCTTCTGGTACAGGCCGAAGGTGTCGGCCAGCAGGCGCGACAGGCCGTCGGCGATGGCGGCGCGGTCCTTCTCGTCGATTCCGATGTCGATCATGACGGATTTGGCTGGTTTGGCCATTTGAACTCTCCTCCTCTCTAGGGCTCGGACGATATCTGGCCGGAAGCGGCCCGGCGCCGCAATGGGAGATGAAACAGGTGCGGCATTCAGCGTAGGACCGGGTGCTTCGGGCTTCAAGCTATCTATCTGGAATGTTTCTAAACTGGCGTTTCCGCCGATGCGACGCGTGCCGCCTACAACGCCAGCCTCCCTTGATGGCTGCTGCGGGGGAGGAGTTCGGGCACGGCCTCCTCCAGCAGGTCGCCGGCGGCCTCCTCCAGAAGGGCGTCGGTGGCGCTGCCGTAGACGCTTTCCCTGCCGACCTCCAGCAGCACGGGGACGGCCAGCGGGCTGACCCGGTCCAGGGCGCGGTGGACGATGCGGCCCTTGATGCGGGCCAGCATGTCCGACAGGCGGCGGATGTCGGTGAGGCCGGAGGCGGCGTCCGCGCGGGTGGCGCGCAGCAGCACATGTCCGGGCTCATGCTTACGCAGCACGTCGTAGATCAGGTCGCTGCTGAAGGTGACCTGACGGGTGTTCTTCTGGAGGCCGGGATGCTTGCGCTCGATCAGGCCGGCGATGACGGCGACATTGCGGAAGGTGCGCTTCAGCATGCTGGATTCGTCCATCCAGGCTTCCAGATCGTCGCCCAGCATGTCCTGGTCGAACAGGGCGTCCAGCTCGTCCGGGGCGGGCTCCTTCAACTGCCAGGTCGCCAGCACATAGTCGGTGGCGACGAAGCCCAGCGGCTGCAGGCCCATGCGCTCCATCCGGCGGGTCAGCAGCATGCCCAGCGTCTGGTGCGCGTTCCGCCCCTCAAAGCAGTAGGCGACCAGGTATTGGCGGTTCCCGCGCGGGAAGGTCTCCACCAGCAGGCCGTGCCGGTCCGGCAGGACGGAGCGGTAGCGCTGGAGCCGCAGCCATTCCTGCACCGGCTCCGGCAGTTGACACCAGCGGGCGGGGCTCTCCAGCATGGCGCGGACCCGGTCGGCGAGGTGGGAGGAGAGCGGCAGGCGGCCGCTGGCATAGGCGGGGACCTTGGGCTCCCCGCTGCCGCCCTTGGCCACTTGCACCTCCATGTCCCGCACGCCCAGGAACTTCAGAAGCTGGCCGGCGAAGACGAAGGTGTCGCCGGGTGTGAGGCCGTTGACGAAATACTCCTCCACCTCCCCCAGCACCTGGCCGCGGTTCATGCGGACACGCAGCACCGTCGCCTCCACGATGGTGCCGACATTCATCCGGTACTGCCGGGCGAAGGCGGGGGAGGCGATGGACCAGAGGCCGGTGTCCGGGTCCTGCATCAGCTTGTGGAACCGCTCATAAGCGCCCAGCGCGTAGCCGCCGGTCGCCACGAAGTCGAAGACGTCGTCGAACTCGTCGCGGGTGAGATCGGCATAGGGGGCGGCGCGCACCAGCTCGGCATAGAGCGCGTCGGCGGAGAAGGGGGCGGCGCAGGCGGTGCCGGCGATGTGCTGGGCCAGCACGTCCATCGCGCCGGGGCGGAGTCGGTCGCCGTCCAGCGTATGCTCCGCGATGGCCTCGATGGCGGCCTCGCACTCCAGCACCTCGAACCGGTTGGCGGGGACCAGCAGGGCGCGGGAGGGCTCGTCCAGCCGGTGGTTGGCGCGGCCGATGCGCTGGAGCAGGCGCGACACGCCCTTCGGCGCGCCGACCTGCACCACCAAGTCCACGGCGGCCCAGTCGATGCCGAGGTCGAGGGAGGAGGTGGCGACCACGGCGCGCAGGCCGCCCTTCGCCATCGCCGCCTCCACCTTCCGGCGCTGCTCCACGGCGAGACTGCCATGGTGGAGGGCGATGGGCAAATTGTCCTCGTTCAGGCGCCACAGCTCCTGGAACACCAGCTCCG
Source organism: Indioceanicola profundi (assembly GCF_003568845.1). NCBI lineage: Bacteria > Pseudomonadati > Pseudomonadota > Alphaproteobacteria > Rhodospirillales > Azospirillaceae > Indioceanicola > Indioceanicola profundi. The sequence goes on along the minus strand of NZ_CP030126.1, from coordinate 1,677,352 downwards.
CCTGGGCGCGGGTGTTGACGAAGACCAGGGTGGTTCCGGTCCTGCGGATGCGCTCATACACCTCCGCCAGGGCGTGCAGGGCCATGTGGCCGGACCAGGGCAGGCGCTCCTTCGTCGCCAGTATCTCCACCTCCGCCCTCGCGCCGGCGCGGCCCAGAACGGTGCGCACCGGGGCCAGCTTGCCGGCATCGTCGTGCAGCCGGCCGGTGGGGGAGAGCCAGGCCACAAGATCGTCGGGATGGGCCACGGTGGCGGACAGGCCGACGCGGCACACGCCCGGCGCGAGGGCGGAGAGGCGGGCCAGGGCCAGGGCCAGCAGGTCGCCGCGCTTGGTGCCGGCCAGCGCATGCAGCTCATCCACGATGACGCAGCGCAGGCTTCGGAACATGTCCGGAGCCTCCCGGTAGGACAGCATCAGCGCCAGGCTCTCCACCGTCGTCATCAGGATGTGCGGCGGGTGGGTGCGCTGGCGCTTGCGCTTGGCCTCCGGCGTATCGCCGGTTCGGGTCTCCGCCCGGATCGGCAGGCGCAGCTCGGCGATGGGGGTTTCCAGATTGCGCTGGATGTCCACCGCCAGCGCCTTCAGCGGCGAGATGTAGAGGGTGTGCAGCCCCTCCCGCGGGCGCTCCGACAGTTCGATCAGGCTGGGCAGGAAGCCGGCCAGGGTCTTGCCGCCGCCGGTCGGGGCGATCAGCAGCGCGTTCTCCCCGGCCCCGGCCGCCTCCACCATCTCGAGCTGGTGGGCATGGGGGTGCCAGCCGCGCGAGCGGAACCATCCGGCGATGGCGGGCGGCAGCAGGGAATCCGTATGATCGGGGAGGACAGCAGGCATCGTGACCGATATATGAGGCTGATCCGCCCGGAATCAAAATCGCGAGTACAAGATGGCGCAGCACAGCACTCCGGAACAGGCCTCCGGTCCCATCGGCCTGATCTGCGCCATCCCGGAGGAGATCGGGCATTTCGGCGCGCACTTCGCGGAACGGACGGCGGAGACACTGGCCGGCTTCACCTTCCGCGCCGGCGCGCTGGACGGGGTGGAGACGGTGGTGGTGGAGGCCGGGATCGGCAAGGTCAACGCCGCCGTGGTCGCCACCCTGCTGCTGGAACGGTTCGGCTGCCGGGCGCTGGTCTTCTCCGGCGTTGCCGGCGGGCTGGACCCGGCGCTCGGCATCGGAGACGTGGTGATCGCAACCACCCTGATCCAGCATGATTACGGTTCCGTCTTCCAGGGCGCGGTGAAGGTCTACCAGCCCGGCGTGCCGCCCATGCCGCAGTTCGCGCAGGAGCATGGCTACCGCCTGGAACCCGAGCTGGAGCGGCGGGTGCGGGCGGTGGCGGCGGGGGTGGAGCTGCCCGCCATGCCGGCGGCAGCCACGGGCGGGGTGGTGCGGATGCCGCATATCGGGTTCGGCACGGTGCTGACCGGCGACCAGTATGTGAATTGCGAGGCCATGCGCGCCCGGCTCCACACCGGCTTCCAGGCCAAGGCGGTGGAGATGGAGGGTGCCGCCATCGCGCAGGTGGCCGAGCGCTACGGCGTGCCCTGCCTGGTGGTGCGGTCGCTGTCCGACCTGGCCGGGCATGACAGCCATATGGATTTTTACGCATTCGTCGAGGCCGCCGCGGCCGGGGCGGCGGAGCTGGTGCGGAGGTTGGTGCGGGTGGTGTGAGGGGGCGGTCTGGCGGGATTTGCGGTACCTTCTCCAGCCATCATCCCCTCTCCAGCCGTCATCCCGGCGAAAGCCGGGACCCAGGAGTCCCAAGGGCGGTGTGGGTGGCTCTGGGTCCCGGCTTTCGCCGGGATGACGGAATGTCGGGAATTGCGGTCGTGCCATGTATGAAGTGGCAGCGATGCGCCCCCATACCTAGTCCGCCCGCTTCCGGCCCGGCGCAACATCTGCTATCCAGGCGGCTATGGATATCCGCCGACTGCCCGATACGCTCGTCAACCAGATCGCCGCCGGTGAGGTGGTGGAGAGGCCGGCGGCTGCGGTGAAGGAGTTGGTGGAGAATGCGCTCGACGCCGGGGCGACGCGCATCGACGTGACCCTGCGCGACGGCGGCAAGGCGCTGATTGCCGTGGCGGACGATGGCTGCGGCATGGAGCCGGAGGCGCTGGCCGTGGCGGTGGAGCGGCATGCCACCAGCAAGCTTCCGGACGACGACCTCACCCATATCCGCACCCTGGGCTTCCGGGGGGAGGCGCTGCCCAGCATCGGGGCGGTGAGCCGGCTGACCATCACTTCCCGCCCCAAGGGGCAGGACAGCGCCTTCGCCATCAGCGTGGAGGGCGGGGCGAAGATGGCGCCGGCGCCGGCGGCGGGCGGGTTCGGCACGCGGGTGGAGGTGCGGGACCTGTTCTACGCCACGCCGGCGCGGCTGAAATTCCTGAAGCGCAGCCGGACGGAAAGCGACCATGCGGTGGATATCGTCCACCGCCTTGCCATGGCGCATCCGGACGTGGCCTTCACCCTGACCGACGACGGGCGGACGCCGGTGCGGCTCACCGCCGGAACCGGGGACCTACTGGGCGTGCGGCTGTCCCGGCTGGGGGCCGTGCTGGGGCGCGAGTTCGAGGAGAACGCGCTGCCGTTGGAGGCGGAGCGGCAGGGCGTGCGGCTGACCGGCCATATCGGCGTGCCCACCTTCAACAGGCCGACCTCCGCCAGCCAGTATCTGTTCGTGAACGGGCGGCCGGTGAGGGACAAGCTGCTGGTGGGGGCGGTGCGGGGAGCCTATGTCGATTTCCTGGCACGCGACCGGCATCCGGTGCTGGCCCTGTTCCTGGAGATCGATCCGGTCGAGGTGGATGTGAACGTGCATCCCGCCAAGACGGAGGTGCGGTTCCGCGACCAGGGGCTGGTGCGCGGGCTGATCGTGGGATCGCTGAAGCACGCCCTGGCACAGGCCGGCCACAGGGCCAGCACCACCGTCGCCATGGGGGCGCTGGGCAGCTTCCAGCCCCATGCCGTTCCGCAATCCAGCTTCCAATGGCAGCCGCGGCAGAATTCCGGCGGCGGGCTATCTGGTGGTGGATTGCCCGGCGGCTACGGCGGGCAGGGCGGCTATGGCGGCGGCACAGTGAGCCGGGAGATGGCGGAGATCGCCATGGCCTTCCAGGCGCCGCTGGGCCCCCGCCGGGAGGAGCCGCCGGCCCCCATCGCCGCCTTCGAGCCCTCCGCCCGCGCGGAGATGCCGGCGGCAGGGGCGTCGGAGGCTCCGTCCCAGCAGTTCCCGCTGGGGGCGGCGCGGGCGCAGGTGCATGGCACCTACATCGTCGCCCAGACGGAGACCGGGATCGTCATCGTGGACCAGCACGCCGCCCATGAGCGGCTGGTCTATGAGCGGATCAAGTGCGACCTGGTCGAGGGCGGGGTGAAGCGCCAGGGGCTGCTGATCCCCGAGGTGGTGGAGCTGGACCCGGCGGATGCCGAGCGGCTGGTGGAGCGGGCCGGGGAGCTGGCCGAGCTGGGGCTGGCGCTGGAGCCGTTCGGCAATGGCTGCGTCGTGGTACGGGAGGTGCCGGCCCTGCTGGGCGGGCGCGCCAACGTCAAGGCGCTGGTCCAGGATCTGGCGGACGAGCTGGCGGAGCTGGGCGATACCCACGCGCTGAAGGAGCGGCTGGACGCCGTCTGCTCCTCCATGGCCTGCCACGGCTCCGTCCGGGCCGGGCGGCCGATGAATGTGGAGGAGATGAACGCGCTGCTCCGCCAGATGGAGGCGACGCCGCACAGCGGCCAGTGCAACCACGGCCGGCCCACCTATGTGGAGCTGAAGCTGGCGGATATCGAGCGGCTGTTCGGGCGGCGGTAGGGCGTTTCGGCGGGGGTGGCCCTTCGGGGGAGGGTCTCTTGGCGGGGGCGGAGAGGGCGGCCCCTGGGTCCCGGCTTTCGCCGGGATGACGGAGGTTGGTCGGGGTGTTCCTCTCCTTTGTCGGGAGCGGGGATTTCAAGGCTTTTCGGCGGGTCGGAGAAGGCGGCCCCCTCTCCCGCCCCCTCTCCCCGCGGGGGAGAGGGGCGGGACGGCGCTGGCGGTGTTGGAGTGGATTTCCTTTGCCGCAGGGAAAGGCGGCGGGGTAGTGGGGCGGTGTTGGAAGTGGTCTCCTCTCCCCGCCGGGGAGAGGATGGGAGAGGGGGGCCTTCGCTGGGGGTTCCGAAGAGGCCGCTCCGGGGACGGGCTAGCGCTTCAGCAGGAACTCGCGGCCGACCTTGACCCTGGGCACGCCGTCATAGGCGACGATGTCGGCGGTCGCGTAGGTTTCGCCCCACTTCTCAGGCAGGTAGGAGCCGGTGCCGACCACGTCCAGCGGGGCATTGGCATCCGCCATGATGCGGCACTTCTCCGGGCTGAAGCCGGAGGAGCCGACGATCCTCACCTTGTCGAATCCGGCATCGTCCAGCTTCTCGCGCACCCAGTGGACGGCGGCGGCGGAGACGCCGGCGCCGATCAGGTAGCGCAGCTCCGTCTCGTTCCGGTAGCCGCGGATGCTTTCCGGGGCGCGGCGGTCCAGCACGGCATAGCTCTGCGGCGGGTCCAGCCCTTCCACGAAGCGGCCGCCCGGCGTGTCGAGACGCACCGAGAGCTGGCCGGAGGCGGCCAGTTCGGGGAAGCGGCGGCAGACCTCCAGCGCGTCCGACACCTCCTGGCCGAAATAATCGACCAGCACGGTCATGGGCTCGTCCGGGAAGGTCTCCCGGTACATCTCCGCCGCGCGCACGGTGCTGCCGGCATAGCCGATCAGGGCGTGGGGCATGGTGCCCATGCCGACCTGCATGCCGAACATGTGGGCGGTGGCGTCGGTGGCGTTGCCGATGAAGCCCTTGGCCCCGACCTTGCGCCTCGCCCGCGCAGAGCCGACCGAAGAGGCGTAGGCCATGATCTCCGCCATCTCCGTCCCGGCGCAGTGGCGGGCGTCCATGGCGATGAAGGCGACGTTCGGAAGCTCGGCCGCCATGGAATAGGCGTTGTAGGCCGCCACGCAGGCGGGGCCGAGCTTCATCAGGAAAATGGTTTCCAGCTCCGCCATGCCGGAGAAGGGGCCGGTGATCCACAGCATCGGCTCGCCGGCGCCCACCCACTTGCCCTCCGCATAGTTCTGCTCGATCACCGGCTCGAACCCGCGGGCCGCACAGATGCCGCGCAGCCAATCCAGCGCCAGCCGGGGGGCGAAGACCACCGGCCGGCGCATGAAGATCGCATAGGTGACCGGCACGTCCCCGAACCGCTCCACGATCTGGCGGGTGCGCTTGAAATAAACGTCGGTCCAGCGCTGCACCGCTTCGGGCGGAGGCACCAGCGTGGAGGCCGGCGTGCCGGTGGCCTGGGCGGAAGAAGCGGCGTTGTGGTCCTGGGTCATGGCGCGTGGCTCGATCTGTGCGGCGATCCGGGGGCGGATCATAGCGAGGTCACAGAACAACATGAAAGAGTCACGCGACGCTCCGCCGGTTGGACTGTTCTGGCGAGGGAGCGGTTCGGTTACCGGATCGCACCTGTCCAAACGGCACAAGAGGGAATGCGACCATGGCGTCGAAGACGATGAAGGACCTGCTGATCATGGAGCTCCGCGACATCTATGACGCGGAGAAGCAGGGCCTGCGGGGCATGAACAAGGTTGCCCGCAAGGTCACGAACGAGAAGCTGAAGGAAGCGCTGAGCAACCATAAGGAGGAGACCGAGCAGCAGGTCGAGCGGCTGAAGCAGGTGTTCGAGCTGCTGGACCAGCGTCCGCGCGGCAAGCACTGCGACGCCATGGAAGGCCTGGTCTCGGAAGCCCAGGAAATCCTGGAGGAGGGGCTGGAGCCCGAAGTCCTGGACGCGGCCATCATCGCGGCCATCCAGAAGATCGAGCATTATGAGATCGCCTCCTACGGCACCGTCCATGCCTATGCCGAGGCCATCGGCAACCAGGAAGTGGCGAAGCTGCTGGAGCAGACGCTGAACGAAGAGAAGAAGACGGACGAGCTTCTGAACAAGATCGCCGTCGGCGAGGTCAACAAGAAGGCCATGCAGGCCGCCGCCTGATCGGCAAGTGAAGTGGGGAGCGCCCGGCGCTCCCCATATTCAAGGGTTACGCTCCCGCTCCCGCGGGTCCCGTCGCTTCGGCTCCGGCGGGGGCGGGAGGGTGCCGTTGGCCTGGGCCTCGGCCATGACGCCGACGACCGTGGCATGCAGGGAGCTTTGCGTCTCCCCGACCTTGGCGCGCAGGGCCGCCAGGGCCGCATCAGCCGCCGCGGGATCGAAGGGACGGGCCCGCAGGGCCGTATCCACCGCCCGCCGCGCATCGCGCATTTCCCGCATATCCATGCGCAGGTCAGATCCCTCGGGCCGGAGCCGCTCGCGGATCGGGCCTCTTAATTCCTCCGGTACGGCGCTGAACGCCCGGTCGAAGAGAAAATCGCCGGAACGATGGCGGGGCGGGTCGCCCCAGTGATGACCCGCGATCAGGCCGCCGAGCAGCATGTTGACGGCCACCGACACGGCCAGCGCCAAGGACAGGATTAGGGTGGTCCGCCTCACTGCACTTCCTCCAACTCGTACAATCCATCCAGCAACAGGGCCAGCTCCTGCTCGGGCGTGGCTGCCGCCGTCACCGTATCCGTCGCCGTAAGGCCGGGGAGCTGAACCCACTGGCCGTAGCCCAGCACGAAGCCGAGCAGGCCGGTGGCCATGGCCATGCCGGCGCCCGCCGTCGCCATCCGCCAGCTCTCGCCCAGCATGGCGGCAAGCCGGTCCAGCAATCCGGGGGCGCGGGCCTGCCGCGGTTCGGCAAGCGGAATGTCCAGCACCGCCTGCCGCAGCCGGACGCTTGCAGGCACCGCCGGTTCCGCAAGAACCGACTCGACGAGGCGGGCGGCGTCCAGCGCATGCCGGGCCGGGATCGACCGTGCCAGAAGCGCCCGTGCGGCCTGCCGGTCGGCCCCCGGCCACATGTCGATGTCCGGGCCCAACCGGTCCAGCAGTTCCTCGAACCGTTCCATATCCAGCCCGGCGCTCATCCTTCGCCTCCATCGCCCCTGGGCGGCATGCGCCCCCATTCGGCCAATCCGGTGCGCAGCGCACGCCGCGCCCGAACCAACAATGTTTCCAATGCCTTCACGCTGACCTGCATGGCGGCGGCGGCCTCCGCATTGCTCATGCCTGCGCTGTAGGTCAGGCTCACCGCGGCGCGCTGCCGTTCCGGAAGATCGGCCAGGGCCCGGTTCACGGCCGCGGCGGTCTCGTTCCTCTCGGCGGCCCGGGCGGGATCGTCGGCGGGATCGGCGGGATCGCCCGCCGCCTCAAGATTCTCATGTGCCGGACGGCGGCGCAGGTCCAGGCAGAGATTCATCGTGATCCGATAGAACCAGGTGGAGAATTTCGCCGCCTCCGGCCGGAACCGGTCGGCGTTGCGCCAGAGCCGGAGAAAGGCCTCCTGCGCCACATCCTCCGCTTCCGCCGTGTTCCCGAGGACGCGGCGGGCAACCGCGACGGTACGGTCGAGGTGGCGGTCCACCAGTGCGGCATAGGCCCTGCGGTCGCCGGCGGCCACGCGTGCCACCAGCGCCTCGTCGCTCTGCTCATCCGTATCGGCGCTGTGGTCGGGCAACCATGTCTCCGCGGATGGGGACACGCGCGCCGTCCTCGGCATGGGTTGCTCCCGGCGGAGCGCGTGTCCCGTCATGGCGTCAACCTATCACCGGTTCCGCCGGATCAGCGATTGTCGCGTTCGGGCTTGCCGCCCTCGTGCCTGTGGTCGCCATGGTGCTTGCGCTTCGGACGGTCGTCACGGGACAGCGTGCCGTCGTCGTTGCGGTCCATGTGCTCGAACATGCGGCCGCGGGCCTGGGTGAACTCGGCCTGGGTGACCGTGCCGTCCTTGTCGGCGTCCAGCCGCTCGAACATCTTGCCCGCCCGCTCCGTGGCGCGCTCGGTGGCGGCCTTCACGGCGTGGGCCGTCGCCTCCTCCTTTGTAACGCTGCCATCGCCATTGGCGTCGATCTCGGAGAAGCGCGTTGCAGCGGCGGCCTCGAACTCGGCGGCGTCGATGCTTCCGTCCTTGTTCGTGTCCAGCTTCTCCATCATCGCGGCGCCGTGGTGGCGGCCATGCTCTCCATGATGCTCCTGGTCGCCACCGGCGGGCTGGGCCAGGGCGGAGCCGGCGGCGAGGGTGCTCAGCAGCAGGCCGGCGGTCAGAATGCGGATCATCTCGGTCCTCTCTCGGGTACTTGATCGGTGCGATGCCCGGACGGGAAGCCCGTGCATGTTCCTGATACGGAGGGGCGGCGAAAACCCTGCGCGGTATTTTCAGCCCGCTTTCGAAGCCATGTGCGCGCGGTCCTTGGACGTGCTATTGGTTTTCCGGAAGGGGGTCATACGACCTCGGAGGTAGCGCCGAATCCACAGCGAAGCCGGGCATGTCACTCGCTGCCGAAACCAGGACCCGGGGCGTCGTCTATGGACGCAGCCTCGACTACAAGCCGCTTCCGCCGGCGGCGGAGGCGCTGGGCAGCCCCATACGGCTGACGGATGTCGAGCTGGTGCAGCTGCCGCGGAAGTCCTGGCGCGACCAGATGGCTCTGTTTCTCCAGGCCAGCGGGCTGTCCACGATCCCAGCGACCACGCGCCTGCGCTGGCAGGCGCACGGCGTGATCGACTGGCTGCAGGGATCGCTGCTGGGCCGGGGGCGGGGGCGGCGTCAGCCGATCACCCATCCGCTGCAGCTCATGCCCGCCATCGAGTTCATGATGGGCCTTCCGGCCGAGCTGGATGTCGAGCGGCGGATGATCCACGTCCTCGTGGGCCGCGCCCTGATCGAGTACCGCAAGCGCATCAGCCAAGTCCGTGAACGGCCGATGCTGTTCGCCAAGGAGGCCGGCAGCCATTTCATGACCGGCTTCAAGGAACAGCAGCTCGTCTCCCGCATGAGCGCGCCGGCAGAGCAGTTCCAGGCCGTGCAGCGCATCTACAACAGCTACTATGCCTTCAAGGCCAACTACATCTATTCCATCATCTGCCGCGAACCGCCGGAGAGCGGGAACAGGCTGTTCTCCAAATTCATGCGCGCGATGTTCTTCCTGTCCACCATCCGCGACGACGGCACCATCGCGCCCAAGCCGTCCTACCGCGCGCTGCCGCCGAAGGAGCATGTGGTCTTCCTGGCCAAGCGCGACATGGCGCTCCAGTCCCGCCTGCGGGACGATGAGCAGCTCCGCGGGGAGTTGCAGCAGCTGCTGAAGTACTTCCGACCGTTGCGGGGGCCGGTGCTCTGATCCGGCGCCGTGCCGCAGGGCCGCCGCCGGCCTGCCCAATTTTCGCCCGCCCCCGCCGTCACTGTCCCGTGCCAGGATGGAACCCGGCACCAAGGATCGAGACGCCATGCGTCCAACGGACAGATCACACAGACGCACGACACGCAGCCGCATGCTTCTCCTCACAGGCTTGGCAGGGGTGTTGCTGCTAAGCGCGTGCGCCAGCCCGTGCGAGCGGATCAATGCGGACCTCCGGACCCTGAACGCGGAGATGATTCGCAATCCCGGCATTCTGACCAGCGGCAAATATGCCTCGGAGTTCCAGGAGCTTGCGGCCCGCTCGGTTGAGCATTCCTGCCTCCAGTAGGGGCCCGGAAGGGGTGGTGCCGCGGGATGGGCCCCGCTTGCCTTGACAGGGCTTGCATAAGGCAGAATGTTGCCCGGCAACGCATTTCGATACGAGGGCGGTCCCGCGCGGCGGCGCAGGCTTTGAGGACCGCCCGGCGGGAGAAACCATCATGTCCGACAGCGCGGCACTCGACGCGAAGGCCAAGTCCCCGAAGGGCGGCACGTTCCAGTGGGACGATCCGCTGCACCTGGATGCCCAGCTGACCGAGGAGGAGCGGATGGTGCGCGACACCGCCCGCGACTACTGCCAGGACAGGCTGATGGCGCGGGTGCAGGAAGGCTTCCGGAACGAGATTTTCCACCGCGAGATCATGTCCGAGATGGGCGAGCTGGGCCTGCTGGGCATGACCATCGATGGCTACGGCTGCGCCGGCGTGAACCATGTCTGCTACGGGCTGGTCGCGCGCGAGGTGGAGCGAGTGGATTCCGGCTACCGTTCGGCCATGTCCGTGCAGTCCTCGCTCGTCATGCACCCGATCCATGCCTATGGCACGGAGGAGCAGCGGCAGAAGTACCTGCCGAAGCTGGCCACCGGCGAATATGTGGGCTGCTTCGGCCTGACCGAGCCGGATGCCGGTTCCGACCCGGCCAGCATGAAGACCCGCGCGCGCAAGGTGGATGGCGGCTGGCGCATCAGCGGCTCCAAGACCTGGATCACCAACTCCCCCATCTCCGACGTGTTCGTCGTCTGGGCCAAGGACGATGAGGGCGTCATCCGCGGCTTCGTGCTGGAGAAGGGGATGGAGGGGCTGTCCGCCCCGAAGATCGAGGGCAAGTTCAGCCTGCGCGCCTCCATCACCGGCATGATCATGATGGACGAGGTGTTCGTCACCGAGGAGCACTACCTGCCCAATGCCAAGGGTCTGGGCGGGCCGTTCGGCTGCCTGAACAAGGCGCGCTACGGCATCTCCTGGGGGGCGATGGGCGCTGCGGAAGCCTGCTGGCATGCGGCGCGCCAGTACACGCTGGACCGCAAGATGTTCGGCCGCCCGCTGGCCGCCACCCAGCTCATGCAGAAGAAGCTGGCCGACATGCAGACGGAGATCGCGCTGGGGCTGCAGGGCTCCCTGCGTCTCGGCCGCATGATGGACGACGGCACATGGACGCCGGAGATGATCAGCATGCTGAAGCGGAACAACTGCGGCAAGGCGCTGGATATCGCCCGCGTCGCCCGCGACATGCATGGCGGCAACGGCATCAGTGACGAGTACCAGGTGATCCGCCATGTCCTGAACCTGGAGGCGGTGAACACCTATGAGGGCACGCACGACGTGCACGCCCTGATCCTGGGCCGGGCGCAGACCGGCCTGCAGGCCTTCGGCTGAAGAAGCGGGTCAGGCCTGGCCGCCGAAGTCCCGCAGATCGTGGGCACGGGCGACCAGGCTTGACGCCAGCTCGCGCAGGGGCCGGCGCCAGTCCTGGCCAATGCGCTCAGGAAGGCCGTTCAGAACGGCCAGACGCTGCCGCAGGAATTCGGCGCTGCCCACGGGCAGGGGAACGCCGGGTTCGCTCAGGGCTTCGAGATAGCGGCGGTGGACGGCGGCGGCGGCGAGACGGATGCGGCGCTCCACCTCGCCGATGCGCGCCACCATCTCCCGCCGCGCCGGGTCGGACATTCGCTCCACCTGATTGCGGGCGGACTGCACGAAAATCAGGCAGCGCTGCTCCTCCGTGCAGAAATCGCGGTATTCGGCGAAGAGCCGCCATGTGTCCCGCCCCGGCAGCAGCACGCCCCATACCCGCATCTCCCGCTCGGCGGTCAGCTCGAGCAGGTCGATCATTCTGCGGACGGAGTCGGCTGTCTTCTTCACGTCGGTTCCCCTTCCGGGCGGATACGGGGAAGGCAACGCACCGTACAGGCGGCCGGGCCGCGCCGTTCAGTGGTTCATCCGGCGAAGACCAGAAAGAGCACCACCGCTATGGCGATGGTGATCGCCGTATAGAGGATGTGCCGCCCGATCGGGGGATAGGAGCTGCCCAGACCGGCGGAAGGGACCTGGTACACAGCTCCTTTCCAGCCGGCGCGGGCGGTGCTTTCGCGGCGGGCATCGTCGCGGTTCTGGTTCATCTTCGGGTCCGGCATGTGCTGCTCATGCGGCGACAACCCGCCAGGGTCGACTTCATCCCGGCTTGTGTTCCTGCCCATCGGGCGTAATTTGCGAAATCGCGGCGGCTTCCGGCAGCCGCCATCACCCCGGAGTTCTGCGACGTGAGCCCGCTTGCCCCACTGACCGACCGCCTGCGCGGCTTCACCGACTGGCTGATGCTGGGCGGTGCGCATGCCATGGAACTGGCCGAGCTGTTCGAGGCGGCCTGCGCGGAGCTGGCAGACGCCTATCCGCTGGATCGGGTCTCCTTGAATCTGGAGGTGATCCATCCCGAGTTGGGCGGGCAGGGTATGGAATGGCGGCGCGGGGCGGAGCTGCGCCGGACCCATGCGCCGCGCGGGATGGAGGAGAATCCGGACTATCTCTACAGCCCGGTCCGCGTGGTGGATGAAACCGGCCAGTCTTTCCGCGCCGGCATCGCCGATGGCGACATGGAGATGGGCATCCTGCGCCGGCTGTGGTCGGAAGGGTTCACCGATTACCTGATCGTGCCGCTGCCGTTCCGGGACGCCGACCGCACCGCCGCCATCAGTTTCGCCACAAGGCAGCCGGGCGGCTTCACGTCGGAGAATGTGCAGGAGCTGGAGCTGGTCGCCCGTGCGCTGAGCCCGCTGGTCGAGGCGCGCGTGATGCGGATCATCGCCACCGACCTGCTGTCGGTTTACCTGGGGCGGGAGCCGGGCCTGCGCGTTTTCGACGGGCAGATCCGACGCGGCGACTATTCCAGCATCTTCGCCGCCATCCTGTTCTGCGACCTTCGCGGATTTACGGCCTTCACCCAGGCCAACATCTCCAGGACGGTGATCGCGCGCCTGAACGACTGGTTCGGCCATGCCTGCGCGGCCGTGGAGGCGAGCGGGGGCGAGGTGCTGAAGTTCATGGGCGATGGCATGATGGCGATCTTCCCGGCGCAGGAGATGAACCCGGCTGAGGCCTGCGGCCACGCGCTGACCGCGGCGGCGACGCTGGAGGCATCGGTGAATGCCTGGAACGAGGTCCGCCCGACGGATGTGCCTCCGCTGGAATACGGGCTGTCGCTGCATCTGGGCTATGTCGCCTTCGGCAACATCGGCGGGGTGCGCCGACTGGACTTCACCGTGGTCGGGCCGGCGGTGAATCAGGCCGCCCGCATGCTCGATCTTGCCAAGCAGCTCGAGCGGCAAGTGGTTGTGAGCCAGGCCTTCGCCGGCTGCTCCGGCCGCAGCTTCGAATGCCTGGGCAGCTTCGATCTGCGCGGTCTGCCGAAGCCGGAGATGGTGTACGCGCCGCAGATATAGGGGCGCAGCCTGGACCGTGGACCGGAGCGGCAAAGCCTGTTACCAGTAGCCGGTCCGGGGCGGTTGAACGCCGCTCCGGCGAGACCGCGCAGGTTCAGAGAGAGCGAATGTCCGTCGCGCACGCCATCGCCGCCATTCGGCTGGTGAATATCCGGGAGCAGGGGGGAACCCATGCCCCCTGTTGTTGTCCGCACGCCTGAGCCGCTGCACCCTTTTCCCAGGCCAGAGACGTCCGGAGTTTTCCATGGCGCTGACGCTGTACAACACGCTGACCCGCACCGAGGAAGCGTTCGCCCCCATCGATGCCGAGCATGTGCGCCTGTATGTCTGCGGGCCCACGGTCTATGACTATGCCCATATCGGCAACGCCCGCACCTTCAGCGCCTTCGACCTGCTGGCCCGGCTGCTGAAGCATCTGTATCCGCGCGTGACCTATGCGCGGAACATCACGGATGTGGACGACAAGATCATCGAGCGGTCGAAGCAGTCGGGGGAGCCGATCGACGGCGTCACCGCCCGCACCACCGACCAGTTCCATGCCGACATGGACGATCTGGGCCTGCTGCGCCCGGATATCGAGCCCCGCGCCACCACCCACATCCCGCAGATGGTGGAGATGATCGGGAATCTGGTGGAGAAGGGCTTCGCCTATGCCGCCGAGGGGCATGTGCTGTTCCACGTGCCGGCCATGCAGGATTACGGCCGCCTGTCGCGCCGCAGTCAGGACGAGCTGATCGCGGGCGCGCGGGTGGAAGTCGCGCCCTACAAGCGCAGCCCGGCCGACTTCGTGCTGTGGAAGCCGGCCAAGGAGGGGGAGCCCGGCTGGGACAGCCCCTGGGGCCGCGGCCGTCCAGGCTGGCATATCGAGTGCTCCGCCATGTCGGCGCAGCATCTGGGGCAGGTGTTCGACATCCATGGTGGCGGGCTGGACCTGATCTTCCCGCACCATGAGAACGAGATCGCCCAGAGCCGGTGCGCCCATGGCACCGCGGTGATGGCGAACTACTGGATGCATTCCGGCTTCCTGACCATCGCCGGCGACAAGATGTCCAAGAGCCTGGGCAACTTCTACACGGTGCGGGAGCTGCTGGAGGAGTTTCCGGGGGAGGCCATCAGGCTGGCCCTGCTGAGCGCCCATTACCGCCAGCCGCTGGACTTCACCAAGGAGAAGATCGCCCAGGCGAAGCAGACGCTGGACCGCTGGTACGGTGTCCTGCGCGGGCTGGATACGGTGCAGGAGGCCGATGTGCCGGCGGAGGTTCTGTCGGCGCTGGAGGCTGACCTGAATACACCGCTGGCCATCAGCCAGATACATGAGCTGGCGGGGGCCTTCCACCGGGAGCAGGACCCGGCGAAGAAGCTGGAGGCGGCCGCCGCGCTGAAGGCCGCTGGCGGGCTGTTCGGGTTCCTGGGGCACCCGCCGGAGACCTGGTTCCGCTGGACCACGGCGGGTGCCGGCGGGCTGGACGAAGCCGCCATCGAAGCCGCCATCCAGGCCCGCAAGGATGCCCGCAAGGCGAAGAACTTCGCCGAGGCGGATCGCATCCGAAACGATCTGGCCGCCCAGGGCATCATCCTGGAGGACGGACCGCAGGGGACGAGCTGGAAGCGAGGATAACCGCTTCCCTCGCGGACTTGCTTAGCCACTCCGATTGAGGTGGATCAACGACGCTGGCGGGCGTGGGGATTAGAAGGATTCCAGGCCGCTGCACCACTTCCGGGCGGTGCGGCGGCAGGACTGGAAAAGGAATCCGACCATGCTGAAGCCGCTGCTGTTGGGAGCCGCGCTCATCGGTCTTCTGGCCGGGCCGGCGGGCCCCGCCGGAGCCGCCGCCGATCCGTTGCGGGAAGAGGCGAAGCAGCACTTCGCGCCCATCGCCGCCAAGCCCCCGGCCATCAAGGACAACCCGGCGACCGCGGAGAAGGTCGAGCTCGGCAAGATGCTGTTCTTCGAGCCGCGCCTGTCCGCCAGCCACCTGTTCTCCTGCAACTCCTGCCACAACGTGGCGACGGGCGGGGTGGACGGGCTGGAAACCTCCATCGGGCATGGCTGGGCGGCGGGGCCGCGCAACGCGCCGACCGTGCTGAACGCCGTCAACAATGTGGCCCAGTTCTGGGACGGGCGCGCCGTGGACCTGAAGGCGCAGGCCAAGGGCCCGATCCAGGCGGCGGTGGAGATGAACAGCACGCCGGAGCGGGTTCTGGCCGTGCTGAACAGCATGCCGGAGTACAAGGCGAAGTTCGCCCAGGCCTTCCCGAAGGAAAAGGACCCGGTGAGCTTCGACAATGTGGCCCGCGCCATCGAGGTGTACGAGGCGACGCTGGTGACGCCAGACGCCCCCTTCGACCAGTGGCTGAAGGGCAAGGACTCCGCCCTGACCGCCCAGCAGAAGCAGGGGGCGGCCCTGTTCATGGAGAAGGGCTGCGCCGCCTGCCACAACGGGATCAATGTGGGCGGGCAGGATTACTTCCCGTTCGGCGTGGTCGAGAAGCCGGGGGCGGAGGTGCTGCCGGCCGCCGACCGCGGGCGGTTCCAGGTCACACAGACGGCGGATGACGATTATGTCTTCCGCTCCCCCACCCTGCGGAACGTGGCACTGACGGCGCCCTATTTCCATTCCGGCAAGGTGTGGGATCTGCGCCAGGCGGTGGCGATCATGGGCACCAGCCAACTCGGCACCGAGCTGACGGAGCCGGAGGTGGAGGCCATCACCGCCTTCCTGCACAGCCTGACCGGTGCCCAGCCCAAGGTGGAGCTGCCGATCCTGCCGGCCAGCACGGCGACGACGCCGAAGCCGGTGTCGCGCTGAGGGCAGGGTAAGGGGCGGCGGGAAGGAACCTGCCGCTCCCGCACCCTTCCACCCGTTGACAGCCGAACGGTTCCAGGGCCTTATGGCCGCATCCTAGGGGAGCCCCGGTGAAGGGGCTGAGATACCGCTGGGCCGCCCCACGGGGCGGCGTCGCGGGAACCCTTCGAACCTGATCCGGGTCGTACCGGCGTAGGGATGGAAGCACCGGGGCTGATTCCGCCGATCAAGGCGACAGTTCCGGCATATATGCCGCCTTCCGTGCGCGCCCGGATCTCCACCAGATGGGGATCCAGATGCCAGACAGCCTTCTTCCCAAATCCACCGATTTCTCCGTCACCACCGGCCCGCTGCCCAGCAGCCGCAAGGTGCATGTGGAGAGCAAGCGCTTCCCCGGCCTGACCGTGCCGATGCGGGAGATCGACCTCACCGCCGGGTCGGGCGAGCCGCCGGTGCGAGTCTACGACACCTCCGGCCCCTATACCGATCCCGCCGTGACCACCGACATCCGCAAGGGCTTGGCCGAGCTGCGCCGGTCCTGGATCGAGGGGCGCGGGGATGTGGAGCGCTATCCCGGCCGCGACGTGAAGCCGGAGGACAACGGGCTGAAGGATGGCGAGACCAGCAAGGTCCCCGTCTTCGACCGGGCCGGCCGCCAGCCGCTGCGGGGCAAGCCGGGCAAGGCGGTGAC
The DNA here is from genome assembly GCF_003568845.1 of Indioceanicola profundi. Lineage (NCBI taxonomy): Bacteria > Pseudomonadati > Pseudomonadota > Alphaproteobacteria > Rhodospirillales > Azospirillaceae > Indioceanicola > Indioceanicola profundi. The sequence continues at coordinate 1,660,831 of NZ_CP030126.1, read as the reverse complement.
CCAGCTCGCCTATGCCCGCGCCGGCATCGTCACGCGGGAGATGGAGTATATCGCCATCCGCGAGAATCTGGGCCGGGAGAAGCTGCGCCAGGAGGGCAAGGATTTCCGCGATCTGGGCGGGGAGAGCTTCGGCGCGTCCATTCCGGACCATGTCACGGCGGAGTTCGTGCGCGACGAGATCGCCCGCGGCCGCGCCATCATCCCCGCCAACATCAACCACCCGGAAGCCGAGCCGATGATCATCGGCCGGAACTTCCTGGTGAAGATCAACGCGAATATCGGCAATTCCGCCGTCACCTCCAGCGTGGCGGCCGAGGTGGACAAGCTGGTCTGGGCGATCCGCTGGGGTGCGGACACGGTCATGGACCTGTCCACCGGGCGCAACATCCACACCATCCGCGAATGGATCCTGCGCAACAGCCCGGTTCCCATCGGCACGGTGCCGATCTACCAGGCGCTGGAGAAGGTGGGCGGAGCGGCCGAGGAACTGACCTGGGAGCTGTACCGCGACACGCTGATCGAGCAGGCGGAGCAGGGGGTGGACTACTTCACCATCCATGCCGGCGTGCGCCTGCCCTATATCCCGCTGACGGCCAAGCGCGTCACCGGCATCGTCAGCCGCGGCGGCAGCATCATGGCCAAATGGTGTCTGGCCCACCACAAGGAGAACTTCCTCTATACGCACTTCGAAGAGATCTGCGAGATCATGAAGGCGTATGACGTGTCGTTCTCGCTGGGCGACGGGCTGCGCCCCGGCTCCATCGCCGATGCCAACGACGCCGCCCAGTTCGCCGAGCTGGAGACGCTGGGCGAGCTGACCCAGATCGCCTGGAAGCACGACGTCCAGACCATGATCGAGGGGCCGGGCCATGTGCCCATGCACCTGATCAAGGCGAACATGGACAAGCAGCTCCGCGAGTGCGGGGAGGCGCCGTTCTACACCCTCGGGCCTCTCACCACCGACATAGCACCGGGCTACGACCACATCACCAGCGGCATCGGCGCCGCCATGATCGGCTGGTTCGGCACGGCCATGCTCTGCTACGTCACGCCGAAGGAGCATCTGGGGCTGCCGGACCGCGACGATGTGAAGGTCGGCGTGGTGACCTACAAGATCGCCGCCCATGCCGCCGACCTCGCCAAGGGGCATCCGGCCGCCCGCGAGCGGGACGACGCGCTCTCCCGCGCCCGGTTCGAGTTCCGCTGGCGCGACCAGTTCAACCTGTCGCTCGACCCCGAGACGGCGGAGAAGTTCCACGACCAGACCTTGCCCGCGGAAGGGGCCAAGCTGGCGCATTTCTGCTCCATGTGCGGGCCGAAATTCTGCTCCATGAAGATCACCCAGGAGGTCCGCGACTACGCCGCCAAACAGGAGGCGGAGAGCGGGATGGCGGAGATGAGCGCCGCCTTCAAGGAGCAGGGCGGGAAAATCTACCTCTCCGACCGGGAGGTGCCGGAGGATCATCATTGATCCAGAGGTGATCCTGCGATGTCGGCCACGCTTTGCGTGTCCGACCTACGTGGGCGGAAGTAGGTCGGTCATGCCGTGGGCGTGGCCGACATCCGCCGGCGTGACGGGGCGCACAGAAGGGTTTGTGGAATCTGGTAACGTACGCCCATTGCGCGTGCTGTACCGGGTTGCTCCATGTCCTTCCGTGCCATCATCCTCACTGCCGCCGTCGTGCTGGGCCTTGCCGGGCCAGTGGCGGCCGAGACCTATCAGGTTCCGTACAAAACCTTCTTCGACGAGCTGAAGAAGTATGAGGCGCGGCCGAATACGGATCGGCTGGCCCTGCGCTCCAGCCTACGCGCCAAGGACCGGGACGAGGATCTGGAGAAGGTGGAGATGACCATCATCACCGCCGACGGGCCGGTCGCGGTCACGGTGGATGAGGACAATGCCTTTGTCCTGCCCATGAATCCTGTCTGGGTGGATGAGCGGGCCGTGGTGCAGGTGAACCAGGACCCGAAGGAATTCGACATGCGCATCCAGGTCGGCATGAAGCTGACCGATCCCAAGGCCTTCGCCTATTCCGACGTTCTCGCCGCCTTCAAACAGGTGGACGGGGTGATCGAGAAGGAGGCTGGTGTCTTCGCCTTCGTCGTGCCGTCGGCCAAGACCCTGCGGGTCCAGTGCGGACCGGACTGCACGGCCACGCTGGCCTCCAAGGCGGGAGAGCGGGTGATCAAGGCGGATGAGCGCGGACGGGTCAACATCCGCAAGGACAAGAAGCTGGAGCGGGAAAATCCCACCATCAGCCTGTCGCACCCGGCGCGCTATACCGTCATCAGCACCAAGGAATAGGGCTGAGTTGCCGCCCTGCGCTGGGCCGCCCCGCGCTGGATGGGGAGCCCTTGCGCTTGCCGCAGGCGTGGGGCTGGGCTAGGTTGCGGCGCACTTTCCGACCCCGCTCAGGAACAGTGCGCCATGGCCGCTCCCACCACCGCCTCCGCCGCCCTCCATAATGACCGCGTCCTGATCCTGGACTTCGGTTCGCAGGTCACGCAGCTCATCGCCCGCCGGGTGCGCGAGGCCGGGGTCTATTGCGAAATCCATCCCTTCAACGCCGATGAGGACCGTATCCGCGCCTTCGGGCCGCGGGCGGTGATCCTGTCCGGCGGGCCGGCCAGCGTGACGGAGGAGAGTTCCCCCCGCGCGCATGACAGCGTCTGGACGCTGGGCGTGCCGGTGCTGGGCATCTGCTACGGCCAGCAGACCATGTGCGAGCAGCTCGGCGGCAAGGTGGAGCCGGGCGAGACCCGCGAATTCGGCCGGGCCTATGTGGATGTGAAAGAGGACTGCGCCCTGTTCGAGGGCATCTGGCAGGTGGGGGCGCGCGAGCAGGTCTGGATGTCCCATGGCGACCGGGTCACCAGGCTGCCCGAGGGCTTCCGCATCGTGGCGCAGAGCGAAGGCGCCCCCTATGCCATCATCGCCGACGATACCCGCCGCTTCTACGGCGTGCAGTTCCATCCCGAAGTCGTGCACACGCCCCATGGCGACGCGCTGATCCGCAATTTCCTGTTCGGCGTGGCCGGGCTGGCGGGCGACTGGTCCATGGCGGCCTTCCGGCAGGAGGCGGTGGACCGCATCCGGGCGCAGGTCGGCGAGTCCAAGGTGATCTGCGGCCTGTCCGGCGGCGTCGACAGCTCCGTCGCCGCCGTGCTGATCCATGAGGCGATCGGCGACCAGCTCACCTGCATCTTCGTCGATACCGGGCTGATGCGGACCGGCGAGGCGGAGCAGGTGGTGACCCTGTTCCGCGACCATTACAACATCCCGCTGGTGCATGTGGACGCCTCCGACCTGTTCCTGGGCGAGCTGGAGGGGGTGTCGGACCCGGAGCAGAAGCGCAAGATCATCGGCCGCCTGTTCATCGAGGTGTTCGACAAGGAGGCCGCGAAGGTCGGCGGGGCCGGGTTCCTGGCCCAGGGCACGCTCTATCCCGACGTGATCGAGAGCGTGAGCTTCACCGGCGGCCCCAGCGTCACCATCAAGTCGCACCACAATGTCGGCGGCCTGCCGGAGCGGATGAAGCTGAAGCTGGTGGAACCGCTGCGCGAGCTGTTCAAGGACGAGGTCCGGGCGCTGGGCCGTGAGCTGGGCCTGCCGCACAGCTTTGTCGGCCGCCACCCGTTCCCAGGGCCGGGGCTCGCCATCCGCGTGCCGGGCGAGATCACGCGCGAGAAGCTGGAAATCCTACGCAAGGCGGACAGCATCTATCTGGAGGAGATCCGTGCCGCCGGCCTGTACGACGCCATCTGGCAGGCCTTCGCCGTGCTGCTGCCGGTGCGGACCGTGGGCGTCATGGGCGACCACCGCACCTATGACTACGCCTGCGCGCTGCGCGCCGTGACCAGCGTGGACGGGATGACGGCGGACTATTATCCGTTCGACCACGGCTTCCTGGGCCGCGTCGCCACCCGCATCATCAATGAGGTGCGCGGCATCAACCGGGTCACCTACGACATCACCAGCAAGCCGCCCGGCACCATCGAGTGGGAGTGAGGCGCAGCCGACATGCCCGGAGTAGCTGTACAGCGCGGCCGCATTGACATACCATAGTGTGCCATTTTCGAGTTACAGGCGATGCGCTGCTCCCCGTTGCTCCTCATCCTGGCCCTGTGGATCGTCGGCGCCGACGCGCTGGCGGAAGCGCCGCCGCGGCTGATCCTGGCGACGGAGGAGAACCCGCCGGCGAATTTCACCGATCCGGAAACGGGCAGGTTCGTCGGCGTGGCCCATGAGAAGGTGGTCCATTTGATGCAACGGGCCGGGCTGGACTATAAGGTCCGGGTCCTGCCCTGGACGGACGCCTTCGGGCTTGCACAGACCGATCCGCGGGCCTGCGTCTATCTTACGAACATCACGGAGGAGCGGCGGCCCGGCTTCCAATGGGTCGCTCCATTGACCGAGGGCGGATGGGTCCTGTTCGCGCGTGCCGACTGGACCGGCAAGGTGGAGACTCCTGAAGATCTGCGCGGGTTGCGGATCACGGTCCAGCAATCCAGCGGGATCGAGGCCCATCTCAGAAAGCTATCCGAACAGATCGGCGGCCTGGATCTGGACACCCAGGCAGGCTTTGGAAACCTGGGACGGCTGGCGCGGGGCGAGGTCGACCTCTATGCCGCCGGCATCTGGACCGGCGCCTACCATGCCCGCAAGGAGCGGGTGCCCGTGCGCATGGTCTACCGGCTGCGGTCCTCGACCGGCGGGCTGGCCTGCAACAAGGAAATGGACCGGGATCTGGTGGCCCGCATGCAGGCGGCCCTGGACAGCGTGATCGCGGACGGCACGGCGGACCGGATCGACAGGCGGTACGGGCGCCCCGCCGGCTGGAGCAGGGGGCTGGGGGACTGAAGATTCCTCCGCTCAACTCACTTCGTCACAACACCGTCATCGGGACGATCCTGGCTTCCAAATGTTGCGGTGCGGACGGTGGCTTGATTGCCACCGGTTCCAAACGACGCGAAGGAGGCAGGCCCCATGGCCAATGTTCAAGAAACCTTGATCGACTATCTCCGCGACGCCTATGCCATGGAGCAGCAGGCGATCAGCATCATGGACCGCCAGATCGAGCGGCTTGAGAACTATCCGGAGATGACCGCCCGGCTGCGCAGCCACCGCGCCGAGACGGAGCGCCAGGCGGAGCGCATTGAGACCGCCCTGCAGCGGCTGGGCACCGACACCTCCTCTCTGAAGACCGGGATGGCGAAGCTGTCCTCCAACCTCCAGGCGATGATGAACACCTTCGCCGGCGACGAGGCGGTCAAGGACGTGATCTCGAACTACACGTTCGAGCATTATGAGATCGTGAACTACAAGATCCTGAAAGCCACGGCCGAGACCGCCGGCGAGATGGAAATCGCCCGCCTCGCCGAGGAGAGCCTGCGCGAAGAGGAGCAGATGGCCTCCTGGGTCGAGCAGAACATCGGGGTGATCACGAAGGACTTCCTGTCCCGTATCGAGAACCCGCACATGCAGCAGACGGCCAAGCGCTGACCGGCCGAACAGGGCGGGGCCAAGCCGGCCCCGCCCCGTGCTGTGCTGCCTGTATGACCGCGACCTGACTGTTGCGGCTAGAACACGGCGGGAACGGACGAGAACGTAACGGCAACTAAGCACTTGCCGTTCTCATTCCGTTCCCACATTCTCCTGGAAGAACAGATGCGCAACATCATCTAGGAGGATGACATGGTCGACCTTGCCCTCGGTACCCGCCGCCGCTCCCGCCAGCGCTGGGTCTTGCTGAGCGAGTTCCTTGCCATCACGGGGCTCTTCACCACCCTGTACGCCTGGTTCGTCGTCGGCGCGGCGATCACCGCCTGATCCGGGTCTTCGTCAGCCTCGGTGGGAACCGGGCGGGGAATGGTGCGGTTGGCAGGGTTCGACCTTTCAGGTGCGACCCACAAGCCAACACGGGCGATAAAAACCATGCTCACCCGCGACGACCTGACCACACTCCTGGCGGACACGACCACGCCGGCCGTGTCCGCGTTCCTGCCGACCCATGTGGCCGGGCGGGAGATCGCACAGGACTCGACCCGCCTGCGCAACCTGCTGAACGAGGCCCGCGGCCAACTTGAGCAGAAGGGCATGCGCAGCACCGATGCGATGAACATGCTGAAGCCCGGCTACGACCTCGTGGATGACGGCGCCTATTGGCGGCACCAGTCCCACGGGCTTGCCGTCTTCCTGAACCCACGCCGGTCCATCGTGCACAAGGTGCCGATCGAGGTGCCCGAGGCGCTGTTCGTGGATGACCGGTTCCATGTCCGGCCGCTGCTGCCGGTTCTGGCCGCAGACGGGCATTTCGTGCTGCTGGCCGTGACCATGAAGCAGGCGCGGCTCTACGAGGGCAGCCGGTTCGGCATGACGGAGGTGCCGATCGAGCGGCTTCCGCGCGGGACGGAGAATCTGTTCACGGTCCTGGACCGGATGGGCGAGTCGGGCACGCGGCCTGACGACGGCACCACTCAGAAGCCGACCACCGCCAATGCCAGCGACACCGTGGCCTATGCGCAGAGCGGCAGCCAGCAACAGGTCAGCAACGATGAGCTGGGGCAGTATACGACCCAGCTCGCCCACGCCATGGACCAGTGGCTGGGCGGCAGCGGAACGCCGCTGGTCGTGGCTGCCGACGAGCGGGTGGCCGGGCGCTACAAGATGGCCAACCGCTATCCCAATCTGGTGCAGCCGGTGATCCAGACCCACCCCGACAGCATGTCGGAGGAGGAGCTGCACAAGGTCGCCTATGAATGCGTACGCCCGATGTTCGAGCAAGGACGGTCGGACAGCCTGGACCGCTATCGGATGCTGGCCGGCGACGGCTCAGGCCGAGGAATTGCTGAACCTGCGCAGATCATCGAAGCGGCCTTCAGCGGTCGCGTGGACAGGCTGTTCCTACGGCAAGGGGCTGAATGCTGGGGACGCTGGCTGGAGGATTCCAACCGCGCCGTCATCCATCACGGCCGCCAGGACGGCGACCGGGAGATGATGGAGTTTGCGGCTGGCCGGGTGTTCACGACCGACGGCCGCGTCTATGAGCTTCCGGCGGAGCAGATGCCGGCCGATTCGCCAATGGCGGCGACGCTGCGCTACTGACCCCGTCTTATCCGGCGTTCAAATGGAAACGGCCCCGCCAAGCAGGCGGGGCCGTCCTTCACCAGGGTCCGGGACCGATCAGCCGCGGGGCTGTTGCGGCGGACGCTGATTGCGGTACTGCTGCACGGGAATCGGACGCTGCTCATCCCTGCGGCTGGCCGACATATCGATCTCCATACGGGCGATGACCTTGCGCATCTCGTGCAGCGCATCGGCCAGAGCCTGCATGCCCTCTTCACCCGGAGCGGCGCGCCAGGCGCGGTACAGATCGGCACAGACCTTGGCAGTAGCCTCCATCCGCTCATCCGCCGGCTGGGCCGGGGTTTCCTGAGCTTCCTGCCGGGCGGCGTTGGTCCGCTGCCGGTGATAGGGATACGCCTGCTCCCCGCTGAACCGATCCGGCTGTTCGAACGTCTCGAACCGCTCGGTCCGCTCCTGGCGCGGCGGCATCGGCTGACGCTCCGGACGGTCCATGCCGAGCCGGTCGGCGCCGAGACGCTCCGGACGGTCCATGCCGCCGCGGTCGCGGTTGTTGCGATCCCCGCGTTCGGGGCGGCCCTGACCGAACCGCGGACTCCGATCGGGGCGGTCGCCACGTTCCGGACGGTCGCCGCGTTCCTGCCGATCCTCGGGCTGCTCGCCGGCATCAGGCTGACGCGGCGGACGTCCTCCGATCTCCAGGCGGTTACGGCCTTCCCGGCCTTCCCGGCGCGGCTGGCCCTCGCGGGCCTGCTCCGGAACAGGGGAAGCGGGGGCTTCGACGGGTGCGGCAGCTTCGGCAACCGGCGCGATTGCAGGTGCGGGAGCCGTCACGACCGGCGCCTGTTCCAAAGTCTCGCCTGCATCGGCCTCCGGCGCGGCGTCGTTCTTTTCCGCCTTCCGCACGATGTAGCTGATCGCGCTTGGCGTACAATCGAACTCGCGTGCGATCGCAGACAATGTCGCGCCAGACTTGTAGCGCTCCAGAATCTGCGGCCAGGCGGACTGTGGAATGCGGCCCCGGCGCTTCGGCGTACCGGATTCGTTTTCAGATTCAGCAGTCAAGATGTCACTCGGTTGCCAGAGAGGCTCTTGCGTCATGACGCGCGGTCGCCGTTTTTGAAAGACCCTCATCCAGCGCGCGCGGTTGCCGCATCGGCGGCGCAACGAACTGCGGAGGGGGATGACAGGGTTTACATCGCCCATATTGGCGAAACCGGACCGAAATGCCAGAGCAAGAATCGCGATATACGGAAAAATTCGCCTGAAAAGCGCACAGGACCGCTAAGTCGGTGATTTTTAAGCCATTACGTCTATGCCGAATGGATAGGTGGAGGCTCCGCTCAAGGTGTAAACCGCTGCGCCAGCGATTAGATTCCAGACGTTCGCAGTAGTGCAGGCGTCTTTTAAAGGATGCTTCTGCGCGCTTTTCGAAGAAACACCAGTTCTGGAGCCGATTTTAAAACATTCGAGCTAGCCTTGAGGCCTGCCGCCCAGTCCTGGCTAGTCGTTCCAAAGCCACGCGGCTCCGCGTACGCCGCTGGAGTCGCCATGCATCGCACGGCGAATCGGCGTGTCGACTCCATCGGAGAAACACCAGTTCGACAGGCGCTCCGGCAGAAGTTCATAAAGACGGTCGACATTGGACATGCCGCCGCCCAGCACGATGATGTCGGGGTCCAGCACGTTCACGATTCCGGCCAGCCCGCGGGCCAGCCGGTCCGCATACAGCTCCAGACTGGCCGCGGCGGCATCATCCCCCGCCGCCGCGAGGGCCACGATCTCCGGGCTGGAAAGCTCCTGGCCGGTTCTACGGGCGTGGTCGGCAGTAAATCCGGAACCTGACGCCCACAGTTCGATGCATCCGCGGCGGCCGCAATAGCATTCCGGTCCGGGCCATTCCGATCCGTCCGGCCAGGGGAGGGGATTGTGGCCCCATTCGCCGGCGATGGCATTGCGTCCGGTAAGAACTTTCCCGTCCACGACGATGCCGCCGCCGCAGCCGGTGCCGATGATGACGCCGAACACAGTGGCGGCCCCTGCTGCGGCGCCGTCGGTGGCCTCGGATACGGCAAAGCAGTTGGCGTCGTTCTGCAGCCGCACCGGCCTGTCCAGCGCCCGCTCCAGATCCTTGTCCAGGGGTCGGCCGTTCAGCCAGGTGGAATTGGCGTTCTTCACCAGTCCGGTGCGGGGAGACAAAGTGCCCGGCATGCCGATGCCGACGCTCGCCCCGGCAGCCCCGGCTTCCGATTCGAGGGTCCGGACCAGATCGGTGATGGCGGCGATGGTGCCCGCATAGTCGCCACGGGGAGTCGCGATACGGCGGCGGGCCGTTTCTGTACCAACGGAGTCCAGGACGACGCCTTCGATCTTGGTTCCGCCCAAATCGATTCCGATCCGGTCCATGCTCTGCCCGCCTGCTGCTCGAACGGCGTGGATATCAGCCGTTTGCGGAGCAGCAAACAGCGCCACGTTCTGACACATTATCGTCACAGCTCGCGACCGTCAGGGCCATATTGCGGAACGACCCGTCCTTCGGGCACACTAACCGAAATTTCAGCGATACGTCTTTTATGCCGGAGCCACTTCGTATGCGCCGCCGCTTTGCGACCGCCCTCCCACTGCTTGGCCTGATGATGCTGGCCGCGCCGGCCCTGGCGAAGCCTGTCTGCTTCACGGAAGCCGAGGCCGAGGCCGAAGAGGCGATCCGACTGCATACCGAACTCATGGTGATCGGCCTGACCTGCCAGGAAAGCGCGCCTGCGGGACAGCTGTCCCTCTTTGCCCGCTACCGTCAGTTCACCGATCAACACCAGACGGCGATTCGCGCCTGGGAGAAGGCGCTGATCGCGCATTTCAAGCGCGTCGGCAAGGGCAGCGCCACGAAGCTGTTCGACAGCTATCGCACAAGCCTTGCGAACGAAATCTCGCGCCGCGCCATCGCGCTCAGCAATCCGGTCTTCTGTGCGGCCTATGTGCCGCTTGCAGAGAAGGCGCTGACCCTGACCTCGGCCGAACTCGGCCAGAGGCTCTCAGCACCGGAGCAGGGCGTGCAGGTTGCGTCGCTGCCCCGGTGCGACCGGCCCCTGCAGACGTTGCAGGTGGCCGCCAGCGGTTCCGGGGAGTCGGGCCCCGCCCGCTGAGCCGGGCCGCCGCTACCGGACGGACGGCGGAAGGGAAAGATCACCCGGATCGCGGGCCAGCGCCGCCGTGTTCGGCATGACGGCGCGCGTTCGGGCCAGTTCTGATTCACAGGCCTGCATGACCTGACGCCAGAAAGTCGCGCCACGGTGATGGTTGACGGCAATCAGCTCCACGAGCCGGTTCCGGGAATGGGTCACGGCATCCTCACCCAGCTCGCGGACAAGCTGCACGGCGACTGCCAGGATATCCAGATTGTGTTTCATAGCTGCAATAACGCAGTGCAGCATCATGCGTTCCCGACCGGCCGGAACCCCCCTCCTAATGGTGTTGTTCTTTTTGCAGGGAGCAGAGGCATTCTCCCAAAGCGATCTCCGAACGGGATGGTCGCACTACGCCGACAGGGAAGTATTCAGATGCAGGTCACGCGCAGACACGGCCGACAGGATGTCCGGATCGGGCAGCGGTTCCGCAAAACGGGCGCCGGAGTCTGGGAAGTCGTCGGGATGAGCCGGGACGGGATGGGGCACCAGCATGTCCGCCTGCGCCGCGTCGCGGACCCCAACACAGAGAAGACCATTGCCATGGCGATGCTGTACAACGCCCGCGAGTTCCAGCCGGAACCGGTGGAGGAATAAGGGCCGATGGCGTCAGCCCGCCCGGAAGCGGTGTATTCCATCCCCGGCCGTTTCAACGGTCATGCGCCTCAGGCGGACAAGATGATGCAGATGGGCCAGCGCCTCTCCCAGCGCGAAGCTCGTCTGGTGCGTGTCCAGGGCACGGGGGAACAGGAGGTGCATGATCTCCGCTCCCGACCGCGGCCGTGCGGCACAGTGGCCCACCGTCTCCTCCAGCCGTTCCGCATGGTGCGCCGCCAGGGCGTCCAACCGGCTTTCCAGCCCGTGGAACGGCAACCCGTGGGACGGGAGAACCAGCGTCCTTTCCGGCAGGCCGCGTAGGCGATCCAGACCGTTGAGGAAGTCGGACAGCGGATCGGCTTCCGGTTCCAATGGCCACACGCTGACATTCGGGCTGATCCGGGGCAGCACCTGATCGCCGGAAATCAGAAGCTCCAGCTCGGGACAGTACAGGGCGGCATGCTCCGGCGAGTGCCCGCCGCCGCCGATCACCCGCCAGTCTCGCCCGCCGATCCGCATCTGGTCGCCATGGCGGATGCGGTGATAGGCCGCCGGCACCGCTGGAACCCCGCGGGGGTAGGCGTTGCCCCGCTCCAGCATCGATGTGAGTTCAGCCCCGGTCAGACCCGCATTGCGGTAGAACCGCTCGAAGGCGGCGGCAAGATCGGACGTCCGGTCCTGGTGCAGCAGGCGCGCCATCAGCCATTCGGCCTGGGTCATATGCAGCGGGACATCGAACCGGCGGACGATCCAGTCGGCCAGACCGGCATGGTCCGGATGGTAGTGGGTGACGACCAGCCGCTCGACCGGCAGCCCGTCCAGTCCGGTGGAGAAGACATGCTCCCACTGGGCGCGGCCGCGGCTTCCAGCGATGCCGGTGTCCACGATCGTCCAGCCATCATCGCCGCGCAGAAGCCAGAGATTTACATGGTTCAGCGCGAAAGGCAGGGGCTGGCGCATCCAAAAGACGCCGGATGCGACCTGCAACAGCCGGGACTCGGCCGGCGCCTGCGGGTAGGGATGGGACAGGGTATCTGGCAAAACGGTCTATCCTGGGTTCGGTGACCTGGAGACGGGGGCCATCGAGGATGGTCGGTCCGCGTATCCCCCGGATGGCAGGGGGAACGCAAGCCCGCTTCCCCTGTTCGGCACATCCGTATTGCTAAGTGCGGAGGGGAAGTGGACCTAAGGCGCATGGATTCCCGCCGGCCTCGGGATGTAGATGGGCACTGGCTGCGGACGCAAAGTCCTGCGGTGCAGAGATCATTGCGGCGGCCCAGCCGCGTTCCGTTGTTGCCAAGGATGTATAGAATGCAGCGTAAGGACAGCTACGTCATCGAAATCGAGGACGAGGCGGTCGGTCTCGTCGTTGATGAGCACGGCGGGATGGTATTCCACGCGGCCCATCCTTCGCTCGGCGGCCTTCACGGGCGTCTGTTCCCGGATGCGACCGATGCCGTGCGTGCAGCCCGGCAGGCTCTTCGACTTGCGGCCTGACGGCTGCAACCCACCTATGTGATGTTGTCGTTTCCCTGGCAGCGCCTTGTGTCCCGATTAAAATCCTTTCGTGGTGCCACAAAGTTGCCAGCTTGCCTTGGCAAGCGTTTCTTATAACTGAGCCGACACCGTCGGCCGGTGTACCTCCGGGACCAACCCCGGAGGGGCCGGCACCAGAAAACGGTCGGTTATCACCGGGAGCGGCCTTCGGGCCCATAAGGAGAAAGGTTAAAACGATGAAATTCCGCCACATGTTGCTGGTCAGCGCCGCGGCGCTCGCCATGCCGGCGACGTCATTCGCCCAGCAGTCCTCCACCATCAGCGAAGGCTTCTATGTCGGCGCCCAGACCGGGGTGAGCTGGCTGAACAGCTTCTCGCTTGCAGGGCCGGTCGAGAACAATGTCGGCTTCGACGAGGACTGGACCGGTCTGGTCGAGGCCGGCTACCGCATGGGCAACGGCCTGCGCTTCGGCCTGGAGTTCAGCTATAGCGACCATACGGTCGGCGACATCACGGGCGGCGTGAACCGCGTCGGCGGCGACGGCGACCTGAACGCCTATACCTATATGGCGACGGCGACCTATGAGTTCGACACCGGTTCCCCGATCCGCCCGTATCTGGGCATCGGCGCCGGCGTTGTGACGCTCGAATACGACAATGTCGGCCCGGTGTTCAGCGCCGGCCAGTTCGTGGACGACAAGGACAGCGCCTTCGCCTATCAGGCCCATGCCGGTCTCATCTATTCCGTCACCCCGAACCTGGACCTGACGCTGGGCTATCGCTTCATCGACAGCAACGGCCTCAGCTACACGACCACGGCCGGGACCGGGTTCGAGGAAGACTACCAGAACCACTCCGTGCTGGCGGGCGTGCGCTGGGTGTTCGGTTCGGCTCCGCCGCCGCCCCCGCCGCCGGTCACCCAGCCCGCTCCGCAGCCTGCGGCCCAGCCGGCTCCGGCTCCGGCTCCGGCTCCGGCGCCTGTGACCCGAAACTTCACCGTGTTCTTCGATTGGGACAGCTCCGAGCTGACCGCGGACGCCCGTGAAGTGCTGTCCAACGTCGTCGAGAATGCCCGCCAGGGCAGCGTCACGGCGATCGAGGTGATCGGCCATGCCGACACGTCCGGCCCGGCCGACTACAATCAGCGTCTGTCCGTCCGCCGCGCCGAGGCGGTGCGGGAGTACCTGATTTCCCAGGGCATGCCGACCGGTCAGGTCGACATCGCCGGCCGCGGTGAGAACGATCTGCTGGTCCCGACTCCGGACGGCGTGCGTGAGCCGTCGAATCGTCGCGGCGTCATCATCTTCCCGTAAGGCGAAGATCGACTCAGGAAAGGGGCGCCGTCACCGGCGCCCCTTTTTTTCTTTGCCCCCAAGGACAGGGGCGCACGGACAGCGAACTCAGCCCATCGGGCGGATGCCGTGTTCAAGGGCCCAGACGGCCGCCTGCGTCCGGTTGGCGGCGCGAATTTTACGAAGCACATTCTTGAAATGCATTTTCACGGTCGACTCCGTGACCTGTAGCCGGATGGCAATGGCCTTGTTGGACAGGCCGGCGAGCAGGCAGGCCAGGATCTGCCTTTCCCGCGGCGAGATGTCCTGGAGACTTCCATGAACGGCGGAGGGCCCGCCCCCAAGCAGGGCGAATGCGCTTGGCGGGTAGACGCACTGGCCGAGAGAGATCAGGCTCAGCGCGTGCCGTAGCGCTGCGGGTTCCATGCCCTTGCCGAGGTGGCCGTCGGCTTCCATGGCCAGGCTGTCCCGTACAGCCTCTTCCGACACATCCTCCGACAGCACCACCAGCGCACTCTCCGGTGCCATGGCGCGGAGCTGACGCAGCATGTCGGTCCGTGGCGCCATCTGCATGCCGCGTCCTGACATTCCCGCCGGATCGACAATCAGGAGCTGCGGTTCCAATCCGGCCGCCATGGCGGCGCTGGCCGCAGCCTCTTCGGAAAAGGAACCCTGGACAACGAACCCGTCCCGCTCCAGCAGGGCCGACAGCGCTGCTGTGAAGAGTTGATCATGGTCGATGATGATGACGGATCGGGCGGTCATGGATGTCCAAATATAAAGAATTTTACGCGATTATTCGGAAAACAATGAGCGTGTCTCGGCTTCGGGAACCCCGCTCTGACAATTGTGGATGCCAGTATCAAAGGAGCGAGTTCAAGTGATAACCTACCCGAAATTTCAACACACGGCCAGGATTGCCTTGCCATCATTTCCATTGGTGCGCAGAATATATCCGTTGGGGCCTGCGCGAAATAAGTAACCTCTGCGCGACCCCGCATCCGGGGTTCCCCCTGTTCGGAGATATCGGGATGACGGCAATGCAAATGACCGGGCTGCGGCTCGACACCGGGTGGGGACCGGCCGTCATCGACCGCGGGCGCGTCGTCGGCAGGTCGGGGGAGGACAGGGCGGCAAACCGCCGACGCTTCCTGATTGTCGATCCGCAGGCCATGGTTCGGCATGGCCTCGCATTGTCCCTGCAGTCGCGCCATCCAGGCGGTTCGGCATATCAGGCAGCCACGGTGGACGAAGCTCTTATCCTCGCCGATGGTGCGGGGAAGGTCGATCTGATCGTCCTGGACATCGACCTGTACCCTGCCACTGCGCATGTGGCGGTGCGCCGCCTCAACGATGCATTTTCCGCGCCTGTGATCGTGACAAGCTCCACGGCGGACCCGGCGGCTGCGCTCGCCTGCCTTTCTGCCGGCGCCAGGGCCTTTCTGCTGAAGACCGATCCCGGCGCCGTTCTGGAGCACACAGTGGGGCTGATCCTGTCCGGCGGAGATCATGTGCCCCTGCCAAGCTGGCTGATCAGCAAGGGGCGGATGATTTCGCGGGAGGAAGCCTGCCCCGTGGCCCCGCTGGATCGGCTGACCGCGCGCCAGCGGGAGATATTCTCGCTGATCCTGTCCGGCTGTTCGAACAAGGAGATCGCACGGAAGATCGGCGTGCTGGAGGGCACCGTGAAGGTGCATGTCCGGGCGATGATGCAGAAGCTGGGTGCCGCGAACCGGACCCAGGTCGCCGTCATGGCCGCCCGTAGCGGTCTGCGTCCTGACCTCTGAACAGTTCCCGGACCGGCTTCCGATCAACTGAAACCGGAAACCGGCCTGACGTTCTTGCGTCGGGGCGAATCCTCATCCGATCAGGCAAGTTAGCCTGATCGGAATCCGCTTTAGTCGAACAGGGCGTCGATATCCGACTGGGAGATTGTGTCGGCAGCCATTGCCGGTCCGTGGAGCTGAAGACCCTCATCCACACGGTCGGTCGTCGGGGGCAGGGGCAGGGTCTCGAACTCCTTCCTGTTCCAGACGCCCATCATGGCTTCCACTCGCTCCTCGATGAAGGAGAGCGCCTGGACCACCTTGGTGATGCGCTGTCCGGTCAGGTCCTGGAAATTGCAGGCTTCGAAGATGCGCAGCGTAACTTCATTGAGGTCCTTCAGGCGGGAATTCTGGTAGCCCTCGGGAAGCTGAGCCCGTACCTCGCTGACGATCTCCTCGATTTCCTCGGCGGCGCTGATGATGACGTTCGTGGCCTGCTCGGTGGAGCGGACCACGGCGTTGAGCTGTTCGCTCGCTTCCAGGAACTTATCGTCCTGCGCCAGGGGATGGCGGAGCTGCGCCATTTCCAGCTTGGTCGCCTTGATCCGGCCGGCGATGTCGGCGATCTCCACCTGAATCTGGTCGATCTGGGTTCTGTCGTGGCTGAGAAACCGGTCAAGCTTGGAGCCCAGCGCGTCGATGGCGAGAAGGACCGCGGCCTGGTCGGCCGGCGCCGCACCCGGCGCCGGCAGGACGGGAGTGGAGGGCAGGGCCGTAGCGGCGGCGGTCGCGTCGGGCCGTATGGCCTGGACCCGGTTCGCGCGCTGCAATTCCGCCATGAACGGCCGCTGTTGACCACGCATCCTCTGCTCCCCTTGCCGATGCGGGCAGCCCAGGACGGCCCGCCCACTCTTTCGGATAGCATGATCGAGTTTCATAAAAATTGTAAGCGCCCCCGTCCTGTTGCCGGGGCGGATCGCGAGCCGGGAACCGTGTGCGCGCCCGGCCTGTTTTCCCGGCAGGACATGAACAGTCAGCGGAGCAGACCCAAGTGAGCGACTCCCGATCAATGATCAGCCAGACCCTGCCCTTCGGTCCCGTGAATGTCGGGCCGACGGAGAGAATCGTCACGGGGGGGATCGGCGGTGCGCTGCTGCTGCTGGGGCTGGACCGCGGACGGGCAGCGGGAACCCTCATGGCGCTGGCCGGCGGCGTCCTGCTGACCCGCGCCGTGACCGGTCATTGCCCGGCCTATCAGGCCATGGGGCGCGGCCACGCCGACGATGAGTTCGGCCGCTTCGATCCCGGCCGGTATGAGGATTTCGAGCGCGACGACTTCACGACCGCCGAGCTGGGCGGGCGAATGGGCGGTGGTTCCATGCGCAACCGCGAGGATGTGGCGGAAGTCCTTTCCGGCCCGCACCCGTCGGCGCAGCAGGGGCGCGGAAACGTGCCGGAAGAGGATGATGTGGAGCAAGCCTCCGAACTCTCGTTCCCGGCGAGCGATCCGCCGTCCTACATGGGCGACCGCGTCGGACACAGGTGAAGAACTCGGATAGCTGCTAGCCTAATGCGGTACTTCTAAGTAACTGCGTCGGCGGCGGAACCGTCTTGTCTTTATCCCTCCCAGGCCATCGCTGCACATGCTAACAAAAGCGCGCCGCGATGGCCCAATCAGCGACACGTCATTACTTAAAATGCGGCGTGATCAGCTGTAATTATGAGGAGAGGCGACATGGCGACCGAGACGACTTCGACGAAGAACGACTCCCGCACTGCAACTCAGCAGGCCGCCACCGAGCTGGCCCGCATCGCCCGGACGGCGGATGGAGCCGGTGCAGCCGAAGCCGCGGCCAAGGTGGGCAGCGACTCCGCGCGTTCGCTGAGCGCGTCCACCGCCGGCAACATGGAGGCCTTCCTGCAGGCCCAGGCGATCATGGCCGAGGGCATGCGGACCGCCTGGCAGGAATGGATGGGCTACAGCCAGTCCGCCATGCAGCGCTGGACCGAAAAGCTGCAGACTCCCCTGCAGATCCGTTCCCCGCAGGACATCATGCTGTCGCAGATTGACACGGCGCGGGAGGAGATGGACCAGCTGCTCCAGAATTCCATGCGCGTATCGGACCTGATGACCAAGGCGGCCGGAAGCGCCATGCGCCGGATCACCGAACGCGGCAGCGCCGTTGCTTCCGACGCCGTGCAGGACTCGGCGGAGATGCAGCGCCCCGCCGCCTGAAGGCTGTGAAGCGCCACCGGGGCGGGACGAAGCAAAGTCCCGCCCTTGCGGCGTCCCCCTATTCAGGGGCGATCCATTCCACCCGCCAGCCGCCCTTGCCGGTGCTCATCGCGCTCTGAAGGGCCGGCAGCACCGTCCGCAGACGGTCGTCGAGCTGCCAGGGCGGATTCACTACGATCATCCCGCAGCCCACCATCCGCTCAACCCGGTCCTCATCCGCCCAGCTGTACTCGGCAGCCAGGATGCGGGGAAGGCCGCTGTTCTCCAGTGCCTGATGCAGGTTCCAGACGGCAGCGCGGTCCTTGATCGGATACCACAGGGCATAGATGCCGGTTGACCAGCGGCCATGGGCGAGGCGGAGCCCCTGTACCAGCCGCTCATACTCATCGGTCGCTTCGAAGGGCGGGTCCACCAGCACCAGCCCGCGCTTCTGCTTCGGCGGCAGGTGGGCCTTCAGCGCCAGCCAGCCATCCATGTGGTGGACCTGCGCCTGGGGATCATCCCTGAACTCCGCCTTCAGCGTCCTGACGTCCTCGGCATGCAGCTCGGCCAGGATGAGCCGGTCGTCCGCCCGCATCATGGAGCGCGCCAGTCGAGGGGAGCCGGGATACCAGCGGAGCGGCTCGCCCGGCGTGTTGTCGGGACAGCGCCGCACGGCTTCCAGATAGACCTTGAGGTCGGCCGGCAGGTTGGTCGCCGACAGCAGACGGCGGATGCCGGCGTCGGCTTCTCCCGTCTTGCGCGCCTCCGTCCCTTCCAGGTCGTAGCGGCCGATGCCGGCATGGGTATCGAGGACGCAGTAGGGGGCAGGTTTGGCGTTCAACCGCTCCAGGATCAGGGTCAGCACCACATGCTTCATCACGTCCGCCGCATTCCCGGCGTGGTAGGCGTGGCGGTAATTCATCGGTTCAATTCCAGATTCAGGGCAGGTCCGCCCGCAGCTTTACTGGTGCAGGACGTCCGCCGCCCAGCTTGATCTCGCGCAGGGTGATATAGACGCCGCTGCCGATCACGATCAGGGCGCCCCCGATCACCATGATGTCCGGAACCTCGCCCCACAGCACGAAGCCGTAAATGGTGGCCCAGACCATGGCGGTGTAGTCGAAAGGCGCCACGACCGCCACGGGGGCCTTCCGGTAGGCGTTGGTCAGCAGCACCTGCGCCAGACCGCCCACCAGCCCGATGCAGATCAGCAGCGCCAGATCGGTCCAGGAAACAGGGAGGACGAAGTTGTAGGGCAGGAACGCGGCCCCGCCGACTGCCGCCGTCATCATGAAATAGAAGACGATGGTCGTGTTCGGCTCCGTCGAGGAGAGGCGGCGGATGCTGATCATGGCCAAAGCGGCAAAGAACGCGCCGGTCAGCGCCAGGATCGCACCGAGCGCCATGCCGTCATCCAGCGCGGCAACGCCGGCGGCGAAGGTCCGGTCCGGTCGCAACATGATCAACACGCCGGCAAAGCCGACGATCAGCGCCACAGTCCGCCGCCAGCGGACCTTTTCGCCCAGCAGCAGCACGCCCAGGATCGTAACGAAGAAGGGGGCTGTGAAGCTGAAGGCGGCGGCGTTGGCCAGCGGCATCAGCGAAAGCGCCGTGAAGCCGCAACTCATAGCGAGCGCCCCGGCCCCTGCACGCCAGGCATGGCCCCAGAGTCTGGTGGTCTTCAGGCTCTTCAACCCGCCGGCCCGGACGATCAGTGGCCAGATCACCACCAGCGCAAAGACGGAGCGGAAAAAGATGATCTGGTTCACCGGATAGGTGTCGCCCAGCGACTTGATCATCGCGTTCATGCTGGCGAACAGGAAGATCGCCGTGGCCATGCTGATGATGGCGCGACCGATGGGGGCCGGCTGGTCGGCGGCGGAAGCCGATGCGGTCATCTACGGAAACCTGGGGCAACGGGCAGCGGCGGAAGGCCAATCGCCGGCCAAGTTGGCCCATTCCGTCCTGAACCGCCACGGTTCCGCGGGCATGGCTGCATTCGAAATCAAAGGGATCAGACGATTCGGACGGCGTCCGCCCGGAAACGGGGCTCAGCTCACCGGCAGGCCGGCGGCGACCTGGAAGGCGCGGCGGGTCTTCGGGGCGATCTCCACCACCTTGTCCGCCTTGCAGCGCCGGCCGTCGATCAGATCCGCCGACGGAGCGCCGAGCGCGGCGAGCTGGCGGTGCACCTGGCACTGGTAATGCTGCCGCCGATCTCCGGTGCCGCCATTGTAGCGCGCGACGGCGGCCGCCCAGCTTCCGGTCTCCTGGCGCAGGCGCACCAGATAACGGGCGGCATAGCGAACATTCTCCGCCGGGTTCACGATCTTCTCGACCGGGCGGAAGCTGTTCTTGTGGTGGGCGACCGAGAGCTGCATGCAGCCGGCATAGACGTTGCGGCGCAGCTTGCCCTTATCGTCCCGCAGATGCGAGGCCGCTTCACGCTCCGTCTTCGGGAAGAGGGAGCGGCCCTGAACATTCACAGCGTAGGGAGCGGGCGTACCATTCTGCCCGCTTTCCACCAGCGAGACGCTCAGCAGCAGGCCGGCGGGAATGGACAGCTCCTTCTCCGCTGCCAGGATCGCGTCCAGGCAGCCATCGGCGGCGGACTGCACAGTGGTGGGCCGCGGCTTCTTCTGGGGAGCGGTGGCCTGGGCCGGGAGGGCGAACAGGCTCACGGCCGTCGCCGCGGCAAGTGCGGAGCCGAGCAGACGGGAGAACAGGGGCGCGCGGCGCTTCTGCGTCATGCTCCTTCATCTCCCTCGAATCAGCACCGGACCCATGTGCCGGCTGCATAGCCTTTCCCGATTTGGGGTCCGGGAGTCAACCCGGTTCTTGGATAAAGAGGTAGGAGCACCGGTGATCCCCCCTTTGTCGCGGCCATCCATGCCTCTGGAACAGGGCGGAAAGGCTCGGCGCAGGGGCGTTAATCAGCCGGAAACCATGCTCCGCGCCTTTGGCATGGCCGGATGCGATCACCCCCATTTTCAGCAGTTGTGAAGCAGCCCGGACTGCCTCATATGGCGCATCCGGCCCTGTCGGAGGGGCTGATTCGGCATGGATGCTCCCCACCGTGACAGACATTTCAGCTTTCCTGCCCGCTGGCTCGGCCAACACGGCTCTTGCCCAGGCGGAAGCGGCTCTTGCGGCTGCCTATGACAGCCTGGACCAGGACGATGCCGGGGCGGCCGCGCGCCATCTTGAGCGGGCGCTGGCGCTCGACCCGGCCTTTCCGGAAGCCAACGGCGCCATGGCGGAGATACTGGCGGCCGAAGCCCGGTT
Organism: Indioceanicola profundi; assembly: GCF_003568845.1. Classification (NCBI taxonomy): domain Bacteria; kingdom Pseudomonadati; phylum Pseudomonadota; class Alphaproteobacteria; order Rhodospirillales; family Azospirillaceae; genus Indioceanicola; species Indioceanicola profundi. The sequence continues at coordinate 1,639,910 of NZ_CP030126.1, read as the reverse complement.
CAACGAGGCGGCGGAGCGGTTTGCCCGTGCGCTCGAAGGCGATCCCGGACGGGTGGCCTGGCATCGCGGGCTTGCCGCCAGCCTGGAGGCCACAGGACGAACTGCCGAGGCGGCGGCCGCCGCGCGCACCCTGCTGGAGCGGCGGCCGGACGACGCCGTCACGCACCGCCGTCTGGCCCGTCTGCTGGCGCGCACGGGCGACGTCGCGTCGGCGCTGGAGCACGCCTGGGAAGCGCGCTTCCTGGATTCGAGCCTGTCCGCCCTGGTCGAGCTGGCGGACGTCTTCATCGCAGCCGGTGAGCCGATGGCGCTGGCCGAGCTGTTGGAGCCGGCGCTCCGTCGGGTGGAGCCGGACTCGCCGGACCGGGGCAGGGGGCTGGTTGCGCTTGGACGTGCCTGGATGAGCCTTGCGGAAACGGAGAAGGCCCGCACCGCCTTCCGTGCGGCGCTGGAGATGGATGAGGAGGCTGACCCCTATGGCGCCGGCCCGATGCTCCAGGCGCTGGAGGCGCAAGCGGACGGCGAGCTGACGCCGGCCTTCGTCCGCGCCCTGTTCGACCGGTATGCCGACCGGTTCGATGCCGATCTGGTTGGCAAGCTCAAATACGGCGCGCCGCAGGCCCTGCGGCAGGCGCTGGAGCGGCTGGGGCTTACGCCGGGGGCGGGGCTGCGCATTCTGGATGCCGGGTGCGGAACCGGTCTGGCCGGCGTTGAGCTGCGGCCCTTCGCCGGCCATCTGGCCGGGGTGGACCTGGCACCCCGGATGGTCGAGAAGGCGCGTGCCCGCCGGATTTATGACGAGTTGTCGGCGGGCGACTTGGTGGCGACGTTCCAGGCCGGGCCGGAGGCCTGGGACCTGATCGTCGCGGCCGACGTGATGGTCTATATCGGCAACCTCGTTCCGGTGCTGGAGAACGCGGCCCGCGCGCTGACATCGGGCGGCCGCGTCGCCTTCACCTGCGAGCGGGGGGAGGGCGACGGCTATCTCCTGCATGAGGGGCGGCGCTACGCCCATGGCGAGGGGCATGTCCGCGCCGCCGCCCTCGCAGCCGGTCTGGAGATCGAGCTGCTGGAGGATGTGGTTCCCCGCTGGGACCGTGGGCAGCCGGTGCCTGGCATGCTGGTGGTGCTGCGCCGGCCCTGAGCGGCTGAAGCCCCTGTCCGCCATTGGTGGGCATGAGTTTTCAGGTTCCGAACAGCCGGACCAGCAGTGGAACGAGCACCGCCGTCAGGAAGCCGTTCAGCGCCATGGCGATGCCGGAAAAGGTGCCGGCCAGGGGATGCATCTGGAAGGCGGCGGCGGTGCCGATCCCGTGGGAGGCGGTGCCGAGCGCCGTTCCCTGAGCCTGGGGGCTCCGGATGCCGGCGACGCGCAGCAGCCAGGGACCGGTGACTGCGCCCAGGATGCCGGTGGCGATCACAAGCGTGGCGGTCAGGGAGGGCAGTCCGCCGATCTGTTCCGCAATGCCCATGGCGATGGGCGCCGTCACGGATTTCGGGGCCAGCGACAGCACCGTCTCCCGATCAGCGCCCAGCAGCATGGCCGTGGCGATGGCGCTCGCCGCCGCAGTGACGGCTCCCGCCAGCAGGGCGCAGCCGAGCGGCAGGGCATGCCGCCGCACTTCCGCCCGGTAGCGCCAGAGCGGAACGGCGAGCGCCACGGTCGCCGGGCCGAGAAGGAAATGCACGAACTGCGCGCCGTCGAAGTAGGTCGGGTAATCGGTGCCGGACATTGTCAGTAGAACGATCAGGATCGCGATGGAACCGGCCACCGGATTGGCCCAGGCCTGCCGGCCGGTGCGCTCGAACGCTGCGCGGGCGAGCAGATAGGATACCAGCGTCGCCGTGAGCCACAGCAGCGGGCTTGCGCTGAGATAGACCCAGACCTCCGTCAGATCCCCGATCATGGCCGGCTCTCCCCGGCATCGCCGCCCGTCGGCCGGTTGCCGGCGACGAGGCAGAAGACCTTGGCGGTGACCAGAACGGTCAGGAAGGTGCTGATAATCAGGGCAGCCAGGATGGCCGGCCATGCCTCCCCGATGCGGGCGAACTGCATCATGACGCCGACGCCCGCCGGCACGAACAGCAGAGACAGGTTGGACAGCAGCGTGTCGGCAGCGGTGCCCAGTCCGTCCGAGACACCCTTGCGCCATGCCAGCCAGCCGAACAGCAGCAGCGCCCCGATAACCGGGCCGGGCACCGGCAGTCCGGTGCCGCGGGCGGCAACCTCCCCGGCGAGCTGACAGAGCAGGATGAGGGCGAGGGCCTGGATCATGGGCGTCTGCTCCCTGGCTACGGTGCGGCCCACCATGCTGGCGCGGTGCCTCCGGCCGCGCCAGGGGGGCGCTCACATACGTGTAATGACGCGACGGAAGGTGGCCGGGGCGCCCTCGGCGTTCCATTCGGCTACCAGTTCGCCGTCCGGCCCGGTGGTCAGGGCGAGCCAGTTCCGCGCCGGCAGCATCTTGCGCCCGGTCTCCGGGAAGCCCGGCATCTCCAGCGTCAGCCCGTCGAACAGACGCTCCTGCCGGGCCGCAAGCCGCTCCATGCCGCGCACCAGCCTGTCGGAGGGGGCCGGATGCACCATACCGGAACTGATGAGCTGCCAGATCTCCAGATCGAGACCTCGGATCACGCCGACGGAGGCCAGATGAACCTCCCCGGACAGGATGGTGACGCGGCAGCGCGTCTCACGGGAGAAGGCGGCGAGCTGGCGGATGAACCAGCTCCATTCCTCCGCATGGGTCGGGCTCCGCCACTGGTCGCGCAGATCGTCCTCGATCCGCTGGCGTCCGGGAATGAAGTTCAGCACCCGCTCCAGCAGGCCGAAGCTGGGGAACACCAGCGGCACGCTGGACATGACCAGCAGGTGCCGGCACTCCCGGAAGCGGTCGAGCCAGTCAGGCAAGGCCGCGCGTGTGCCGGCCGACATGACACGGTCGGGGCGGCGGCGGCTGCGCAGGTCGGGGGCAAGCACGCCGACATCGTTGAGGATCAGGCCCTGGCTGTAATCGCCATCGTCATGTTCGGCGCCCCAGACCGTTTCCGCCGGGTCGTCCTCCGCAATGCCGAGCTGGAACAGGCGGAAGGCCCGCGTCGCAGCGGCAAGGATGGCGCGGTAGGCGGGGCTGTCCAGCAGTTCCACAGGGTGGCTGCCCCAACCGTCGATGATGTCGTGGTCGTCCCACATGCAGAAGTTCGGGACGGAGGCGAGCACCGCCGCCGCTTCGGCCTGACCCCAGGTATAGCGGTATGTGGCCAGGTACCAGACATCCAACTGCAGGTCCAGATCGTCCGGCAGGCTGGTCACGGAAGGGCGACGGGACAGGGAGAGCGCCGCCACCTCCGCCAGTGCCGGCACATGCTCCCACAGCCCGTCGGCATAGATCTGGTCGCCGCCCATCAGCAGCAGATGGTATGGCTCCGCCCGGTGGCGGCCGAGAAGGTGGGCCCAGCGGGCATTGCGGGACAGGCCGTGGCGGGGAATCTCCGACTCGTCCTCGGACCCGCCGCAGGAGGTGAAGGCGATGCGCGTCGGCACCGCCGTGCCCGGCACGGCGAAATGCCAGCGCTCCTCCTGGTACAGGAAACCGTAGGCGACGCGGCCATCCAGAAGTCCGCGCGGAACGGCGAAGTCATAGCGCCACATCCGCAGACGCCCGGCGGTGCGGTCGACCTCTCCCCAATCGTGCAGGAACCGGGGAGGGACCGGGAGGCCGACGCCCTCCACCTGAAGGTCGGGCGGTTCTTCCTCCCCGCCCATGACGACGCAGACGGCCACACGCCAGCGGTCACCCTGGGTGCCGCGGGCGTGGAGGATGGGGCCAAGCACCAGCTTCGCGGCCGGCCGTCGGCTTCTTCGTCTCTTCATGGGTGATCAGGTCGGGCGGAACGGACATCCTGCCGCCCGCAGGGGCGGCGCGTACAACATGATCCCGCCCGGGCCGGGGCAGTCAATCCTTCGTGTTCTTGGAAGACCCGCTGCGCAGGAGGGAGAGCATGTTCTCCGGCACCGGCTCGTCCATCACGGGGTCGTAGATCCGACGCAGCTCGTCCACCTGCCGGCGGTAGCGGTTCACCATGCTCTGGGCAGCCGGGTCACGGGCGAGGACTGTTTCGATCTCAAGCCTCTCCTCGTCGCTCAAAGCGCCGTCGAGATAGGCGTTGATGTCCTGCATGGTCAGTTTTCTCATCAACATTTTCCAGACCACCCGATTGCCATCCGGCACTTGCCGGTATTGCGTTCCTTTCCGCGCGAAGCCCGTCGCTGCCGACAGGAGCCGCCAGCGGAGGAACGCCGCCCGCGAGAGTGAGGCTGCCGCGGGTGCCCAGTCAACATCGACGGCAGCGCACTTGTTCCCGGAACGCGGGCTTTCCTTCGGCTGTTGACGCGGCGATTTCCGCAACGGAGAGCAAGTGATGTCCGATACCGGCGATTCCAGCAAACCCAAGACGGTTCCTGCCCAGCACCAGTCCGTGCAGCCGGGCCTTGAGCACGAGATGAATCCCAGGCCGGAGTATATCCGGGACGGGTACAAGGGCTCTGGCCGACTAGAGGGTATGGTCGCGGTCGTAACCGGCGGCGACAGCGGCATCGGCCGAGCCGTCGCCGTCCATTTCGCCCGTGAAGGGGCCGATGTGGCCATCGCCTATCTGAACGAGGATCGCGACGCCGAGGAGACCCGCGGTCTGGTGGAGGCCGAGGGCCGCCGCTGCCTGCTGTTCAGGGGTGATCTCGGCTATGAGGAAACCTGCCGGGACCTGATCGCCCGCGTCGTCGAGACGTTCGGGCCGCGCATCCACGTCCTGGTGAACAATGCCGCCGAGCAGCACCCCAAGGGCAGCCTGGACGAGATCACGGCCGAGCAGTTGGAGCGGACCTTCCGCACCAATATCTTCGCCCAGTTCTTCCTGACCAAGGCGGCGCTGCCGCATCTCCAGAAGGACAGCAGCATCATCTGCACCACCTCGGTCACCGCCTACCGGGGCAATCCTCAGCTCGTCGACTATTCCTCCACCAAGGGCGCCATCGTAACCTTCGTCCGCTCCATGGCGGCGCAGTTGGCGGAGAAAGGCATCCGGGTGAACGGCGTCGCGCCGGGGCCGATCTGGACACCGCTGATCCCGTCCACCTTCCCGGCGGAGAAGGTGGAGAAGTTCGGCGGAAGCGAACCGCTGGGCCGGGTGGGGCAGCCCTCGGACGTGGCTCCCTGCTACGTCTTCCTGGCGTCCGCCGATGCCGCCTATATGAGCGGTCAGATCCTGCACCCGAACGGCGGGGAACCGGTCGAAAGCTGACGGCCCGTCACAGCCGGACGGCAAAAAGGCCGATCCCTCCGGATCGGCCCTTTTTGTACGGAGCAGGACGGGAAAGTGGGGCGGCGACCGGACGGACCGCCCCGTTCCCCCTCCGGATTTACGCGGACATCATGTTGTTCAGGCGCTCGCGCGCCCGGCACAGACGGGAACGGATGGTCCCGATGGAGACGTTCAGCTTCTCCGCCGCTTCCTGATAGGGGCGGCCCTCGATGGCGACAAGCTTCACCACCTTGCGCTGGCAGGGAGTCAGGGTCTTGAAGGCGCGGTCCACATCGCGGCAGACGAGACGTGAAAGCTGCGTGGCGTCGCAGGATGCGGCGTGGTCCCACAGCTCGACCTTCGTCATGTGCTTGTCGCGCTGGAGATTATTGAAGTGCAGGTTCTTCAGCATGGTGGTCAGCCACGCCTGCATGTTGGTTCCCGGCTCGAACCGGTGGGAGCGGGACAGGGCGCGGGCGACGCAATCCTGCGTCAGATCTTCGGCCTGGGTCGCGTCACGGGTCAGCTTGCAGGCGTAGCGATGCAGCGCGGGGATGCAGGTGACCAGCTCGTCGGAGAAGGAATAGGCCATGTTCGGGCTCCGTTGCGTTTCGTGATGTCCTGGTGGGGGACTGGGACTCGCTCGTGCTCGGAGGTGATCATTCGGACAGTGATCCGGCGGCGGTTCCGGGCATGGCTCCGCCGTCGTCCGCCAGGCAATCGGCCCGGCGGAGGGCAAGTGACTTCCTTCGCGGACGCAACACCGTCCGTCCGCGTCGGATGTTCAGGGGAAGGTGATCAGGCCAGTGGCTGCTAGTCGGCCCGGACTGTGCTCATGCTGTGAAGCACTGGGGCCGTACCAAGCATCGGACCGGTCAGGTGATCGGCTCTGTCGCTCTTCATCCTGTTGCCTCCGGGTCACTCTCAAGCACGCAGGTGGGGTGAAGGGGTTTCCCTGACGTGCTATTGCTTCGGCATCATCGCCGGTGTGGTTGGGAAACGCGACGCCCTGGGGTATGTTCCGAGGTCTTCTCAGGAATCGACTTCAAGTCTTTGGGAAAACGAGAGTTGTGTTGCCGATCTAATGGGTTGAAGTGCCGGATGTTCGCCACTTTCGACATGAAATGGCCTGATTTGCATTGCGGCAGAACCTGGAAATATCTTTAGAAGCGGTATTTCCATCCGCTCTTGCTGATTTACGATTGCGCGGTTTGAGCATGTTGGGGGTGTCTGCCCCTTATTCGTGATTGGCAGTTGCCAAATCCCGTTGAACAGGGCGCAATTGCCGTTGGCGGAATGGGGCTTGCCCGCCGTCAAACGATCCTTAACTCTGCCCGCTGCTATCTGTTCAGAGTGTGGATCAGGGATGACGCCCTGGTCCGGATGCAGACCTAGAAAGACGATTCCTGCCCATGGACGCTCGTTACAAGTCGCGTGAGATCGGCCGCAAGGCGCTGGATGTCGATGCGCTGAAGCGCTCGTTCCTGGAGTGGCTGGTCTATTCGGTCGGCAAGGACAAGGTCTCCGCCACCCGCCGGGACTGGTTCACCACGGCAGCGCTCGCCGTGCGTGACCGGGTCGTCGACCGCTGGATGGACACCACGCGCACCGTCTACGCGCAGGACGCCAAGCGGGTCTATTACCTCAGCATGGAGTTCCTGGTCGGCCGGCTCCTCTCCAACAACCTCGCCAATCTCGGGCTGGTCGAGGCCTGCCGCGAGGCGTTCGATTCCGTCGGCGCCCGGCTGGAGGACGTGATCGACACGGAACCGGACCCGGCGCTGGGCAATGGCGGGCTGGGACGGCTGGCCGCCTGCTTCCTGGACAGCATGGCGACCCGGAACCTGCCTGGCATCGGTTACGGCATCCGCTACGAGTATGGGCTGTTCGAGCAGCGGTTCGAGCACGGATGGCAGGTGGAGTATCCCGACAACTGGCTGCGCTTCGGCAATCCGTGGGAGTTCCCGCGGGCGGAGGTGCTGTATCCGGTGCAGTTCTACGGCCGGGTGGAGGCGGTGCGCGACAATGCCGGCCGGACCAGCTACCGCTGGGTGGATTCGGACAAGGTCTTCGCCATGGCATTTGACACGCCGGTGGTGGGTTATGGCGGGGAGACGATCAACACGCTGCGCCTCTGGTCGGCGCGCGCCGCCTCCGACTTCCACTTCGGGCACTTCAACGAGGGCGACTATCTGAAGGCCGTCGAGCAGAAGGTGCTGTCCGAGAACCTGTCGCGCGTGCTCTACCCTAACGATGCGACCGAGGTGGGGAAGGAGCTGCGCTTCAAGCAGGAATATTTCTTCACCAGCGCCAGCATCCAGGACATCCTGCGCCGCTACCTTCAGCACCACAGGACCTTCGACCAGCTGCCGGAGAAGGCGGCGATCCAGCTCAACGACACGCACCCCGCCATCGGCATCGCGGAGCTGATGCGGCTGCTGGTGGACCAGCACGGGCTGGAGTGGGATCACGCCTGGGACATCACCCGGCGCACCTTCAGCTATACCAACCATACCCTGCTGCCTGAGGCGCTGGAGGCATGGCCGGTGCGGCTGGTGGAGCGGGTGCTGCCCCGCCACATGCAGATCATTTATGAAATCAACGCCCAGTTCCTGAACGGCGTGAAGCGCGGGGCGGACGTGGCGAAGATTCAGCGTCTGTCCCTGATCGACGAGCATGGCGACCGCCGGGTTCGGATGGGCAATCTGGCCTTCCTGGGCAGCCACAAGGTCAATGGCGTCTCCGCCCTGCACACGGACCTGATGAAGCAGACGGTGTTCGCCGACTTCCATCAGGTCTTCCCGGACCGCATCACCAACAAGACCAACGGCATCACCCCGCGCCGCTGGCTGCATCAGGCCAATCCGGCCCTGGCCCGGCTGATCTCAAGCCGGATCGGCAATGGCTGGGTGGCGGATCTGGAGCAGCTCAGGGCCCTGGCCTCCCGCGTGGACGACGAGGTGTTCCGGGAGGAGTTCCGCCGCGCCAAGCGGCAGAACAAGAAGCGGCTGGCCGCATACATCGCCCGCCATGTGCAGGTGGACGTGAATGTGGACAGCCTGTTCGACGTGCAGGTCAAGCGCATCCACGAATACAAGCGCCAGCTCCTGAATCTGATCCAGACGGTGGCGCTCTACAACGACATCCGGGACAACCCCACCAGGGACTGGGTGCCGGTCACCAAAATCTTCGCCGGCAAGGCGGCGCCCGCCTATCACGTGGCCAAGCTGATCATCAAGCTGGCGAACGACATCGCCGCGGTGATCAACAACGATCCCGTCGTGCATGGCCGGCTGAAGCTTGTGTTCCTGCCCAACTACAATGTCAGCCAAGCGGAAGTCATCATGCCCGCGGCCGACCTGTCGGAGCAGATCTCCACCGCCGGGCTGGAGGCGTCGGGCACGGGCAACATGAAGCTGGCCTTGAACGGCGCGCTCACTATCGGCACGCTGGACGGAGCCAATGTGGAAATCCGGGAGCATGTCGGGCCGGAGAACATCTTCATCTTCGGCATGACGGCCGACGAGGTCGGCGAGTTGCGCCGCACCGGCGACTTCTCCCCCCGCCAGGTTATCGCCGCCAACCCGCGGCTGAAGCGGGCGCTGGACATGATATCGTCCGGCACCTTCTCACCCGACGATCCGCAGCGCTTCCGCCCCATCGTGGAAGGCCTCTACGCCACGGACCATTTCCTGGTGACCGCCGACTTCGAGGATTACTGCAACACCCATGCGGAGGCAGTGGAGCTTTACCGCGATCAGGAGGAATGGACCCGCCGCGCCATTCTGAACACGGCCAATATGGGCTGGTTCTCGTCGGATCGGACCATCATGGAATATGCTGACGAGATCTGGGACGTGCGGGCTGTCCAGCCGGTCGCCGCGGAGGCGGCGGAGTAGAAGTCCGCACGGCCCAATGAAAACGGCCCGGACGCTTTGGCATCCGGGCCGTTTCCTTTTCACCTGCTCAGTTGGCCGGGGTGAAGGGCTGGCGCAGGCCGCCTTGCTTGTGGATCGTGCCGCGGCGCATCACGAAATCCACGGTTTCCAGCCTGGTCACGTCTGCCAGCGGGTCCCCGGCTACGGCGATGATGTCGGCGTCCTTGCCGGGCTCGATGGTACCGATGCGGTCCGCACGATCCAGCAGGGCGGCAGCACCCGTCGTGGCGCTCCGGATCGCGTCGGCCGGGCTCATGCCGGCATCCACCATCAGCTTGAACTCCTTCGCGTTCTGACCGTGCGGGCTGACGCCGCTATCGGTTCCAAAGGCGACCTTCACGCCGGCCTGGACGGCGCTGCCGAAGTTCTTCTGCATGATCGGGCCGACGGTGGCCGCCTTTTCCCGCTGGGCGGGGGTGAGGGTGCTGCTGCCCGCGGCCATGCGGGCCACGGTGTCGCCGGCCAGCAATGTCGGCACCAGCCAGGCGTCATGCTCCCGGAACAGCTTCACGGACTCCTTGTCCAGGTAGCTGCCATGCTCCACGCTGTCGATGCCGGCGCGCAGGGCGGCGTTGATGCCGGGCGTGCCGTGCGCATGGGCGGAGACCTTCTTGCCCAGCATGTGGCCGGTATCCACGATGGCCTGGACCTCGTCATCGAACATCTGCTGCCCGGTGCCGGCGGCGATGTTGGACAGGACGCCGCCGGTTGTAGCGAGCTTGATGACATCCGCGCCATTGCGGACCTGGGTGCGCACCGCCTGTCGGCAGGCGTCGACACCGTCGCAGACATTCTCCCCGTGCAGGCTGTGCAGGAACTCGGTGATGTCGGCGTTCATGCCGTTCACGTCGCCATGCCCTGCGGTGACCGAGAGCATCCGCCCGGCGGCTAGGATGGTGGGGCCGGCAACTCGGCCCGCCTCGATGGCGTCGCGCAGGGCGAAGCCGGTCCGGGCGGGGGAGCCGAGATCACGCACGGTGGTGAAGCCGGCTTGCAGCGTGCGGTCGGCGAAGACGGTGCCCATCAGCACCGTATCCTCCGGATCGTCCTCCACATCCTCGAGCCGGGAGCGGGGACCCAGTTCGCCGGTGATGTGGACGTGGCTGTCGATCAGGCCCGGCAGGACGAAACGGTCCTTGAGATCGATCACGCGTGCGCCATCGGCTCCGACCGCGGCCGGGTCGGCATAGCCGTCACGGACTTCGGCGATGCGACCGTCGCGGACTATGATGGTTTGTCGGGACCTCGGCTGCTCACCCGGAACCGCCAGCAGGGTGCCGGCGTGGATCAGCGTGGCGGAAGGCTCCTGCGCCTGGACCGTCGCGGCAGGCAGATTCGAAATGGCAAACAGGCCGGCGGCGAGGGCGGCCCGGCCGGCGGAAAGGCGGATGGACATGCGATCTCCCTGTCCCGTTCTTTTCAGGGCCTTCCGGTGCGTACCGGCAGGCCCTGTCGTGCGAGCGGGATTGTGGAGCCATCGCGCCGTGAGGGGAAGGCGAAAGGCCGACCGTCAGCGACTGTGCAGGCGGCTGCCCGTATCCGGCGTCTCATTCTCGATGGCGTAGGTGAACTGCGCCACATTACCAGAGCGGCTGATCCGCCAAGCGCCGGGCGGGATATCCGGCTCGGTGCGGAGCAGGGGCTGCAACTCGTGAGGGATGGCTTTTGATTCGGGGCGCGTCGGCTGTCACAAGGGACCGACGTGCTGCCGGATATGACTGCCCGGTTCTGCCCTGCTCAGAACGCGGGGCGGGTGTGCTGCGATTTTCTACTGGAACAGGGCAACAACTGTGCCATATGTGGTCGCACTGAACCGAGTGGCTGTGGGGCCCCCGGTGCCGGCGACTAGACTGTCCGGCACCATCGTGTACGCCCCGACGAATTTTCGGGTCGTGCATGTATCGCCGGCGGCATTGTTCCGCTGCCGCGCGCTGCTCCTCACCTTCCGAACAAGCCGAGCCGCTCTTTTGCAATCGCGGACCTGCGACGTGTCTACGTCCGGGGCGCCGCACAGGGGCGCTTTGCGTTTCCGCCGTGGCTTCGGCGGGCGCCGCCCGTTTGGAGAGTGAGAGTAGATGTCTGTTACGTTCCACGATCTCGGCCTCACCGAAAATCTTCTGAAGGCCATCGACGCGCTGGGCTTCACCCAGCCGACGCCGATCCAGGCCGAAGCCCTGCCGCATGCCCTGGCAGGCCGCGACGTCATGGCGTCCGCCAACACCGGCACCGGCAAGACCGCCGCCTTCGTCCTGCCTGCCCTGCAGCGCATCGCCCAGAACCAGCGCGCCGAGGGTAGCTGGGGTCCCCGCGTCCTCGTCCTCACCCCGACCCGTGAGCTGGCCACCCAGGTCATGGACAATGTGAAGGCGCTGTCCAAGTTCTCCCGCGTCCATACCGGCACCATCCTGGGCGGCATGCCCTACCGCTTGCAGCTCGAGATGCTGCGCCGCCGTGTCGACCTGATCGTCGCCACGCCGGGCCGCCTGCTGGACCATATGGGCCGCGACCGGATCGACCTTTCCGGCATCGAGCTGCTGGTCCTGGACGAGGCCGACCGCATGCTGGACATGGGCTTCCGTGACGCGGTGGAGGAAATCTCCTCCAAGTGCCCGCCGACCCGGCAGACCCTGCTGTTCACGGCGACGCTGGACGGCAATGCCGAGCGGCTGGCCAAGCGCCTGCTGAACGATCCCGTGCGCATCGACGTTGCCGGTCAGGTCGTGACCTCCGTCAACATCGACCAGCGCTGGCTCAAGGCCGACGGTCTCGACCACAAGCACAAGCTCCTGGACGCCCTGCTGGCGGATGAGAGCTTCGAGAAGGGCATCGTCTTCGCTGCCACCAAGCGCGACGCCGACCGGCTTGCCGGTGAGCTGTTCGACAAGGGCCATGCGTCCGCCGCCCTGCATGGCGACATGCAGCAGCGCGACCGCAACCGGGTCGTCACCGCCCTGCGCCAGGGCCGTGTCCGCCTGGTGGTCGCCACCGACGTTGCCGCCCGCGGCATCGACGTGGCCGACCTGACCCACGTCATCAACTTCGACCTGCCCCGCAATGCGGAGGACTATGTCCACCGCATCGGCCGGACGGGCCGCGCCGGCAACAGCGGCATCAGCTACAGCCTCTTCACCCGTCAGGAGATGGGGCTGGTGAAGGCCATCGAGCGCTACACCAACGAGCGCGCCGTCTTCAGCACCCTTCCGGGTCTGGAGCCGTCGCCGGAGCCGGCGCGCCGGCCGGGTGGGTTCGCTGGCAAGCCGGGCGGCTTCGGCAAGCCCTTCGGTCACAAGACCGGCGGCTACAAGGGCCATGGCGGCGGTCATGGCGCCCCGCGTGAGGGCGGTCGCGACGGCGGCTGGGGCAAGCCCCGCTTCCGGGACGAGCGTCCCGGCGAGGGGCGTCCGGCCGGGGAAGCCCGTCCGGACCGCGAGCCGCGGGAGCACCGCGAGTTCCGGGGCGAGGGCCGTCCGGCCCGCGCTCCCCGGGCCAACGGTCCCCAGGGTGCGGCCCCCTTGCGCCGCGCCCCGCGCTCGGGCATGTAACCTGATGTGAAGTGAGGCTGTAGGCTCCAGGGCTTGCAGCCTCACTTGTTTCCCGTCGTCCCGGCTTTCGACCGGATGACGGTGGTGAAGGCGGCAGCCTCCACCCTGTGGCCCCTCCACACGGGGGCGGCCATCCGGACCGAACACCAAGTGCGTAGTGACAGCCATGCCCGAGAATCTCCTTCAAGAGGTCGAGAAGCGCCGGACCTTCGCGATCATCGCGCACCCGGACGCCGGCAAGACCACCCTGACCGAGAAGCTGCTGCTGTTCGGCGGCGCCATCCAGATGGCGGGCGCCGTGAAGGCGCGTGGCGAGCAGCGGCGCGCCAAGTCGGACTGGATGAAGGTGGAGCGGGAGCGCGGAATCTCCGTCACCGCCTCGGTGATGAATTTCGATTATGCGGAGCGCACCTTCAACCTGGTGGACACGCCGGGCCACGAGGACTTCTCCGAGGACACCTACCGGACGCTGACGGCCGTGGACAGCGCGGTGATGGTGATCGACGCCGCAAAGGGCATCGAGAGCCAGACCCGCAAGCTGTTCGAGGTCTGCCGCATGCGCGACGTGCCCATCGCCACCTTCGTCAACAAGATGGACCGCGAGGCCCGCGACCCGTTCGAGCTGATGGACGAGATCGAGCGCGACCTCCAGCTCGAGGTCACGCCGGCCTCCTGGCCGATCGGCTCCGGCTCCGACTTCAAGGGCTGCTACGACATCATCCGCGACCGGCTGATCCTGATGGACCGCCGCGCCGGCGACGTCGCGTCCGAGGGCATCGAGTGCCACGGCATCGACGATCCGAGGATCGACGAGCTGATCCCCGCCGACCTTGCCGCCAAGCTGCGCGAGGATGTGGAGATGGTGCGCGGCGTCTGCCCGCCCTTCGATCTGGAGACCTACCGCTCCGGCCACCAGACGCCGGTGTTCTTCGGCTCCGCCATCAATAATTTCGGCGTTCGGGAGCTGCTGCTGGGCCTGGCGGAATACGCCCCGCCGCCGCGGCCGCAGAGTTCCGACAGCCGCGAGGTGAAGCCGGACGAGGGCAAGGTCACCGGCTTCGTGTTCAAGGTCCAGGCCAACATGGACCCGAACCATCGCGACCGCATCGCCTTCTTCCGCCTCTGCTCCGGCCAGTTCAAGCGCGGCATCAAGCTGAAGCATATGCGCTCCGGCAAGACGCTGGCGGTGAACAACGCCGTGCTGTTCCTGGCGCGCGACCGGGAGCTGGCGGAGGATGCGTTCCCTGGCGATATCATCGGCATTCCCAACCACGGCACGCTGCGCATCGGCGACACGCTGACCGAGGGGGAGGAGCTGCGCTACACCGGCGTGCCGAGCTTCGCGCCGGAGCTGCTGCAGCGCGTCCGGCTGGACGACCCGCTGAAGGTGAAGCATCTGCGCAAGGCGCTGGAGCATTTCGCGGAGGAGGGCGCTTCCCAGGTCTTCAAGCCCATGATCGGCGCCGACTGGGTCGTGGGCGTTGTCGGCCAGCTCCAGTTCGAGGTGCTGGCTGCGCGTCTGGAGGCCGAATACGGGCTGAAGGGCCGGTTCGAGACGGCGGGCTATGACAGCGCCCGCTGGGTCGAGTGCGACGACCCGGTGAAGCTGAAGGCCTTCGTGGATGCCAAACGCGGCGATCTGGCGGAGGATCATGACGGTGCGCTGGTGTTCCTGGCCCGCAACTCCTGGACCCTGAACCGGCTGACCGAGGATTATCCGCACATCCGCCTGCTGAAGACGCGGGAGCAGAGCAAGTCGGTGACGACGCAGGCGGCATAAAACATCCGCACCGCAGACCGCATAGGAAAGGGGGCCGTTTCGGCCCCCTTTTTTGCTGTCGGCGATCAGAGACCCCACTTCTCCTATGCAAAAAGTGGTAGTATACTGACGGTAGAACTACGCCTGATGTAAGCCACATAAAGTTAGGACGGAAAACCATTGGGTCCGCCTCCATGCGCCGCCTTTGCACCTTCGTTCCCGCTGCGATGCTGTTGGCCTTCAGCGTGCCGCTTGCCGGGATGATCATGGCGGCTCCCCGGGAGCAGGCGGCCACGGCCGCAGTGTTTTTCCCTCCCTGGACTGGAAGCCCGGCCCGTATGGACATCATTGCAAGGGCGGATGCCGTCCCGGTGCGGTCGGGCGTGATTCCCTTCATATGGGTGGTCCGGTCGGATCGACCGGGCTTGCCCGGGCGGCTGCGCCGGGCCGGCGCTCTGCTGATCCTGGATCCCGAAGCCGCCTGGGGCTGTGCGGCGGCAGAAAAAGCAAAGGACGCCGGCGGCGTCTGAGGGGGGCGAAATGGTTGCGATGGTGCGGGAGGTTGTTCGGCTGCGGAGCAGGGTCAATCGCATTTTTGCGCTGGCGCTCTGGCTGCATGTCCCGGTGCTGCTGGCCATCGGGTGGGCGAGCGGAACCGGCGGCTGGATGCATGAGGCGGCAGCCCTTCTTCTCGCCGCGACGGCCACCTTTTCCTTGCGGCTGGACCGGAACGGGGAGACGACGTCCTACCTGATCGCCGTGGGCTTCGTCGGAATGGCGTCGCTGATCGTCGGCAAGTCGGCGGGACCGTGGCAGATCGACGTCCACATGTACTATTACGCGATCTTCGCCATGCTGGCCGCCTACTGCGATTGGCGCGTGGTTCTGGTCGCGGCGACGGCGACGGCGCTGCATCATCTCGGCCTGAACTTCCTGCTGCCCTATGCGGTCTTTCCAGATGGCGCGGATTTTGGCCGAGTGGTCCTGCACGCGGTCGTCGTCATTCTCGAATGCGGCGTGCTGGGCTGGCTGACCTGGACGCTTGAGAGGGCGCTCGCCCGGTCGGAAGAGGCGATTTCCAAGGCGGAAGCTGCGGCTGGCGAGATTTCGGCCCTTGCGGAACAGGCGCGGCGGACGGCGGAGCAGGCGAGTGCCGACCGCCGCGACGCCCGCGCCCGCATTTCCCAGAATTTCCAGGAGGAGATCGGCACGCTGATCGGCCGGGTGGACACGGCGTCGCACAGCGTCGGCGCTTCGTCCCGCAGCATGGGCGGGCTGCTTGAGGAAGCCGGGCGGCAGACGGAACGGGTATCAGGGGCCGCAAGCCAGACCGCCGAAGGGGTGGAAAGTGTGTCGGCTGCGGCGGAGGAGCTGGCCGCCACCATCCGGGAGGTCGCGGCCCAGGTGAATGAAAGCGCGCGGCTGACCGCCGCCGCATCCGCCCAGGCGAAGCTGACCAACGGCACGGTGGACGGGCTGAACGAAGCGGCCCGGCGCATCGGCGAGGTCGTGGACATGATCGGATCGATCGCCGGCCAGACAAACCTTCTGGCGCTGAACGCGACCATCGAGGCGGCACGGGCGGGAGAGGCCGGCAAGGGATTCGCCGTGGTTGCCAGCGAGGTGAAAGGCCTCGCGAACCAGACTTCCCGCGCGACGGAGGACATCATCGCGCAGGTTGCCGGTATCCAGCAGGTGGCGCGGGAGGCCGCCATGGCGATCGGGCAGATCACCGGCACCATGGACCGTCTGAACGAGATTGCCGCGGGAGTCGCCGCCGCCGTGGATCAGCAGCAGGCGGCGACCCGCGAGATCGCGCGGAACGTGACGGAGGCGTCATCCGGGGCGAAACATCTGTCAACCACCATTACAGAGGTGGCGCATGCCGCCCTTCAGAGCCGGGGCGAGGCCGGCGTCCTGATCGATACCGCCGCAGCGCTGGATCGGGAGGTCGTCAGCCTGCGGCGTGCGGTCGCCATGTTCATGGAAAAGCTCGACGTGGCATGACCCGCAGCGCGCCTGTCCGGCAGGTTCCGGTGGAAGCCGGAGGGCGTTTCGTTACATGTTCCGCCCCATGTTGCTGTTCGCTTATGGCACTTTGCTCGACCCCGATGTGCGCAGGATCGTCCTGAATCGCCCAAGTCCGACGGCAGAAGCCACTCCGGCCATTCTGCACGGGCACAGGCGGGTGAGGGTGGAGGACGAGGTCTATCCCACTGTTCTGCCCGATCCAGGGGGGACGGTGGACGGGTTGCTCGTGCCGCTGCGGAGCGGGTGCGAAAGGGACCGTGTCCAGTTCTTCGAAGGGTTCGAACTGCTGCTTCGAGAGCATGTGGTGGCATGCGCCGTGCGTGGGCCGGTTACCGCCCTGGTCTGCACCGCCACGCCGGATATCCGCCATACGGGAGAGCCGTGGAGCCTTGAGGAGTGGCGGCGGCTGCATAAGCCGGATTATCTCGACGCCAGCACGGCCTACATGGATGGGTTCGGGACGCTGGGCATCGATGAAGTCCACCGCGTCTGGATAGAGAGCGGCAGGGGAGCCTAGCCCTCCGCCGCGGCGGCGCAGGATTGGAACCGGCGCGTCGAACCAGCCGAATTAGGCAATCTCCTCCACATCCACGGCCACGTCGACGGTATGGCTTCCGCCGCCGAGGATGACGCCGCGAAGCGGGCAGACGTCGTCATAGTCGCGGCCCCAGGCGACGGTGAGATGATCGAGCTCCACCAGGGTCGCGTTGGTAGGGTCCAGGTCCAGCCAGCCGAGACGGGGACCGCACCAGGCCTGGAGCCAGGCATGGCTGGCGTCCGCGCCCTGAAGCTTCATCTGGCCAGGCGGGGGCAGAGTGCGGAGATAGCCGCTCACATACCGCGCCGGCACGCCCATGACGCGCAGACAGCCGATCATCAGATGCGCAAAGTCCTGACAGACGCCGCAACGCTGCGCCAGCACCTCGGCCACCGGCGTGCTGACGGTGGTGGAACCGGCGCGGAAGGTGAACTCGCGGTGGATGCGCCGCATCAGGGCAATGGCAGCCTCCGCCACCGGGCGTCCCGGCAAGAAATCCTCCGCGGCATAGGCGGCCAGATCCGGGTTGGGCACCGGCACCCGCGGACTCTGCGCCAGGAACTCCGCGGCAGGGCCGTCCTCGATGGCGAGCGCCTGCACCTGCTCCCAGGGCGGGGTGTCGGCGGGGTCGAAGACGAGGCCAACGCGTACCTCGACGATCAGTTCGGAGGTTACGGTCAGGTTCTCATGCGGAACCTGGATGCTGGCATAGGTGGTCGGGTTGCCGAACCAGTCCAACCGTGCAATAGCCAACGCCGGCACCGGCCAAATGGTCAGGTTCGCGATGCCGCCCGTCTGTCGCGGATGCGGGCGCGGCGCCAGATGTGCCAGAAGCTGGGAGGACGTGACCATGTCCGCATAGGAATAGCGGGTCACATGGCGGCAGCGGTAGCGCACGCGCGCCGGCGCGGCCGCGGATGGCCCCAAGGCCGTCAGCTCATGTAGGTCGGGCGAAGACATGGGCGAAATAAGCCTGGGAAATGAGGTTGGAAATCTCAGGCAGCAGACGATGCAGCCTGTCCGTCATGGCGGCCAGCGCTGCCGGATCGCGGGCAGGGGCTGGATCACGGACCAGCCGTGCCGCAGCCTCGACAAGGCTTCGGGCCAGTTCGGTCGGGCTGACCCCGCTTTCCGACGCCGGCGCCGCCGGCAGGGCCGACAACATGCGTCCGACCTTGTCCAGTTGGAAGACGAGGGAGCGGGGATGCTCCGAGTCGGAGAGCAGCAGATCCAGCGCATGCTCCCGCCGCAGACCGGCTGGAAAACGCTCCCGATAGACGGTGGCCGCATCGGCCAGCTCCAACAGCACCTCCAGCGCCGGAGCAACGCGGGGAAGCGGGCGGACGATGCCAGTGCCGGCGAATGCGGTGGCAAGGCCGATGGCCCGCTCCAGCCGCCGGCCCATCACCATGAAGCGCCAGCCGGGCCCTCGGCTCATCCCGTCCTGCTCCAGCCCGGCCAGGGCGGACAGGCCGGTTGCAAGCTCATCCAGGCGGAGGTGTAGCCCGGCCGGGTCGGCGCGCAACGGGCGGCTGGCCTGACTGTTCATGGCGGACAGCAGGCGGTTGAAGTCCGGCGGAAGACGGTCGCGCACGCCCATGGCCGACCGGCGCAGCCGCTCGATGGCGGTGCGCAGCCCGCCGGGATTGGCCGGATCGCCGACGATCTCCAGCGCCTTGCGCATGCTGCGCGGCACGTCCCCCGGCGCGGCCTTGCCGACGGAGACGTCTGCGATGGCCATCGGCGCCATGCCCTGCACGCCCATGAGCCCCAGCAGGGGAACCAGCTCCTCCACCGCGCCGGGGCGGGTGTCGTCGGCCATGCGGGAGGTGGCGGCACGTAGAACCCGGACGGCAGCGTCCGCCCGCTCCGCATAGCGGCCGACCCAGAACAGGTGGTCGGCGGCGCGGGAGGGCAGGTCGCCCGGAACGGGTGCCGGCTCATGACGGCCGGCTTCGGGGCCGGACTGGCGGCGCATGGCCGGCGCGCAGGGCGCCCCGCCGACCACCCAGACATCCTTTGCCCCGGCTCCTTCCTGAAGCGACACGGCGGGATAGCGCGGGTCGGCGCTGATTCGGGCAAGGCCGCCCGGCATGGCGATCCAGCCGCGCTCGCTACCAGTTCCATTGGCGCACAGGAAGGCGCGCAGGACCAGGGGACGGGCATCCATTCTCCCGTCCTTCCAGACGGGAGCCGTGCTGGGCGTCATGGCGTCCTGCCCCACCCAGGCGCAGGGCCGTTGCCGGATGCGGTCCGCCATCTCCCCCCGCTCCTCGCGGGACAGATCGCGGCCATAGACGGCCTTGCCGGACACGGCGGAGAAGGCGGAGCGGAGCACCAGCTTGTCCATCCGCTCCGCCATGAGGCCGAGCTGCGTGGGGTTGCCGCCCCACAGCGTCGGCACGTCGGGAAGCATGGGGTCCTCGCCCAGCAGCCGGCGGCAGAGGGCGGGCATCCAGGGGATGAAGCTGGGGCTGTCCGTCAGGCCGGAGCCGAGGGCGTTCGCCACTGCCACATTTCCCGACCGCACGGCCTGGGTCAGGCCTGGGACGCCGATGGCGCTGTCGAGGCGGAGTTCCAGCGGGTCGCACCAGTCGTCATCGACGCGGCGCAGGATGACATCCACCCGCTCCAGCCCGGCCAGGGTCTTCAGATAGACGGTCTGGTCCCGTACGGTGAGGTCCGCCCCCTCGGCCAGGGTGAGGCCGAGATAGCGGGCGAGATAGGCATGCTCGAAATAGGCTTCGTTGAAAGGCCCCGGAGTCAGCAGCACGGCGCGGGCCGCGCCATCGGGGCCGGAGCGGCGGGGGGCGATACGCGCCAGTGTCGCCCGCACCGCCTCGAAGAAGGGAGCCAGCCGGTCGACATTGCAGGTGCGGAAGGCGTCTGCCTGGGTCTGGCTCATCACCACGCGATTTTCCAGCGCATAACCGGCGCCGGTGGGGGATTGGGTGCGGCTGGACAGCACCCGCCAGACCCCGTCGGGCCCGCGCACCAGATCGGCCGCGAACAGGACCAGCCGCATGCCGCCCGGCGGCGGGACCCCGTGGGCCGCGCGAAGGAAACCGGGATCGGCATAGACCAGCGAAGCCGGCAACACGCCCTCGCGCAGCAACCGCTGCGGCCCGTACACGTCGTCCAGCACCGCTTCCAGCAGGCGGGCGCGCTGGATCAGGCCGGCGGAGATCGTCCGCCACTCCTCCGCCGGAAGCAGCAGGGGCACCGGGTCCAATGGCCAGGGCCGCTCCAGCCCGCCATTCTCGGCATAGAAGTTGTAGGTGACGCCGTTCTGGGAGAGCAGGCGGCGCGCGAGGTCCCAGCGCGCCGCCATCTCTTCCGGCGCGAAGGGGCCATGGGCGGACAGGAAGCGTTGCCAATGCGGACGCAGCCGCCCCGTCCCGGTGACCATCTCATCCCAGACGGGACCGATGCCGTAGCCGATGCTGTCGGCCTCGCCGAAAAGGCTCGGCTGACCGTCCGTCAGTTGGTACGCAGGTTCAGCCAAGGCGCATGTCTAGGGTCAGAGGGAAGTCGGCGTTGCGGATTTCCGTCGGCGCGGTCATCGGACCCGGCGTATGCCCGAACGGGAAGAACCGCGCAAGCCGCCGCCCCTCCGCCTCGTTCGCATTCACCGGGAATGTGGTGAAGTTCCGGCCGCCCGGATGCGAGACGTGATAGGTGCAGCCGCCAACCGAACGGCCCGTCCAGGTATCGAGGATATCGAAGACCAGCGGGCTGTGCACCGGAATGGTGGGGTGCAGGGCAGTGGGCGGCTGCCACGCCCGGAACCGCACGCCGGCCACCATCTCCCCCTCCGTCCCGGTCGGGCGCAGCGGCACCAGCATGCCGTTGCAGGTGACAGCGTATCGGTCGCCGGCAGCGCCGGCGAGGCGAACCTGCAGGCGCTCCAGGCTGGCATCCACATAGCGCACGGTGCCGCCGCCGCCCGGCTCCTCGCCCAGCACATGCCAGGGCTCCAGCGCGGTGCGCAGCTCCAGCGTCATGCCGCGTTGCGCGACATGCCCTAGAACGGGGAAGCGGAAGGCGACATGGGGCGCGAACCAGGCCGGATCGAAGGCGTAGCCGGCGTTCCGCAGGTCGTCCACCACGTCCTGGATATCCTGGATCACGTAGTAGGGCAGCATGAAGCGGTCATGCAGCTCTGTGCCCCAGCGCACCAGCTTGCCTCGGTAGGGTTCTTTCCAGAACCAGGCGATCAGGGAACGCAGCAGGAGTTGCTGAACCAGACTCATCTGCGCGTGCGGCGGCATCTCGAAGCTGCGCAGCTCCAGTAGGCCGAGGCGGCCGGTGGAGCTGTCGGGGCTGTAGAGCTTGTCGATGCAGAACTCGGCCCGGTGGGTATTACCCTGCACGTCCACCAGAAGGTGGCGGAAGGCGCGGTCCACCAGCCAAGGCGGCGGGCTGCCCTGCCACTGGTCCAGCGTGCGGAAGGCGATCTCCAACTCGTACAGGCTGTCGTGCCGCGCCTCGTCCACGCGGGGATGCTGGCTGGTCGGACCGATGAACTGGGTGCTGAACAGGTAGGACAGGCCGGGGTGGTTCTGGAAATAGGTCAGCAGGGACCGCAGCAGGTTAGGCCGGCGCAGGAACGGGCTGTCGGCCGGGGTCGGGCCGCCCACCACGATGTGGTTGCCGCCGCCGGTGCCGACATGCTTGCCGTCCAGCGCGAACTTTTCCGTCCCCAGCCGGGTCTGGCGCGCATCCTCGTACAGGGTGGTGATGGTGTGGGTCAGCTCTTCCCAATTGTGGGCGGGGTGGATATTCACCTCGATCACGCCGGGGTCGGGCGTCACGGCAATGGAATTCAGGCGCGGGTCGCGCGGCGGGCCGTAGCCCTCCAGCACCACCGGCATGTCCAGCTCGACCGCCGTGGCCTCGATATGGGCCATCAGCTCGATCCAGTCCTCCAGATGGCTGGCGGGCGGGATGAAGACATAGAGGCGGCCGTCGCGCGGCTCCACGCAGATAGCCGTGCGCACCACCCACCAGGCGCTCTCCCCCCGCTCCGGCACGTCCGCGCGGACATCGGCCATGCGCCGCTCCGGTGTAACCCCCTCCGTCCGGCCCAGATGCAGGGCAAGTTGGGAGTTCAGCTCATCCCGGGACGGCAGCGGGCCGCGGTAATCGAACGGGTCCTGCTCCGGCGCGTGGGGATAATCGGCCTCCGCCACCCAGGGCAGGGAACCCAGCGGAAGTCGGTAGCCGATGGGGCTGTCGCCCGGCGCCAGCAGCAGGCGGTCCGTGCGCATCGGCCAGGGGCTGGACAGCCAGACCGGGCCGGATGCCTCATGCCGGCGGTTCAGCGGCAGGGCGTAGCCGATGGCGCGGTCCAGCCCCTGCTCGAATACCTTGGCCAGCCGTGCCCGCTCCTCCTCATTGTCCAGCTTGGCGTCGAACGGGTCCACATTCACGGGCAGTTTGCGTTCCCGCTGGATGTAGTGCCAGGGGTCCTCGAAGGCCGGGCGGGCGAGGTCGCCGGGTACCCCCAGCCGCTCCGCCAGCCGGGTGATGAAGCGCTGGGCGTGGTCGACGCCGAAGCCGTAGTTCCTGCGCTCATCCGCCTGGTACTCGGCATGGGTCCAGAGCGCATCCCCGTCGCGGCGCCAGTAGAGCTGGAGCGCCCAGCGGGGCAGGCTTTCCCCCGGATACCATTTGCCCTGACCGAAATGCAGCAGGCCGCCGGGAGCGAAGCGGGCCTTCAGCCGGCGGATCAGGTCGCCGGCCAGCAGGCGCTTGGTCGGACCCTGGGCCGCCACCGTCCACTCCGCCCCGTCCATGTCATCAATGGATACGAAGGTGGGTTCGCCGCCCATGGTCAGGCGGATATCCTCCTCCACGATCTCCCGGTCGACCTGACGGCCTAGCTGGTCGATGGCGGCCCATTGCTCGTTGCTGTAGGGCTTGGTGGTCCGCGGCTCTTCCCGGATGCGGGTCACCGACATCTCATGATGGAACTCGACCTCGCACTGTTCCAGGGCGCCGGACACGGGAGAGGCGGAGAAGGGGTCGGGAGTGGCGGCGACGGGGATGTGCCCTTCGCCCGCCATCAGGCCGGAGGTGGGGTCGAGCCCGATCCAGCCGGCCCCGGGCAGGTAGACCTCCGCCCAGGCATGCAGGTCGGTGAAGTCGGCGCTGGGCCCCTCGGGACCCTCCAGCGGCTTCTGGTCGGGCGTGAGCTGGATCAGATAGCCGGACACGAAGCGGGCAGCGAGGCCCATGTGGCGCAGCACCTGCACAAGCAGCCAAGCGGAGTCGCGGCAGGAGCCGGTACCGAGCTCCAACGTCTCTTCAGGAGACTGCACCCCCGGTTCCAACCGGATCACATAGCCGACACTTCCCTGGACCTTCTGGTTCAGGCCCACCAGGAAGTCGACGGTCGCGGTCTTATTACGCTCGATGGCGGACAGAAGCCGCGCCAGTCCGGGTCCCGGCTCCTCCGCCTCCAGGAACGGCTTCAGGTCCTTCTCCAGCAGCGTGTCGTAGGTGAAGGGCCAGTGCTCCGCCCCCGGCTCCAGGAAGAAGTCGAAGGGGTTGATCGCGGCCATATCGGCGACCAGATCGACTTCCAGCGTGAACTCGGTCGTCTTGTCCGGGAAGACGAAGCGGGCCAGCCAATTGGACTGCGGGTCCTGCTGCCAGTTCAGGAAGTGGTTCTTGGGCGTTACTTTCAGGGAATAGGACAGGATCGGCGTGCGGCAGTGTGGGGCCGGACGAAGCCGGACCACCTGTGGCCCCAGACTCACGGACCGGTCGTAGCGGTAGACCGTTTTGTGATTGAGTGCCACGTGAATTCCCATGCCGCGCTCCTCCTGCTGATTGTCCCGCCGCCCCTCGGACGGCGCAGAGTAACACCAGCCCAACAGGCGGGTAAGCGTGCATTGCACAACACGAGTTGCATTCCGGCCCGTTCCGTTTCCGGCAGTGCGGCATGGGGGACTCACCTGCCGCTGTTCTTTGCCGGTCCCCCTCGAAATTGTTGAAAGCCCTTGTTAACCACCCCATGATTAGGTGGTACCGCATTCGTGCGTGGTGGGTGCTGGCCGGTTCACGGGGACCGGAACGGCCGGTTCGCCGCGGAACGGCATTCCGATGCGGCATGGGGACGGGGACAGGGCGGTGAAGCCATGACGGCGATTGAGACGGATGGCGGCGGGATCACCGATCAGGACATTCCGCGCAAGAAGCTCAGCGGAAAGAAGATCGTCCTCTTCATCGTGCTGCCGCTGCTGATCGTGATCGGCGGCGGCGCTGCCGTATTCTTCTCGGGGCTGCTCGGCGGACATGCCGGGGAGCATGGGGAAGAGCACGCAGAGCAGCCTGCCGCGCCGGCCTATACCGGCCCGCCGGTCTTCCTGCCCATGGAAGAGATCCTGGTCAATCTGAATACCCAGGAGCGGCGGCCGGTCTTCCTCAAGCTCAACATCACACTGGAGTTGATGCGGCCGGAGGATCAGGCGGCGATCCAGGGCGTCATGCCCCGGATCGTGGACACCTTCCAGGTCTATCTGCGTGAGCTGAGGCCCGATGATCTGCGCGGCTCCGCCGGGCTGTACCGGCTGCGGGAGGAACTGCAGATGCGCGTCAACGCCGCTGCCCACCCGGTCCGGATCAAGGACGTGCTGATCAACGAATTCCTGGTGCAATGAGCGTGTCGCGACCGACGCTTCGGAGAGGGTGAGGGGAGCAGATGGCGGACCCGCAGGAGCTCAGCGAGGAAGAACGCATGGCCGCCGAATGGGCGGCCCTGGCGGATGAGGGCGGCGACGGCTTCGGCGACATGGGCGGCGGCGGGGCAACGCGCGTCCTGAACCAGGACGAGATCGACAGCCTTCTCGGCTTCGACAGCGACGGCAACGGCGACGGCGACAACACCGGCGTGATGGCGCTGGTGAACTCGGCGCTGGTGAATTACGAACGCCTGCCCATGCTGGAGGTGGTCTTCGACCGCCTCGTCCGCATGATGTCGACGAGCCTGCGCAACTTCACCAGCGACAATGTCGAGGTCAGCCTGGACCAGATCAGCTCGGTCCGGTTCGGCGACTACCTGAACTCCATTCCGCTGCCCGCCATGCTGGCCGTGTTCAAGGCGGAGGAGTGGGACAATTACGGCCTGATGGTCATCGACTCCGCGCTGATCTACTCCATCGTGGACGTGCTGCTGGGCGGGCGGCGCGGCACCGCGGCGATGCGCATCGAAGGCCGGCCCTACACCACCATCGAGCGCAATCTGGTCGAGCGCATGGTGCATGTGGTCCTGTCCGACCTGTCCGCCGCCTTCGACCCGCTTTCGCCGGTGACCTTCCGCTTCGACCGGCTGGAGACGAATCCCCGCTTCGCCACCATCGCCCGGCAGGCCAACGCCGCCGTACTGGTCAAGCTGCGCATCGACATGGAGGACCGCGGCGGCCGGCTGGAGCTGCTGATCCCCTATGCCACGCTGGAGCCGGTGCGCGAGCTGCTGTTGCAGATGTTCATGGGCGAGAAGTTCGGTCGCGACAGCATCTGGGAAACCCACCTCGCGTCCGAGCTGTGGAGCACGGACATTCACCTCTCCGCCGTGCTGGACGAGATCGTGCTGCCGCTGAACGAGGTGCTGTCCTGGCGCGTCGGGAGCCGCGTGCTGCTGAATGTGGCGCCGGACGACACCATCGACCTCCGCTGCGGGGACGTGCCCATGTTCCTTGGCCGAATGGGCCGCAAGGGCGGAAACATTGCCGTGCGCATCGACAAGGAAGCGCCGAAGCCTGAGGGGCAGCCATGATGCCGGGCGTCATTTCCATCCTGCTGGATCTGGTGGTGATCTGTCTGCTGATCGCCACCATCGTCTATGCCATCCGCCTGAACCGGCAGCTTACCGCCGTGAAGGAGAGCCGGTCCGAGCTGGAAGGTCTGGTGAAGGGCTTCGCCGAGGCAACGGCGCAGGCGGAAGCCGGCGTCAAGGGTATGCGCAGGGCCGCCAGCGAATCCGGTGAACTGCTCCAGTCCCAAATCCTGAAGGCCCAGGATTTGAAGGAGGAGCTGGAGATCATCGTGCAGTCCGCCGATGGCCTCGCCAACCGTCTGGAGGCGGCCAGCGGCAAGGCGCGGCAGGCGGCGATGTCGGCGCAGAGCCCGGCGCCCGCTCCGGTTCCGCCGGCCCCGCCCGCCCGTCTGGCGCCGGGGCCGTCCGCCAATGCGGCGGAGCCCCGGTCCAAGGCGGAAAAGGAACTGCTCCAGGCGCTGGAGAACCTGCGCCAATGACCCGCGACGCGCAGACCTCGTCCAGGACTGTCCCCGCCGCTGCGGCCCGCCCGCCCGTGCGGGCCAAGCAGCCGGTCCGCAAGGCCGCCAAGGCATCGGAGAAAGCGCCGCGCCGGAGGTTTTCCCTTCGGCCACGACTGATTCCGGCGACGATTTTCGCGGCCGTGCTGCTGCTGGGCGCGCGGGTCGGCGATATCTGGACCGCGGTGGCTACGGGCGGCGAGTTTCCTGATGTGGCGCGCGTGGTTGCCAGCCAGCAGGTAACCGAAGGTCTGCCGCCATTGCGGCCTGCGCCGGCCGAAGCTGCTCCTGTCCAGGTGGCGGAAGCGCCGGCCGCCCAGCCGGCCGCCGAGAAGCCCCCTGCCGCCGCACAGCCCGCACCGGCGCCTGCCGCCGCTCCGCAGCCGGAACGCTCCTTCAACCCGTCGGAGGTGGAGCTGCTGCAACGGCTTCAGGAGCGCCGGGAGCAGTTGGATGCGCGCGCCCGCGAGCTGGACCAGAGAGAGGCGCTGGTTCAGGTCGCGGAGCAGCGTCTGAACCAGAAGATCGGCGAGCTGGACGCGCTGAAGGCCGAAATCGGAAAGCTGATCCAGCAGGTGAATGAGCAGGAGCAGGCTCAGCTCGACAGTCTGGTCAAGATCTACGAGACCATGAAGCCGAAGGAGGCTGCGGCCGTCTTCGAGCAACTGGGCGACGATGTGCTTCTGGATGTCATCGGCCGCATGCGTGAAAGCAAGCTGGCCCCCATCTTCGGCGCAATGGACCCGGCCAGGGCCAGCAAGATCACGGCCCTGCGCGCCGCCCGCACGAATCTTCCGGCGCTTCCGCAATGACAGTCCGCCGGCCCCCGTCCTTCCAGATCCCAATCTCCGCCCCGAGAAGTGAGTAGATCATGCGATCCGCCGATCCCGCCCTGCAGGACATGCTCGACACCGCCCGCGTTCAGGCGAAGGTCCCGCTCACCCGCGAGGAGGTGGCGGGCATCGTCAGCTCCGTGATCGCCTCCATGGGCGGCGATGTCGGGCAGCAGGAACTGAAGGTCTATGCCGAGTTGGAGGCGCTGGCGCGCTACATCAACAATGCCAAGCGCGAGATCGCGGAACTGCATCCGGCCGACATCCACTCCGAGCATATTCCGCGCGCGACCGATGAGTTGGACGCGGTCGTCACCCATACTGAGGAGGCCACCAACCGCATCATGGATGCCTGCGACCAGATCATGGCGCTGGCGGGCGATGCACCGGCCGAGACCTCTGCGAAGCTGATGGACGTCACCACGGGCATCTACGAGGCCTGCAACTTCCAGGACATTACCGGCCAGCGCATCACCAAGGTAGTCCGCGCGCTGAAGCATATCGAGGCCAAGGTCGAGGCCATGCTGCTCGCCATGGGGGAGGAGGTGCAGCAGCGCCATCCCAATGTGGCGGAAGAGGTCAAGAAGGACGACGAGGACAAGTTCCTGCTCCACGGCCCGCAACTCAGCGGGGCCGGGGTGGACCAGGCCTTCATCGACAGCCTGTTCGACTGACCCGACGACCGGCGGGCGGGAATGTTCGGATCGCAGGACAGTACAACTGGACAAGGCATCGGACCGGCGGGCAATCCGCCGGGCGGCGAGGGGGATGGCTCGTCCGGGCTGATCCAGTATCTGGCCGTTTTCATCCTGCTGCTGGGCTTCTTCATCCTGATGAATGCGCTTTCCCGGTTCGAGGAGGCGAAGGTCGGCGACGTGCTGGAAAGCGTGGAAGCGGCATTCGCCCGCGGAGAAGGCGCTGAGGACCCGTCGGGCGACCGCTTCCGGGCCGGATCTCTGGCAGAGGCGGCCACGGCGGTGCGGGAACTTGGCGAACTGATCCTGGCGGAGATACCGCTGGCCAAGCTTGCTCCGGATTCCGATGGGCGCACTCTCGTCCTGGAAATGCCGGCTACGGAGCTGCTCCTGGATGGAAGCGGGCAGCAGACCGTGCGTGAGGACCGGGTGGCGCTGCTGAGCCGCGTGGCAGGAATTCTGCTTCCGCGTGCGGGCGGAGTGCAGGTGCGGCTGGAGGCGCTTCTCGCGGCGGGGGGCGATCCGGACGCCAGGGTCGGGCAGATCGACGGGGCCGGAGCCATCGCCCGCGGACTGGTCCATCATGGCGCGCCCGCCGGTGCGCTGACGGTCGGGATGGAGGCTGGACCGTCGGGCCGACTGCGCCTGCTGTTCACCCTGACCGCCGCCGGCCGTGCGATCTCTCTTACGCCGGAGGCCGGGTCATGAGCGCTGCCGCCGGAATTCCGGGCTTCGGACGTCTGATCCCTGGCGGGAGCGGCCCGGCGGGACGCGCTTGGCTGGTGACTTTCACCGATCTGGTCTGCCTGCTGCTGACCTTCTTCGTCATGCTGTTCGCCATGTCGGAGCCTGACCCACGGCGATATGCAGCCTTCGCCCAGGGACTGCCCGGCGAAGCCGCGCCCCGGCAGGATGGCGAGGCCACTCCCCGCACGGCTTTCAATGCCGAGGGAACGGACCGGGAGCAGGCGATCGACCTGGGCTATCTCGGCCGGGTATTCGAAAGCCAGATGGCCGGGCGTGCGGAACTGGCCAATGTGCGGATGACCCGGCGTGAGGACCATATCGTGCTGGCCCTTCCGTCGGACCTTTTGTTCACCTCCGACTCCGCCGAGCTGTCGCCGGCGGGGCGGCGCGCGGTCTTCCTGCTGGGCGGTATTGCGGCCAATCTCGGCAATGCGGTGGATGTGGTCGGTCATGCCGATCCGGCCACGCCCGGCCCGCGCTGGCCCTCCAACTGGGAGCTGTCGCTTGCACGCGCCGGTGCGGTGGCGGATGCGCTGGCCGACGCCGGATATCAGCGCGACATCACCGTCCGCGGCCAGGGCGATGCAGCGTTCGGCGAGGTCGCACCCTGGCTTCCGGAGGTCCGACGGCGCGAGCTGGCGCGGCGCGTGGACCTGATCGTGCGGGAGCATCGTGCGAGCGGAGAACAGGGGGGCCTGCCATGAACCGCCGGCCATTGACCGACGCCTTCGCGGCCCTGCTGCTTGCCGCGACTTTCCTGACCCCGCCCGCGATGGCTCAGGAAGCCGCCCCGGCGGAGGCCGCCGCGACTGAAATCCCGACCGTGCCTGTGCGGGCCGGCATCCATCCGGCCTATGCGCGTCTGGTATTCGACTGGAATACTCCGGTGCCCCATGTCATCGAGCGGAATGGCGACCGGGTTACGGTCCGGTTCGCCGCTCCTGGACGGGCTGACCTGGCGCGGGCGCGCCGGATCAATCCGCCACGCGTAGCCGATCTGACGGCGGAAGACTCATCCGAGCAGGGGATGGCGGTGTCCTTCACGGTACCGCCTGGAGCGGTGCTGAAGGACTTCCGCAACGGCACGCGGCTGGTGATCGACGTTTCCGACCCGCCGCCCTCCGCCAGGGCGGCCGCCGCGCCGCAGCCGCCCGCGGCGGAAGCTGCGGAACCCGCCCCGGCGGCGCAGCCGGCCGCGTCGGCCGCCGCGGCTGCTAAACCATCAGGATCGGCGTCGGAAGACGTCCCGCTGTACAAGATTCCGGGCCGCGGCTCCGGAACGGAGGAAGCGCAGGAAGCTGCCCGGCAGCAGGCGGCGGAGCCGCAGCAGGCCCGGCCCGTCGTCGCGGACCGCACGCCGCAACCGCTTGCGCCGGCCCAGGAGACGCCGCAGGAGCCTTCCGCGCCTCCGCCTTCCCCCCCGCAGCCGGCAGCGGCGGCGATCCGGACGGAAACAGCGCCGCCCGCACACTCCGCCGCACAGATTGTTTTCGATCCGCGCAAGCCCACCGCCGCTGTGATGTTCGAGCGCGCGGGCTGGTTCTATGTGCTGTTCGACCGCGTCGTGGATGCACAGCCCTCGGGTCCGGCCCTCGGCGGTTTCACCGGGACCGTCGAAAAGGTGGAGCTGGAAGAGGGGAGCGGCTATCGCCTGGCGCTGCCGCCGCTGGCGGTTCCACGGGTGGAGCGCGACGGAACCCGTTGGAGCATTTCGTTGGAGCAGGCCGACGCAACCGGAGGTCCGGCCAGCATCAATGTCCGCCCGGACCCGGACTTCGCCCTCGGCGCACGCGTTGTCATCGCGGCGGAGGAGGCGGACACGATCCTCCGCTTCCAGGACCCTGTCGTCGGGGATGTGCTTCATCTGGTTCCGCTTCCGGTCGCTGGACAGCGCCTCGCCGAACCGAGGCGGTTCCGCGAGGCGGAGTTGCTGCCGACGGTGCAGGGTCTGGCGATCCGACCGCTTGATGACCGGCTGGAGGTCCGCGCGGTGCGGGAGGGCGTGGACATGACCGTGCCCGGCGGGCTGCGCCTGTCACCGGAGGAGGACGCGCTGACGGCCAATCCCCCGGTCGTCGCGGCTGAGCCCGAGGCTCTGTTCGACTTCGACAGGTGGGGCAGGGTGGCTGCCAAGGACATGATCCCGACTCGGCAGGTGCTGTGGCAGCGGGAAACCGAAGCGCCGGCGGAGCTGCGCGATAAGGCGCGGCTCGACCTCGCCCGGTTCTACGCCGCCAATGGTTTCGGTACGGAAGCCCTGGCCATGCTGAGTCTGGTCCAGCAGGAGCAGCCCGATATTGACCGGCGGCCGGAGTTCCTGGCCGTCAGGGGCGTGGGGCGGGCGCTGACAGGCGACATCCAGGGCGCGCAGCAGGATTTGTCAGCACGGGACCTGGGCGGAGAGCCGGATGCGGATCTCTGGCGGGCCATGGCCGCATCAAAGGCGGGCGACCATGCGCTGGCCCACCGCCTGTTCACGGCACGGCGCGACCGCCTGGATAGCTTCCCGGACCCCTTCTTCACCCGTATCGCCATGGCTGCGGTGGATAGCGCGCTGGCACAGGGAGCCGTGGAAACGGCGGCCCTGTTGACCGATCGGCTGGTGAAGCGCGGCGCCGAGGACGGTTCGGATGCGAACCATGTCCGGTATCGCCGCGCCAGGGTGCAGCAGGCGCTGGGGGACACGGCGAAGGCCAAGAAGACGCTGGCCGGGCTGGCGGCGGGCGATGACCGGTTGAACCGGACCCTTGCCACGCGCGACCTGATCGAGCTGCGTCTCGGCGATGGCGAGATCACGGCGCAGCAGGCGGCTGAGGAATACGAAAAACTCCGCTTCGCCTGGCGCGGCGACGGGCTTGAACTGGCGATCCAGCGCCGGCTCGGGGAGATGCATGTGCTGGCCGGCAACTACGCCCAGGCCTTCGACACCATGCGCCGTACCATCTCGCTCTTCCCCGATGATCCGCAGGCGGCGGAGATCGCGAACCAGATGACCGGCACCTTCACGGACCTGTTCCTGAAGGACGGCGCGGCGCACCTCTCACCGCTGGAGGCGCTGTCCCTCTATGAGCAGTACCGGGAGCTGACCCCGCCGGGCGCGGATGGCGACCGGATCATTCGTCGGCTGGCCGAGCGTCTGGTGGAAATCGACCTGCTGGACAGGGCTGCGGAGCTTCTGGACCGGCAGGTGCAGTTCCGGCTGAGCGGCGCGGAAAAGGCGAAGGTCGGCGCACGGTTGGCGGCGATCCGCCTGCTCGACAACAGGCCGGATGACGCGCTCACGGCTCTGGACAAAAGCAACGCGCCCGATCTGCCGCCCTCGCTGGAGGAGGAGCGGCGGTTGTTGCGGGCGCGGGCCCTGTCGCGCACCGGCAGAGGCGCGGATGCGGTGCAGCTCCTGGCAGCCGACAGCTCCAGGCCGGCGGCCCTGCTGCGGATCGACATCGCGTGGCGGGATAAGCAGTGGCCAGCCGCGGCGCAGGCGCTGGCGGATGTCATCGGTCCTCCGCCAGCGGACGGCACGAAAATCCCGGCCGAGACGGCGAAACTGGTTGTGAACCAGGCGGTGGCACTGTCGCTGGCCCAGGACGATGCCGGGCTGGCGACCCTGCGCGACCGGTTCGGACCCGCGATGGGAGAGACGGCCGAAGCGCAGATGTTCACCGTACTGACCCGGCCGGGCGAACCGGCGGGGCTGGTGGACCTGAACAGCATTCAGGCCCGGATGGCGGAGATCGATACGTTCCGAAGCTTCCTGGACGGCTACAGGACCCGGCAGGAGGCATCCGCCGTGCCGCCCAGCGGACCGCTGGGAAACTGACGCCAGGGAAGGGCGCGGCTACCGGTCCCGGCAGCGGAGCGGGCGTGGAGTCCGCTGGGGGCTGACAAGGTTGGCAATCTCGAACAGTAGGAAGCCCTGATCCTCGTCCGGATCAAGGGCGGGGCGTTCAGGATGCTGTGCGAGGTACTTCCTGTACCGGCTCAGCCGCTCTTCCTTGGCGTCCGATCGCCACGGGGTGCGTTCAAAGAGAGATGTCTCAACCATCTTTGACCAGTGTCCCACCCGTTGGAGTGAGGCAATGATTGGTTAAGCAAATGACAGTGTAAAGACCAGAGTACGTCAATATGTTTACAAGTAGCTGCGAACTGGAGGTAACCATCTGCCGGTCGCAGGAGAGATCAAGATATCTAGTGCACTGTCCGTTTGGTCCGACCTATCTATTGGGTGCGGTCGCCTGTGAACAGCGCGCCTAGACGAATGGCTTAATACCTATTTGTGAAGCGCTGCGCATGCCGGTCCGGGATTTGCCGCGCCAGTCATCACGGACCGGATCGTGTGTGAAATCCACCCGATTGTGGCCGGTTCTGCCCGGTTTCCGGTTCAAGGTCGCGAAAGGACTTTCTTGGAGCACCCGGTTCTCTAATCGGCCACCCCGTCCCGGCCTTCGATCTTCATCAGGGTCGCAGTGAGAAGGGCAACCAACCTCTCCTTGCCCGCGGTTTCGGCGAAGACCTCGGTCTGCGCCAGGGTGAGGGTCCGTCCGGCCTTTACGACGCGGCCTCTGGCCACGATTTGCTCACCGGCGGCGGGCGCCACAAGGTTGATCTTGAACTCGGTGGTCAGCACTCCGGCGCCCGGCGGCATGAGGCTGAGCGCGGCATAGCCGGCGGCGGTGTCCGCAATTGCCGAAACGGCCCCTGCATGAACGAACCCGTGCTGCTGCGAGACTGCCGAGCTCGGCGACAGGGCAATGTCGACCTCTCCCGGTGCAATGCGCAGGATCGACGCGCCAAGGGTGCCCATCAGCCCCTGCTTGTCGAAGCTGGCTTGGATGCGGGCCTGAACGGTCGGCTCTTCCGGGGTCAAGGTGCTCATGCGCTGCGCTCACTACGGTTGGACAGGTCGGTTCTGGACAACGCTCTTCATCATAGGGGGAGGTCGGCCGCTGGACGCCCGGCAAGGCGGACATCGCTCATCGTAGAGTTCCAATCGAAACGCTCCGTCATTCCCCGATGCCGAGCATTGGCGAAGACTGGGACCAAGCATCGTGGATGGCAAGCTCAAGCAAATTCGCCGCATCGGCGCCTGATACGATGAGACGGCGCGCTCGTTCCTTCCGGTCCTCCAACGGGACGGTTGTCCGGCTGTGGGGAAGGCTTGTTCACACGAGCTATTCCAGGGCCAGCCGGACGTCGTGATTGCGGGCCTGCATATAGGTGAACTCGCCCACGCGGGTCCATGGCCGGACCTTGGTCCTGAATTCCAGGAAGCTCTCGATCACCCTCCTGGTCATGGGGTCGCCATTGGCGTGGAGTTCGTTCAGAACCTCATTCGCCGCATCGCCGAGGGCCTGGAGCAGTTCGGGCGACAGGCGGCGGAGCTGGACGCCATGCGCTTCCACCAGGGTCCGCAGTGCCGGCCCGCTGAGCGCCGTATATTCCGCCAGCATATTGTTGTTCTCCGCTTGTGCCGCAATCTGGAGAGCAAGCTGGAGGTCGCGTGGCAGCGCGTCGTACTTCGCCTTGTTCACGGTGAGTTGGAGACCGGCGCTGGGTTCCTGATAACCGGGAGAGTAGTAGTAGGGCGCCACCTGGTAAAATCCCAGCGCCAGATCGTTCAAGGGCCCGACCCATTCGGCCGCGTCCAGCGCGCCGGACTGAAGGTTGGTGAAAATTTCGCCAGCCGGGACATTGACGATGGTGGCGCCGAGCTTGGAGAGGACCCTGGCATTGTTGCCCGGCGTCCGCATTTTGAGGCCCCGCAGATCGGCGGCGGTTCTGATCTCCTTCCGGAACCAGCCGACCATCTGCGCTCCTGTATTGCCGGCCAGGAAGCCCTTCAGCCCGAAACCTGCATAAAGCTCATCCCACAGCGGCTGCCCGCCGCCATGATGGACCCAGGCATCCAGCTCATTGGCCGTGAAGCCGAAGGGGAAGCAGGTGAAGAAGGCCGTCGCCTCCGATTTGGACAGGTGGTAGTAGGAGGCGTCGTGGCCAAGCTCCGCCGTGCCATTGGCCACGGCGTCGAAGCATTGAAGGGCTGGCACCAGTTCGCCCGCCGCATAGACCCGCACCGTGATGCGGCCGTCGGTAAGCTCGGCGATGCGCCGGGCCAGTCGCTCGGCACCGGTGCCGACGCCGGGAAGACCCTTCGGCCAGCTCGTGACCATTCGCCATTCCTGCCGGCCGGACAGGATGGCCGGAGCCTGGGCGCGTGCCGCCGCGACAGGCACCGTAGCCGATGCGGTGGCCGCACCTGCGGCGGTCAGGAAGGCGCGGCGCTTCATGATGGGAGTCCTCGTCCGATTTCTTCTTGATTGGCGCTTCCGGGAAGGGCCGGTCCGATCCTAGTAAAGCCCATCCCCGTCGTAGCCGCCATCATCGTCCAGATCGGGCGGAATTGGCATCATCTTCGCCGGCTCGGCCTCGGCCGGCGGCAGCGGCACCCAGCCCTCCCGGCCTAGCATCTCGATGGGCTGGAACTTGGCTTTGTATGCCATCTTACGGCTCTCGCGTATCCAGTAGCCCAGATAGAGGTAGGGCAGGCCCAGACGCCGGCACTCCTCCACCATCGCCAGGATCAGCCACGAGCCGAGGCTCCGTTGCGGTTCGGACGGGTCGTAGAAGCTGTAGACGGCGGAGAAGCCGTCATCCAGCCGGTCGGCCAACAGCCCGCCGCGGAGCTTTCCGTCCGGCGAGCGTGCCTCGAACAGCCAACTGTCCACCCGGCCCTCATCCACCATGGCGGCGAAATCAGCCAGGCTCATCCGCCGCATCTCGCTCTCCACATGGCGGGCGACCTGATAGGCGGTGAAGACCTGATACTGCTCGATGGTGGCGCCAGCGGGAACCGGAGTCAGGGTCAGGTCGGCGTTGCGGCGGCGCAGCCGGCGCTGGGTGCGGTTGCCGGTGAACTGCTCCACCGGAATGCGCACCGGGACGCAGGAATTGCATCCCGGGCACACCGGCCGATAGACGATGTCGTGGCTCCGGCGGAAGCCGGCCCGCGACAAGCTGGAATTCACTTCGGGCGCATGGGCGCCGGACAGGCGGGTGAACAGCTTGCGCTCAATCCGGCCCGGGATGTAGGGGCAGGGCATCGGCCCCGACCGGTAGAACTGCTGCAACGGACGGAAATAGGGCGGAATGATGCTCATCGTGCAGTCGGACCTCTCGATCGCGTCGGCCCCATCATCATCCGTCAAAGCTTAACGATCCGCCAGCTTTCACCGCCGTCCGCCGCTACTCCGCCACGCCGGGGCCCTCCGTCAGGGCTGGCACCGGCTGCTCCATCCCGAAGAAGGCGCGGCTGATCTCCTCCGACACGGAGCCGAGGCGGAGTTGCAGCCAGTCCAGATATTCGTGCAGGCCCCTGTCGATCACATCGTCGATCGCGTGGGTCTGCAAGGCGGCCTGGATCTCGTCAAGGCGCTCCAAGGCGAGATTGCCGCGGCGCAGCCTGTACTTGGAGGTGAGCCGGCCCAGAACCTGCTCCACCTCCCGAATGCAGACGGCAACTGAACGGGGGAACGCGTCGTTGAAAAGCAGGAAACCGGCAACGCCGGATGCGGTCATGCCGCGCGGATAGACCCGACGGAACGCATGATAACCGGCGGCGGAGCGTAGCAGCGAGTTCCACTGGCTGATATCGAAGGGCGAGCCGATATCCGCCGTGCTGGGCAGAAGCGTGTGGTACTTGATGTCGAGCAGGCGGGTGGTCTGGTCCGCCCGCTCCAGATACTTGCCCATCACGTAGAAGTGCCAGCCCTGATCCCGGAAGAAGGTGCCTTCCGTGATGCCCATATGGGCCTGACAGGCCTCCTTGATGCCGTTGCACAGCTTGGGCAGGTTGTGCCGGGCGATATCCGTCACGGTCAAAGTCTGCAGGCGGCCGTAGAAGACGTTGATCTGGGTCCACATCTCCGTACTGATCAGCGGACGGAGCTGACGGGCATTCTCCCGCGCGGCGCGGATGGCGGCGATGATGCTGGTCGGGTTCTCCGCATCCAGCACATAGAACTTCACCACATTTTCGGCCGAGGCGTTGGTGTAGCACTGGAAGAAGCGCTCCCGGTCGGCGTTCAGCTCGACGATGGGCAGCCAGTTCTTGGAGCCGTGGCTGTCGCGGGAGAAGGTCTCGTGCACATCCAGGATGCGCGCCAGATTCTCCGCCCGCTCCATATAGCGGGCGAGCCAGAAGATGCATTCGGCATAGCGGGCGAGGAGAACGGCCATGGGTCAGCCCTCCTGGCTTTGGGCTTGGGACTGCGATATGCCGGGCATGCTCTGGCTCTGCTGTCCCTGGGATTGCGACTGCACCGGCGTGTCGCTCTCAAGCACCCAGGTGTCCTTGGACCCGCCGCCCTGGCTGGAATTCACGATCAGCGTGCCCTTGCGCAACGCAACCCGCGACAGCCCGCCGGGCAGCACCCAGGTGTCCTTGCCGGTGATGGCGAATGGGCGAAGGTCCACATGGCGCGGCTCGATCCCCTCATCCACCAGGGTGGGGCAGACGGAGAGCGGGACCATGGGCTGGCTGATGTAGTTGGCGGGATCGGCCAGAAGCTGCCGGCGGCAGGCATCCAGCTCCGCAGCACTGGCGCGCGGCCCGATGGTGATGCCATAGCCGCCAGCCTCGCCCACCGGCTTCACCACCAGCTTGTCCAGATTGTCGAGCGTGAACTGGAGCGCGTCGGGCTCCCGGCAGATATGGGTCTCGACGTTCGGGATGATCGGGTCCTGATCGAGATAGTATTTGATCATGCGCGGCACATAGGCATAGACCGCCTTGTCGTCCGCGACGCCGGTGCCAATGGCGTTGGCCAGGGCCACATTGCCCTTCCGGTAGGCCTCGAAGATGCCGGGCACGCCCAGCGCGCTGTCCGGATTGAAGGCCAGCGGGTCCAGGAAGTCGTCGCCGATGCGGCGATAGATCGAATGGACCGGGGCGAGGCCGCCGGTGGTCTTCATCCACACCCGGTCGTCCAGGACGACCAGATCGCGCCCCTCCACCAGCGGCACGCCCATCTCGCGCGCCAGGAAGATGTGCTCGAAATAGGCGGAGTTGTAGGGGCCTGGGGAGAGCAGGACGACCTGCGGGTCCTGGTACTGGGCCGGAGCGATCTCGCTCATCGCCTCCAGCAGCTTCATGCCGTAATTCTCAATCGGGCGGATGCCGATGTCGGACATCAGGTCCGGGAAGGCGCGCATCATCATGTGGCGGTTCTCCACCACATAGGACACGCCCGACGGCACGCGGCCATTATCCTCCAGCACCCGGAAGGTGCCTTCATGGTCGCGCACCAGATCCACGCCCATGATGTGGATGTAGGTGCCGAAGGGAACGTCCAACCCCTCCATCTGCGGGCGGTAATTGGCGTTGCCGAAGACAAGGTCGGCCGGGATGACGCCGTCCTTGATGATCTTCTTGTCGTGGTAGATGTCGTGCAGGAACAGGTTCAGGGTGGCGACGCGTTGCTGCACGCCGGCCTCGAGATGGGCCCATTCCGCGGCCGAGATGACGCGGGGGATGACATCGAAGGGCAGGATGCGGTCCACCGCCTGGGCCTGGGAATAGACCAGGAAGGTGATGCCGAGATTGTAGAGCTCCAGTTCCGCATCTTTGGCGCGGCGCTTCAGATCCTCGTAATCGATGGCGCTGAGCGTGTTGCGGATCGGCTCTGTATGCCGAGCCGGCCGGTCGGGGCGGCCGAAAAGTTCATCGTAGAAGCCTTGTGCATCGTAGGCCTCAAGCAGGCGGCCCACACCATTGCCCGTTCCGTTCACGAATGCCCCCGACGCCCCCGCCATTCCCAATCTGCACGTCCCGCGCGGACCCGGCGCCGTGGGCGTATCCGGCGCAGCCCCGGTTTTTCGCAGCCGCGAAACGACATTAGCAGATCAGTAACAATTGGCTAGGGTCCTCCGCAGCCTCCGGTAGGCAGTTCCTGCGGAGTACCCACCGGAAACGGCGAATCTCCGCATGGAGTACCTTCAAGGACCGTTCGCCGCCTCGCCGATTGGCTGTTCGCGCAGCAGGACGATGGAAATCCTGCGGTTCCGCGGGGAGTTCGGGTCCTCCGGAAACAGATGCTCCTTGTCCGCCCGCCCGATTACGGACTCGAAACGGTCGGGGCTCACGCCCGCAGCCTCCAGCGCCCGGCGGCTGGCGTTGGCGCGATCGGTGGAAAGCTCCCAATTGGAGAAGCCGGCACCCTGGCGGAACGGCAGGCCGTCCGTATGGCCCGTGACGGACAGGCGATTGGGCAGCCGCGCCACGGCCTGCGCCACGGCGGAGAGAAGCTGCGCCGTCTGTGGGAACATCTGGGCGCCGCCGGAAGGGAACATGGAATAGCCGAACTGGTCCACAAGCTGGATGCGCAGCCCCTCCGGCGTCTGGTCGATGATCAGGCTTTCCGCCAGCGTCTGCATCTCCGGCACGGCCTGGATGGCTTGGCGAAGCTTCCGGACAGCCTCATCGAACCGCTCCTGCTCAAGCTTCGCCAGCGCGTCCCGGACCTCCTCCGGGCTGAGTTCGCCATCCCGATTGCGATCCGCCTCGGCCCGCCGGCCGGCGGCGTCCAGTTCGGCCATGCCCTCTATATAGGGGGAACGGCCCTGGCCGTCGGCCTCGGACCCTGCAGCCGCGTCGGCGGAGCTTTCGAAATCCTCCATCCCGTCATCGGGCGCGTTGGAACTGGGAATGGACGGGGTGGGAAGGGTGATCTGGGGCGGAGAGCTGGCGTTCGCCTTCGATCCTTCCACGGTGATGGTGCGGCCGCTCAGAATGCCGCCGGCTCCGCTTTCCTGCTTCGACGGGCTGGCCGGGCTGAAATAGTCGGCGATGCCCATCTTCTGTTCTGAGGTGGTGACGTTCAGCAGCCAGAGCAGCAGGAAGAACGCCATCATGGCCGTTACGAAGTCGGCATAGGCCACCTTCCAGGCGCCGCCATGGTGCCCTTCCTCGCCACGCTTGATCTTCTTGATGATGATCGGGGCCTGGTCATTGCCACTGCCGCCCGCCATGTCCGTCCCCGCATTTTGCGAAACCGGGGAACTCTACCCCGAAGGGAGGGGTGGGAACAAAGGGCATCTTTGCAACAGGGGCGGCCGTCCCTGGCCCTTCCGCCGGCTCGCTGCCGGCTTATGTGATGGAGGTCCGCCGTCCCCGCGGGCTTGCGCGCGCGCCAATGCTCCGTTAGGGGATGCGGTTCACCATGCCCTTGCCGACGGACTGTCCAGGACCAGCCTATGATCATCGATCCGCGCGCCTTCCGTGACGCCATGGGCTGCTTCGCCACGGGCATCTGCGTGGCGACGACCGTGGCGCCCGGCGGACAGCCCGTCGGCATCACGGTGAATTCCTTCAGCTCCGTCTCCCTCGATCCGCCGCTGGTGCTTTTCTGCCTGGACCGGGAGGCGGAGAGCATGTCCGCCTTCACCTCGGGTCCCGGCTTTGCCCTGACCATCCTTTCGGCGGAACAGCAGGACGTCTCCATCGCCTTCGCCTTCCGGCCGGCGGAGGAGCGCTGGGCGGGGGTGCGGACTGAAAAATGGGAGACCGGCGCGCCGGTGATCCAGGGCGGGCTGGCGGCCATGGATTGCGCGCTGCATGCGGTACATGACGGCGGCGACCACGTGATCGTGGTCGGCCGGGTGTTGCGCCTGGGCTCCCGGCCGGACGGAGCGCCGCTGGTCTATCTGCGCGGCGTCTACCGCGCGGTGGAAGGCTGAGGGGCGGGCGGATAAGGGCCCGCCGCCCCCGCCGGACGATCACGCCATGTTGATGATGATCGTCTTCTTGTGGGTGAAGTGCTCCAGCATGGCCTCGAGCGTGGCCTCCTTGCCCAGCCCGGACGACTTCACGCCGCCATAGGACAGGTTCGGCTGCACCACCAGGTTCTGGTTCACCTGCACGAAGCCGGCCTCCAGCCGCTGGGTGGCGTCCAGGGCGGTGCGGAGATCCCTGGTCCAGATGGTGGCGGCCAGACCGAATTCCGTATCGTTGGCCTGGGCGATGACGTCCTCATAATCGTCGAATTTGATGACGCAGGTGACGGGCCCGAAAATCTCCTCCCGCGCCAGCCGGCTGGCGTTGGTCAGGCCGGTGAAGATCACCGGCTGCACGAACAGCCCCTTGG
The DNA here is from genome assembly GCF_003568845.1 of Indioceanicola profundi. Taxonomy (NCBI): domain Bacteria; kingdom Pseudomonadati; phylum Pseudomonadota; class Alphaproteobacteria; order Rhodospirillales; family Azospirillaceae; genus Indioceanicola; species Indioceanicola profundi. The sequence goes on along the minus strand of NZ_CP030126.1, from coordinate 1,599,107 downwards.
TCAGGCCCTCCAGCTCCGGCATGGCGGAGCAGGAGTGGGCGGTGCCGCCCTCCGTCACGCCGTGGTCGATGTAGGCTTTCACCTTCTTGAACTGGTCGGGAGAGACGATGGTGCCGATGTCCGTCTTCTCATCCAGCGGGTCGCCCATGACCATGGCGTCCACCTTGGCCTTCAGCGCCTGCACGAACTGGTCATGGATGGAGCTGTGGACGAAGATGCGGCTGGCCGCCGTGCAGCTCTGCCCCTGGCGGGTGAAGCGCATGCCGGCAATGGCGCCCGCCACGGCCTGATCCAGGTCGGCATCGCCCATGACGATCATCGGCGACTTGCCGCCCAGTTCCAGCGTCACGGGGATCAGCCGGTCGGCGGCGGTCCTGGAGACGATCTTGCCGGTCTCGACCGAGCCGGTGAAGGTGATCTTGCCGACCTTCGGGTGGCTGACCAGCGGCGCGCCGCATTCCGGGCCGTAGCCGGACAGGATGTTCAGGATGCCGGGCGGCAGCACCTGGGCCATGATCTGGCAGGCGCGCAGCACACAGAAGGGGGCCTCCTCCGCCGACTTCACCACCACGCCATTGCCCGCCACCAGCGCCGGCGCGATCTTCAGCGCCATCAGCATCATGGGCACGTTCCAGGGAATGATGGCGCCGACAATGCCCACCGGCTCCCGCACTGTCATGGTCAGCATCTTGGGATTGAAGGGCACCGTTTCGCCCTTCAGCTCGCCGCCCAGCCCGCCGAAGAAGGTGAAGGCGTCCGAAAGCACGTTCGCCTCCACCCGGCTTTCCGTGCGCAGGGCCTTGCCGGTCTCCAGCGCGATCAGGCGGGCCAACTCCTCCTTGTGCTCGGTCAGCGCGCGGCCGCATTCGGCGACCAGCCGGCCGCGCTCCCGCGCCGGGACCATCTTCCAGGCCTTCTGCGCCTCGGCGGCCGCGCGGACGGCGGCGTCAACGTCGGCAGCCTCGCCATAGGCGGCCTGACCCACGACCTCGCCCTTGGCCGGGTTCACCACGTCGAAGGTCTTGCCGGAGGCGGCCGGCACCAGCTTGCCGCCGATCAGGTGCTTGCCCGACAGCTCCTTGGCCAGCGCGTACGGGTCCAGAACCGGGGTTAGGGTGCTCGACATCGACGTTTACTCCCGAGTTTTCGTTGGTGCGGTCGCGCCATGGGCGCGGCCCGGTGCTGCTGCCCTTGTAGCAGACCGGCGGGGGGCGGCAAACCCCACCGGACGAGTCGGGGAACCTGACCGGACGGACAGGAATCGGGTCTGTTCCTTGCGCGGCAGAGTGCTCCTGCTTTCGATTTCGCGGCTCATGCCTGTGTGCAGCCGTTTCGCCTTTCTTTTTTGCCGGCCATCTTCACAGGGCCGGGCGCTGTCCGCATAACTGCAGTCACAGGATCGTAAAATGAATCAGCGGGGAGCTGCCGTGACGCTGCCGAAATTCGCCGACGCCGCTGCCATGGTTGCGGAGATGCGGCCGGAGGACCCGGTCTATTGCTATCGTCCCCATGTGCTGACCGCGCGCGCCCGGCAGTTCGTGCAGAGCTTCCCCGGCGAGGTGCTGTACGCCGTGAAGTGCAATCCGGAGCCGCATGTGATGGACGCGCTCTGGGCCGGCGGCATCCGGCATTTCGATACGGCCTCCCTGCCGGAGATCACGGATGTGCGGCGGCAGTTTCCGGAGGCCGGCTGCTATTTCATGCATCCGGTCAAAAGCCGCGAGGCGATCCGGGCGGCCTATGAGCAGCACGGCATCCGCCACTTCGTCGTGGACCACCCGGACGAGCTAGAGAAGATCAGCGACTGTACCGGCCGGGCGCGGGACGTGGTCATCATGGTGCGCCTCGCCACCGCGCGCGGGGCGGCGGTCTACGACCTCGGCGGCAAGTTCGGCTGCACGGTGGAGCAGGGGGCGGAACTGCTGCGCATGGCCGCCAGCCGGGGCCTGCGCGCCGGCATGTGCTTCCATGTCGGCAGCCAGTGCATGACCCCGCAGAGCTATGTGGCGGCACTTGGCCTCGTCGGGCGCGCCCTGGATCTGGCCGGGGTGGAGCCGGCGGTGATCGATGTCGGCGGCGGATTCCCGACCGATTATGTCGGGCCGCAGGCGCCGCCCCTGTCCGACTTCATGGACGCGATCCAGCGCGGGCTGGCGGAGATCAGGCGTCCCTCCGACTGCCGCCTCTGGTGCGAGCCCGGCCGCGGCATGGTGGCCAGCGGGGCCAGCGTGGTGGTGCGGGTGGAGCTTCGCCGCGACAACCACCTCTATATCAATGACGGGCTCTACGGTTCGCTATGCGATTTGAAGTTCCCCGGCATCCATTTCCCGATGCGGGTGATCCGGCCCGGCGGGCAGGGATCGGCACGGCTGGCCCCCTTCGGCTTCTTCGGCCCGACCTGCGACTGCTATGACCAGTTGGAGGGGCCGTACATGCTGGCCGAGGATGTGCGGGAGGGCGACTATATCGAGATCGGGCAGGCGGGCGCCTACACCACCGTGACCCGCACCAGCTTCAACGGTTTCTTCGCCGGACGCTATGTCGAGGTGGCGGATGGACCCTTCCTACCCACCTTGGAGATGCGCCCGCCCGAGTTAGTGCCAGCGGCGGAGTAGCCTTCCAGGCGGCGGCGGACGCATGCTATCCAGACCGGCAGCCCTGATCCTGTAGGAGATGTCCGCCCCATGCCGACCATGACCGAACGGTCCTTCCTGGGCCTCTCCGCCACTGGCTTCCACCGCGTCGCCTACACGGAATGGGGAACAGGGCCGCGCACCATCGTCTGCGTGCACGGGCTGACCCGGAACAGCCGCGATTTCGACGTGCTGGCGGCCGATCTGGCGGAGACGCTGAAGGCGCGGGTGGTCTGCCCAGATGTGGTCGGGCGCGGCCGGAGCGACCGGCTGGTGAACCCGGACAATTACGGCTATCCGCAATACATGTCCGATATGGCGGCGCTGATCGCCCGGCTGGATGTGGAAACGGTGGAGTGGGTCGGCACCTCCATGGGCGGGCTGATCGGCATGCTGCTGGCCGCCCAGCCGAACAGCCCGATCAGCCGCATGGTCATCAACGATGTCGGCCCCTTCGTGCCCAAGGCCGCCCTTCAGCGCATCGCCGACTATGTCGGGGTCGAGCATGCCTTCGAGGATCTGAACAAGCTGGAATCCTACCTGCGCGCGACCTATGCCGGCTTCGGCAAGCTGACGGATGCGCAGTGGGCGCATCTGGCGCAGCACAGCGCGCGGGGGCTTCCGGACGGCCGGTTGGGGCTGGCCTATGACACCGGCATCGCCCGCATCTTCGCCCAGGCCCCTATCGGCGACGTGGACCTCTGGCCGGTCTGGTCCATGATCCGCTGCCCGGTGCTGGCCATCCGGGGCGTGGACTCAGACCTGTTGCAGCCGGAGACGGCCCGGCGCATGGCGGAGGAGGGGCCGAAGGCGAAGGTGGTGGAGATCGCGGAGACAGGGCATGCCCCGGCGCTGATGGACCCGGCCCAGATCGCCGCGATCCGCGACTTCCTCGGCGCCTGACCCGCTCCGCATGTCGCCTCTCGGATTTCCGCCTTTCCGGGAGCGGTTCCCCTGGATCGGGCCCCACCTCCAGACCGTGCGCAACACGCTGGTGCATCCGCGGGTCGGTCTGCCTCCGGGCGAATGCCTGCGCTTTCCCATGGAGGACGGGACCGGTGACGTGCTGGCCGGCACCCTGACCCGGCGGGAAATGGCGGCGGAAGGGAGGGCTCTGGTGGTGCTGGTGCATGGGCTGACCGGGTGCGAGGACAGCTTCTATGTGCGCGCCACGGCGCGGGCGCTGCTGGACGAGGGGTTTCCGGTCCTGCGCCTGAACCTGCGGGGCGCCGGCCCCAGCTCGGCCACTTGCAGGCAGCGCTACCATGCCGGCCGGACGGGCGATTTGCGCAAGGTGCTGGGCGGGCTGCCGCAGGCGGAGTTGGAAAACGGAGTTGCCCTAATCGGCTACAGCCTGGGCGGCAATGCCGTGCTGAAGCTGCTGGGCGAGGGGGAGTTTCCGGTGCCGGTGCGGGCCGGGGCCGGCATCTCCGCCCCCATCGACCTATCGGGGTCGAGCCGCTGCTTCCTGCTGAAGCGGAACGCCTTCTATCATCGCCGGCTGCTGGGCAGCATGAAGAGGGAGACGCTGGCCCTCGGCCCGGACCTTCCGGACGAGCTGGCACAGGCGGTGCGGGAGGTCCGGTCGGTGTGGGAGTTCGACGACCGGGTGGTGGCGCGCTGGAACGGCTGGTCCGGGGCGGAGGAGTATTACCGGATCAATTCCGCCCTCCAGTTCCTGCCGGCGATCCAGGTGCCCACCCTGGTGATCCATGCGCTGGACGATCCCTGGATTCCGGGCAGCGCATACACCGCGTTCGACTGGGCCGGCAATCCGGCGCTCACCCCATTGCTGCCGGCGAGGGGCGGGCATGTGGGGTTCCATGGCGTGGACGGGATCTGGCACGACCGCTGCCTGGCGCAGTTCCTGCTGCGGCACGCGGCGTGAAAGGGGCGCCGGGCGGAACGGGGCTTCGAAATGCCCGTTCCGCCCGATCCGTCAGCCCTGCTTCAGCAAGCGCGCGGCGTCCAGGGCGCCATAGGTCAGAATGGCGTCGGTGCCGGCGCGCTTGAAGCCCAGCAGCGTCTCCAGCAGGCACTTCTCATAATCCAGCCAGCCATTGGCCGAGGCGGCGCGCAGCATCGCGTACTCTCCGCTGACATGGTAGGCGAAGGTGGGAAGCTGGAAGGCGTCCTTCACCCGGCGGATGACGTCCAGATAGGGCAGCCCCGGCTTCACCATCACCATGTCGGCCCCCTCCTGGATGTCCAGGGCGACCTCGCGCAGGGCCTCCTCCGCATTGCCGGGGTCCATCTGGTAGGTCTTCTTGTCGCCCTTCAGCAGGCCGCCGGTCTGCACGGCATCGCGGAAGGGGCCGTAGAAGCCGCTGGCGTACTTGGCGGCGTAGGAGCAGATCCGGACCATGTCGTGGCCGGAGGCGTCCAGCCCGTCGCGGATGGCGCCGATGCGGCCATCCATCATGTCGGACGGGGCGATGATGTCGCAGCCGGCTTCCGCCATCACGACGGACTGGCGGACCAGCACCTCCACCGTCTCGTCGTTCAGGACGCGGCCGTCCTTCACAATGCCGTCATGACCATGGCTGGTGTAGGGGTCGAGGGCGACATCGCAGAGCAGGCCGACATCCGGAACCTGGGCCTTGATCGCGCGGATGGTGCGGCACATCAGATTGTCGGGATCGCCGGAAAAGCTGCCCTGCGGGTCCTTCAGTTCCGGCGGGGTGATCGGGAACAGGGCCAGCCAGCGGACGCCGAGATCACGCGCCGCCGCCGCCGCCTCCACCATCAGGTCGATGGTCCGGCGCTCCACCCCCGGCATGCTGGCGATGGGCTCCCGCCGGTTTTCGCCCTCGATTACGAAGACCGGCCAGATCAGGTCGTCGGTGGTGAGGGTGTGTTCCCGGACCAGCGCCCGCGTCCAGGCGTCCGTGCGGTTGCGGCGCAGGCGGGTGCGCGGGAAGGCGGCGTTCAGATGGGGCAGGCTCGTCATGGAACGTGATCCGATTGGACAGGATAGCGAGAAGCTACGCCCGGCCCGGCTCCTGCTCAAGTCGGCGCGGCAACTCGTCCCGGTTCGGCGGGTTCAGCGTCCTGCTGCACGGAACCCGGGCGGAGCACCTTCAGCGCGCCCGGCAGGATGCGGTAATGCAGCGGGGTCTCGACCTCCAGCAGCTCTCCATCATTCGCGACGCGCACTTTCCGGCGGTTGCGGAACACGGTAGCCTCCGTCGTGCGGTAGACTTCCAGATCCGGATCGCCGCGCCAATTGCCCATCATGATCTGGGCGATCAGCTTCAACACCCGCCAGCGAGCGCGGTGGCGGGAGGCGTAGATGGCAAGAATGCCGTCCGTCAGGCTGGCGCGGCGCAGGATGGGGCCAAGACCCTCGTCATACTGGTTGTTGGCAATCGCCAGGAAAGGCGTGACCAGGCGGCGCGGCCCATCATCGAGGACGAGTGTGACCTCGAACCGCTGGTAATCGAGCAGGGTATGGATGAAAGCCAGCGTCATGGCTGGCCATTTGCTGAGGCCGTGGCGCTTCCGCTCCCTCTCCCGCTCGCGCACCATCCGGGGATAAAGGCCGAGGGCGGAGTTGTTGAGGAAGGGGCGGCCGTTCATCTCCGCCATGTCGATGGGCTCGATCCGGCCGGCGGCCAGGGCCCTTGCGGCTTCCTTGATGTCGAACGGAATACCGAGATCGCGGGCCAGCAGGTTCATGGTGCCCAGCGGCAGCACGCCCAGCGCCTTGCCGCTGCCGGTCAGGATATGGGCGGCGCTGGCGATGGTGCCGTCCCCGCCGCCAACAACCACGACATCGGCATCCCCGTCGCGCGCCTGCTCCAGCGCCTTCTGAATGTCATGGGCCGGCACGGCGGTGCAGACGACGCGGTGGCCGGCCGCTTCGAACGCCTCCTCCACCTCCCGCACCGCCTCCTCGGGGGGGCGGTCGAGCAGCGATCCGGCGGAACTGTTCAGCACGACACTGAGTTTCATGGCTGCCCGCCGATCCCCTTCATGTGACCACACAAGGAACGGCGGCAGGGTGGAACGGGTTCCGGAATGGTAGCACCCCCGACGCGCCTGGGTGCTTTGATTGACAGGGAAGGGGGCGCGGCTATGATCCCGTTTCCAATGAAACAATCATAAGAACAGGCCGGGAGAACCATGGACTTCACCCTCTCCGACGACCAGCGTGCATTCCAGGACATGGCGCGGAATTTCGCGGCCGAGCACTTGGCGCCCCATGCCGCGGAATGGGACGAAACGGGGCACTTCCCGGTGGAGAAGCTGCGGGAGGCGGCTAAGCTCGGATTCGCGGGTCTCTACTGCAAGGAGGATCATGGCGGCACCGGGCTGACCCGGCTGGACGCCGCCATCCTGTTCGAGGAGCTTTCCGCCGCCGACCCCTCCACCGCCGCCTACATCTCCATCCACAACATGGTGGCTTGGATGATCGACAGCTTCGGCAGCGAGGAGCAGAAAGAGCGCTGGCTGCCGGGCATGTTCACCATGGACACGCTCGCCAGCTATTGTCTGACCGAGCCGGGCAGCGGGTCCGACGCGGCCTCCCTGCGCACCAAGGCGGAGAGGGATGGCGACCATTATGTGCTGAATGGGTCCAAGGCCTTCATCTCCGGCGCCGGGGCCACGGACCTCTATGCCGTGATGTGCCGTACCGGCGGGCCGGGGCCGAAGGGCATCTCCACCATCATCGTGGAGAAGGGCACGCCCGGCCTCTCCTTCGGGAAAAAGGAAAAGAAGATGGGCTGGAACAGCCAGCCCACGGCCACGGTGATCCTGGAGGATTGTCGCGTGCCGGTGGCGAACCGGCTGGGCGAGGAAGGCGACGGCTTCAAGTTCGCCATGAAGGGGCTGGATGGCGGGCGCATCAACATCGCCGCCTGCTCGCTGGGCGGGGCGCGGGCCTGCCTGGATCAGGCGCGGGACTATATGAACAGCCGGCAGCAGTTCGGCAGCAAGCTGGCCGACTTCCAGGCACTGCAATTCATGTTCGCCGACATGGCGACCGAGCTTGATGCCGCGCGGCTGATGGTCCACCGGGCGGCCAGCGCCCTGGATTCCGGCGACCCGAACGCCACCACCTACTGCGCCATGGCCAAGCGCTTCGCCACCGACTACGGCTTCAAGGTGGCGAATGAGGCGCTCCAGCTCCATGGCGGCTACGGCTACATAAAGGAATATCCGGTGGAGCGCTTCGTCCGCGACCTGCGCGCCCATCAGATTCTTGAGGGCACGAACCAGGTCATGCGCCTCATCATCGCCCGCAAGCTGTTGGGCGGGGCGTGATCCGACAAGGCTACGGGATTGTTGGAATGCGGGTTCCGCACCCGCGCCAGCCTTCGAAAATCCCCAATAATGAGGAAATCTGTGACCCAGGACGTGATCTTTGAGGTGAAGGGCCCGATCGGGCTGATCACCCTGAACCGGCCGAAGGCCCTGAACGCGCTGACCCTGGAGATGATCCTGGAGATCGGCCGGCAGTTAAGGGAGTGGGCCGGCAACTCTGCGGTAAGCGCCGTGGTGATCCGCGGGGCCGGCGACCGGGCCTTCTGCTCCGGCGGCGACATCCGCGCCATCTGGGAGGATGGGAAGGACATGCGGGAAGGGCGTGGCGAGGGTCGCATCGCCCGCAACTTCTTCCGTGAGGAATACCGGCTGAACCGCCAGATCAAGGTCTTCCCCAAGCCCTATATCGCGCTGATCGACGGCATCACCATGGGCGGGGGCGTCGGCGTCTCGGTCCACGGGTCGCACCGGGTCACGACGGAGCGGACCCTGTTCGCCATGCCGGAGGCGGGAATCGGCCTGTTCCCGGACGTGGGCGCTACTTATTTCCTGCCCCGCATGCCCGGCTACACCGGCCGCTACATCGGCCTGACCGGCGCCCGCCTGCAGGCCGGCGACCTGCACTATCTCGGCATTGGCACCGGCCATGTGCCCAGCGACAAGCTGGACGCCCTGGTCGAGGATTTCGCCAAGGCCGCCTGGTCCACCGACGCGGACCCCTACAAGCTGGCCGACGACATCACGGCCGGGCACGAGATCAAGGTCGACCCGCCCATCCTGGCTCAGCACCGGGAACTGATCGACCGCGCGTTCCAGCATGAGCGGGTGGAGGAGGTGCTTGCCGATCTGGAGGCGGACGGAAGCGAGTTCGCCGCTGCCGCGATCAAGAGCATGCGCGGCCTGTCGCCGACCAGCCTGAAGGTCACGCTGGCTCAGTTGCACAAGGGCGTGGAGCTGTCCTTCGATGATGCCATGCGGCTGGAATTCCGCATCACCCGCGCTCTACTGAACGACCACGACGTCTATGAGGGCATCCGCGCCGCCGTGATAGACAAGGACCGGTCACCGAAATGGAGCCCGGCCAGCCTGGAGGGTGTCAGCGAGGCTGACGTGGACCGGCACTTCGCCGAACTCGGCGACGACGAGCTGACCTTCGAGGATTGAGGCCGGCGCGGTCAAACAACATACAAGACGATTCGGGAGGAAAGCATGGGCACGATTGCATTCATCGGGTTGGGCAATATGGGCCTGCCCATGGCGAAGAACCTGGTCAAGGCCGGGCACACGGTCGTCGGCTTCGACGTGGCCGAGGCCAACATGGCCGGGCTGGAACAGGCCGGCGGCCGGCGCGCGGCCAGCGCCGGTGAGGCTGCCGCTGACGCCGATGCCGTCGTGACCATGCTGCCCGCCGGCCCGCATGTGCGCGAGGTCTATATGGGGACCGGCGGGGTCATGGAGCGGGCCAAATCCGGCGCCCTTTTCATCGACAGCTCCACCATTGACGTGGACAGCGCCCGCGCGGTGGCCGCAGCTGCGGAAGAAAAGGGCTTCGAGATGGTGGACGCCCCGGTCTCCGGCGGCACCGGCGGCGCTGCGGCCGGCACGCTGACCTTCATGGTGGGCGGGTCCGACGCGGCGTTCGGACGGGCGAAGCCGATCCTGGAGACGATGGGCAAGAACATCGTCCATGCCGGCGGGCCGGGCACCGGACAGGCGGCCAAGATCTGCAACAACATGATTCTCGGGATCAGCATGATCGCCGTCTGCGAGGCCTTCACGCTGGCAGACAAGCTGGGCCTGGACCGGCAGAAGCTGTTCGACATCAGCTCCACCTCCTCCGGCCAGTGCTGGTCGCTGACGACCTATTGCCCGGTGCCGGGACCGGTGCCGACCTCGCCGGCGAACCGGGACTATCAGCCCGGATTTACCGTAGACATGATGCTGAAGGATCTGAAGCTGGCGCAGCAGGCGGCCGCCGGCTCCAAGGCCGCGACCCCGCTGGGAGCCAACGCTGCCGCCCTTTACCAGCTCTTTTCCGCCTCGGGCCGGGGCAACCTGGATTTCTCTGGAATAATCAAGATGCTTAGCGGCGTTTGATGCGCTAGTCTCTCGCCATCCGAGATAACCTGAGCCACTGGCCGGGGCCGCACTTGTGTGCTGTCCCGGCAGTTAAGGAGCAAGGGAGTACAGACTTGCGCCAGCCCTATTACGACAGCATTCTGCTCATCGAGCGGTTGCACCGACACTTCCTTGAGGTGCTTAAAGTTGAACTAGACCGACTAGGCGTCCAGGACATCAATAACGTCCAGAGCTTGATCCTCTACAACATCGGCGACGATGAGCTGACTGTCGGGGAGCTGACCGCCCGGGGGTACTATCTGGGTTCCAACGTCTCCTACAACGTCAAGAAGATGTACGAGAACGGCTATCTGACGCAGGAGCGCTCGCCGCACGACCGTCGGTCGGTGCGTGTGCGCCTGTCCGAAAAGGGGCTGGCCCTGCGCGACAAGGTCAGCGCCCTGTTCGAGCGCCAGATCGCCGCTCTCGACAAGTCCGGCCTCTCGACGGAGGAGCTGACCAAGGCGAACGAGACCATGCGGAAGCTCGAGCGCTTCTGGACCTCGGCCCTGGACTATACGAACTTCTCCATCACGGCGGCTTGAGAGCCGTTCGGGAGAGGCGGGCATGGCGCAGGTGCGGGATGGAAGCGCGCTTCTGGAGTTCCGTACCGTAGGAACGATCACGCGCGTCAGCGCCATTGATCCGGCGACCAACACGGAAGTGGTCATCCAGGGGCCGAGCAGTGCGGGTCGGGCTACGCTGACCCGCACCGCCATCGCGAAGCTGAACTACGTTTTGGGGAAGAGGGCCGGCTGACCGCGAAGCCGGCTTCCCCGACCAATGAAAAAGGCCGCACCTGGAGGTGCGGCCTTTCTTCGTTCCGGCAGTTCGCTGCGTCAGGAAGCGCGGCGGCGCGTCTGCCGGGGGGAGGTGCGGCCGAGGCCGATCTTCTTCGCGAACTCCGAACGCTGGGCGGCATAGTTCGGGGCGACCATCGGATAGTCCGGCGGCAGGCCCCACTTGGCCCGGTATTCGTCCGGCGTCATGTTGTAGGTGGAGCGAAGATGACGCTTCAGCATCTTCAGCTTCTTACCGTCCTCAAGACAGACGATGTATTCCGGAGTCACCGACTTCTTGATCGCAACGGCCGGCCGCGGCGGCTCCGCCTGCGGCTCGCGCGCGCCGCCCTGCAGACCGGTAAGCGATGTATACACGGTATTGATGACTTCCGGTATCTGCTGCGTGGGCAGCACATTCTTTCCGACATAGGCGGAGACAATCTCCGCCGTCATGCGCAGAAGCTCACCGGTCTGGAGATCATTCCCGTTCTGGTCCGTCATTGCCAATGCCCTGAGAGTAAATGTGAAGGTCGAAATCGCTTCGCATAGTAGGACTTGAGTGTCAATCAAAAATCTTCAAGCTATCCATAGTGTTACTTCGGCGCACTTGTAGCGGCAAGTCGTTGATCTGGAAAAGGCGGAATTCGCATGGCTTTTCAGCAGCGGACTCTAGTGAGGAGATCGATGTTTTGTGGCGGCTCGTACCTGGATATAGCTCGCCCGCCAGTGGTAACTTGACTTTCGGTCAACCTGAAAGCGCAGCGGCAAACTTCAGTCTTCCATGCACGACTGCCGACTCGCCGGGACAAGGACTCGCCGGACTGGAGGGCGGTCCAATTGCAGAAATACCGGCTGGGAGAGTTGCGCGCCTCGGGCAAGGCCGCCCTGCGATGCGGTATGGTGCGGGAACTGGCACCGGACCACATCATCTGGTAGGGTCCGGCCCAGCGAGGGGTGGTGCCGCGTGCGCCGCCCGTCCCAGGCGTTACCTGGGAAATACATCGCGGTTTACTTATCGGCACGGGACAGATCAGGCCAATGAACAGCGAACAAGCCGCCGGCCCCATCGTCATCGCCTCCGACCATGCCGGCCTAGAGATGAAGGCGGAACTACGCGCCATGATGGAGGAGGCCGGTCATACGGTCCTGGACCTCGGCCCGCACTCCAGGGACAGCGTGGACTATCCGGATTTTGCCGATGCGCTGGCCGCCGCTCTGAAGGACGGCCGGGCGGCCAGGGGCGTGCTGATCTGCGGGTCCGGCATCGGCATTAGCATTGCGGCCAACCGTCACCGCCATGTGCGTGCGGCCCTGTGCCACGACGCGACGACCGCGCGCCTGTGCCGGGAGCACAATGACGCCAATGTGATCGTGCTGGGCGCGCGGACCACCGGTGCGGAGATCGCCCGCGATTGCGTCACCACTTTCCTGGCCACGCCGTTCGCGGGCGGCCGCCACGCCCGGCGCGTCGCCAAGCTGTGCTGACGCCCGCCGATTGAAGCAAGGCCGCAGAGCCTGGAGGATTTTTGCCATGGACCATCATCAGGGCTCCCGTTTCTTCGCCGACAGCCTGGCCGATGCCGATCCGGAACTGTTCGGCGCCATCGGTCGGGAACTTCGCCGCCAGCAGGACCAGATCGAGCTGATCGCGTCGGAGAACATCGTTTCCCGCGCCGTGCTCGAGGCCCAGGGCTCGGTGCTGACCAACAAGTACGCCGAGGGCTATCCGGGCAAGCGCTACTACGGCGGCTGCGAGTTCGTGGACGAGGCGGAGACGCTCGCCATCGAGCGGGCGAAGCAGCTCTTCGGCTGCACCTACGTCAATGTGCAGCCGCATTCCGGCGCACAGGCGAACCAGGCCGTGTTCATGGCCCTGCTGCAGCCGGGCGACACCTTCATGGGCATGGATCTGGCGGCCGGCGGCCACCTGACCCATGGCGCTCCCGCCAACCAGTCCGGCAAGTGGTTCAACGTGGTCAGCTATGGCGTGAACCGCGACGACCACTTGATCAATTACGACGAGGTGGCGGAGAAGGCGCGGACCCACAAGCCGAAGCTGATCATCGCCGGCGGCTCCGCCTATCCGCGGAAGATCGACTTCGCCCGCTTCCGCCAGATCGCGGACGAGGTCGGCGCGTATCTCATGGTCGACATGGCCCACTATGCGGGGCTGGTCGCGGCCGGGATTTATCCCAGCCCGATCCAGCATGCCCATGTGGTGACCACCACCACGCACAAGACCCTGCGCGGCCCGCGCGGCGGCATGATCCTGTCCAACGATCCCGACCTGGGCAAGAAGTTCAACAGCGCCGTCTTCCCTGGCCTGCAGGGCGGCCCGCTGATGCATGTGATCGCCGGCAAGGCCGTGGCCTTCGGCGAGGCGCTTCGGCCCGACTTCAAGCGCTATGCCCAGCAGGTGGTGGACAATGCCCAGGCGCTGGCGTCGCGCATGCTGGCCGGCGGGCTGGACGTGGTGTCCGGCGGCACCGATAGCCACATCGTGCTGGTCGATCTCCGGCCCAAGAAGCTGACCGGCAAGGCGGCCGAGGCGAGCCTGGAGCACGCCGGCATGACCTGCAACAAGAACGGCGTGCCGTTCGACCCGGAAAAGCCCTTCGTCACCAGCGGCGTGCGTCTGGGCAGCCCGGCGGCGACCACCCGCGGCTTCGGCGTGGAGGAGTTCACGCAGGTCGGCGACATGATCGTGGAAGTGCTGGACGCGCTGTCCAAGTCCAACGGCGACAACAGCGCCGCCGAGCAGCGGGTGCGGGAGCGGGTGCGCGAACTGTGCAGCCGCTTCCCGATCTACCCCACGCTCTGACAACAAGAACAAGCGGGGAAGGGGAGGCAGCATGCGGTGCCCGTTCTGTGGGAATGACGATACCCAGGTGAAGGACAGCCGGCCGACCGAGGACAACTCGGCCATCCGGCGGCGCCGCTTCTGCCCCGCCTGCGGGGCCCGCTTCACGACCTTCGAGCGGGTTCAGCTCCGCGAGCTGACCGTGGTAAAGAGCGGCGGAGCGCGGGAGCCCTTCGACCGGGAGAAGGTGCTGCGCTCCATGCGCATCGCGCTCCGCAAGCGCCCGGTGGATGCCGACCGCATCGACCGGGTCGTGAACTCCCTGGTCCGCCAGCTCGAATCCTCCGGCGAGACGGAAATCCCGTCCAAGCAGGTGGGCGAGATGGTGATGAACCATCTGGCGGCCTTGGACAAGGTCGCCTACATCCGCTACGCCTCGGTCTATAAGGACTTCCGCGAGGTCGCGGACTTCAACCAGTTCGTCGAGACGCTGCGTTCGGACGTGGACGCGGATGCGGATTGAGGCCGGCAATGGCCTCTCCCACAGCAGCGCCACCAGCCGCATTCACTGATGAGGACCGCGCCCATATGGGGGCGGCCCTTTCCCTGGCTGCGCGCGGGTTGGGCCAGGTCTGGCCCAACCCGTCGGTCGGGTGCGTCATCGTCAGGGATGGGCGCGTGGTCGGCCGCGGCGCCACCGGCAAGGGGGGACGGCCGCATGGCGAGACCATCGCCCTGGCACAGGCAGGCGAGTTGGCCCGCGGCGCGACAGTCTATGTCAGCCTGGAACCCTGCAATCACCACGGCAAGACCCCGCCCTGCACCGAGGCGCTGATGGCGGCCGGCGTGGCGCGGGTCGTCGTCGCCTGCCAGGACCCCGACCCGCGGGTCCATGGCAGCGGGCTGGAGCGATTGAGGTCCGCCGGCATCCGGGTGGAGACCGGGCTTCTGATGGAAGAGGCGGCGGAGCTGAACGAGGGCTTCTTCCGCCGCATCCGCGATCGTCGGCCCATGCTGACCCTGAAGCTTGCCACCACCCTGGACGGCCGCATCGCCACCCGCACCGGCGAGAGCAAGTGGATCACAGGGGAGATGGCGCGGAGCTGGGGCCACGGGCTGCGTGCCCGGCACGATGCCATCATGGTCGGAATCGGAACGGCGCTGGCCGACGATCCGGACCTGACCTGCCGTCTACCTGGGCTGGAGGGGCGGTCACCGGTTCGGGTTGTGGTGGACAGTCGGCTCCGCCTGCCGCTCACGGGTCGCCTGATCCGCACGGCGCGCGAGGTGCCGACCTGGATCGTGACCTTGAAAGATGGCTGCGATCCCCTGCGCCGTGAAGCCATCGAGCAGTGCGGGGCCGAGGTGATCGAGGTGGAGCCAACATCCGCCGGCGAGCTGATGGCCGGCGGCGCGCTGGTCGCGCTCGCTGCGCGGGGAATCACCAGGGTTCTGGCGGAGGGCGGCGCCCGGCTCGCCGCTTCGGTGCTGCGGGACGATCTGGTGGACCGGCTGGAATGGTTCCGGGCCGGCGTGGTCGTGGGCGGCGACGGGTTGCCTGCGGCCCAGGGCTTCGGCATCACGGAGCTGGCCCGCGCCCCGCGCTTCAAGCGGACGGCCCTGCGCGCCGTAGGACCCGACGTGCTGGAGAGCCTGCGCCGGGTCTGACACTTTCCCGCGTGCCCGGCCATGCGCGGAGCGCACGCAAATGGCTCTCGCAACTTTCCATCCGGCGACCTAGTTTACGGCCATGTTCACAGGACTGATCACAGATGTCGGCCGTGTGGCCGCCGTGGAGCAGCGGGGCGATACCCGGCTGACCATCGAGACGCGCTTCGACATGGATACGGTCGAGCTTGGCGCCTCCATCGCCTGCAATGGCGTCTGCCTGACGGTGGTGGAGAAGGGACCGGACCGCTTCGCCGTGGATGTGTCGGGGGAGACGCTGTCCAAGACCACCGTGGGCAGCTGGACCGTCGGCACGCCGGTCAATCTGGAGCGTTCCCTGCGCTTCGGCGACGAGCTGGGCGGTCACCTGGTCTATGGGCATGTGGATGGCGTGCTCGAGGTGCTGGGCGTGAAGCCGGAGGGGGGCAGCCACCGCTGGACCTTCCACGCGCCGGAGCATCTGGCTCGCTTCATCGCGCCGAAGGGCTCGGTCGCGCTGGACGGCGTCTCGCTCACCGTGAACGAGGTCGAGGGGGCCGTGTTCGGCGTGAACATCATTCCGCACACGGCCGAGAAGACCAGCTTCGGTACCCTGAAGCCGGGTGATCGGATGAATTTGGAAGTCGACATGCTGGCCCGCTATGTGGAGCGCATGTTGGGCGCCCGTATTTCGGAGAAGCATGCATGAGCCCCGCCGACGACACCCGCCTGCCGCCGGAGGACCGGCTCGTCCTCTCCTCGCCGGAGGAGCTGATCGAAGAGGCCCGGCAGGGCCGCATGTTCATCCTGGTCGATGACGAGGACCGGGAGAACGAGGGGGATCTGGTCATCCCGGCCCAGGCGGCGACTCCCGAAGCCATCAACTTCATGGCCAAGTACGGCCGCGGCCTGATCTGCCTTGCCATGGACAGCCAGCAGATCGAACGTCTGCGCCTGCCGCTCATGGCGCAGCAGAACGGCACCCGTCATCAGACCGCCTTCACCGTGTCCATCGAGGCGCGGGAGGGGGTGACCACCGGCATCTCCGCCGCCGACCGGGCCCGCACCATCCAGGTCGCCATCGATCCCAAGACCGATCCGGCCGACATCGTGACGCCCGGCCATATCTTCCCGCTGCTGGCCCGCGACGGCGGGGTGCTGGTCCGCGCGGGGCATACCGAGGCGTCGGTGGACATCGCGCGGATGGCGGGGATGCTGCCGGCCGGCGTGATCTGCGAGATCATGAACGATGACGGCACCATGGCCCGCTTGCCGGACCTGATCCAGTTCGCCCAGTTGCACGGCCTGAAGATCGGCACCATCGCCGACCTGATCGCGCACCGCCGCCGCACCGAGACCCTGATCGAGCGCATGTACCGGACGCGGCTGGACAGCCATTTCGGCGGCGGCTTTGACATGATCGTCTACCGCAACCGCGTCAGCGGGGCCGAGCATCTGGCGCTGGTGAAGGGCGATGTGCGGGGCGGCCCGCCGCCGCTGGTGCGCATGCATGCGCTGGACATCGTCAAGGACCTGCTGGGCGACACGAGGCGCGGGCCGGGCGGCGACCTGGAAGTCGCGATGCGCGAGATCGAGCGGGAAGGGCGCGGCGTCGTCGTGATTTTGCGCGATGCGCAGCCCTTCTCCCTGTCCGACCGTCTGCGCACGCTGGACCAGGATGGCGGGCTGCCCCAGGGGGAACTGCGCGACTACGGCGTCGGGGCACAGATCCTGACCGACCTCGGCGTTGGCGAGATGGTGCTGCTGACCAATACGCGGAAGACCGTGGTTGGGCTGGAGGGCTATGGCTTGACCATTGTCGGCCAGCGCGCCATACCCACCGGCCTTGCCGGCACGAAGGACTGAAGGAGACGGGCTATGGCCGAACGGCCCCATATCATGATCGTGGAAGCCCGCTTCTACGAGGACATCGCCGACGAGCTGGTCCGCGGCGCCATCGCGGAGCTGGAAAAGGCGGGCGCCACCTATGAGCGCTTTTCCGTTCCCGGCGCCTATGAGATCCCGGCGGCGATCCAGTTCGCGGTGAAGTCCATGGATTTCTACTCCGGCCGCCGCCGCTTCGACGGTTACGTGGCGCTGGGTTGCGTGATCCGGGGCGAGACCACCCATTACGACTATGTCTGTGGGGAAAGCGCCCGCGGGCTGCAGGATCTGGCCCTGCGGCACACCCTGGCCATCGGAAACGGCATCCTGACCGTGGAAAACGGAGAGCAGGCCTGGGCCCGTGCCTCCGTGGACAAGAAGAACAAGGGGGGCGGCGCTGCCCGCGCCTGCCTTGACATGATCGAGCTGAAGCGCCAGTTCCGCCTGCACGACCGCTGACCGTTACCTGCGAGTAGAGCCGATGCCCCGCGCCAAGAAGACCCCCGATCCGGTTGTGCCGAAGGAGCCGCCCAGGCCGAAGCAGACCGGCTCCGTAAAGGCACGGCGCAGCTCCGCCCGTCTTGCCGCAGTCCAGGCGCTGTATCAGATCGAGATGGGAAGCACGCCGACGGAAGTCGCCATCGGCGAATTCGTGCGCTACCGCATCGGGCATGAGCATGACGGCGACACGCTGGTGACGGCTGACGCCCAGCTCTTCGCCGACATCGTGCGCGGCGTCATGGCCCGCCGGGCGGACATCGAGAGCGTGCTGCGGGGCGCTCTGACCGGCCAGTGGCAGTTCGACCGGATCGAGACCGTGCTGCGCTGGATTCTCTGTGCCGGCGTGTTCGAGCTGATGGAGAAGCCGGAGACGGCTCCCCACATCATCATCAACGATTATATCGACGTGACCCACGCCTTCTTTGCTGGCAAGGAGCCGGGCATGGTGAACGGCGTCCTGGACCGTCTGGCCCGCACGCTTCGGAGTGCGGAGATGCCCCCCCGCGGGGAGCAGCCGTGACCGGGGCGGGGGATACCCCGCCCGGTTCCAATCCCGGTTCCCGGCCCGATGGCGCGCTTGGGGAATTCGGGCGCATCGAACGTTACCTGAAGCCGCTGGCCGAGGGCGTGCCCGGAGCCTTCGGCCTGACGGACGATGCAGCGGTGCTGGATGTGCCGGCGGACAGCCAGCTTGTCGTCACCACCGACGCCATGGTGGCCGGCGTCCATTTCCTGCCCAGCGACCCGCCCGCCGACATCGCCCACAAGCTGCTGGCCGTGAACCTCTCCGATCTGGCAGCCAAGGGTGCCCGGCCGCTGGGATACAGCCTGGTCACCAGCCTGCCCAAGGACCAGTCGGAAAGCTGGCTGGCAAGCTTCACCCAGGGGCTGGAGGCGGCGCAGCGCCGCTGGGGCATCGGGTTGCTCGGCGGCGACAGCGTCTCCACCCCAGGCCCGATGAATCTCACCATCAGCGCACTCGGCACCGTGCCTGCCGGCCGCATGGTCCGCCGGGCCGGGGCCAAGGCGGGAGACCTTCTTTTCGTCAGCGGAACGATCGGGGATGCGGCGCTGGGCCTTCTGCTGGCGTTGGGACAGCTGGAGCGGACAGCGGATTTCCGATCCGACGAGGTCCTGATCGCCCGTCTCCGCCGGCCGGAGCCCCGGCTGGCCCTGGCGTCGATGCTGCTGGAACACGCGACGGCGGCCCTGGACGTATCCGACGGGCTGGTCGCAGACCTGGGCCATCTGGCGCAGGCGAGCGGGGTCGGGCTGGTGGTCGAGGCGGCGCAGGTGCCGATCTCCAGTGCCGCGGCGGAGCATCTCGGGAACTGGCCCGGACTGCTGGCCGACATCCTGACCGGCGGTGACGATTACGAAGTGGCCTTCACCGCCCCGGCGGATGCGCGGGAGCAGATCGTGGAATCCTCTGCCGCCGTAGGCGTGCCTGTCACCGCAATCGGCCGGGTGGCGGCAGGGCGGGGCGTCCAGGTGCTGGACCGCGCCGGCATCCCCCTGGACCTTGGAGCCGGCGGCTGGCGCCACTTCTGAGCGGTCGCGTCGGATCGCACGCAAACACGTCGCGCCAAGGCTGGGACTGGCTTATACTCCAACCGTATTACCCAGCACGGATGCGGGCGGCTGCGGCCTCATGAAAAAGATCATCCTCCTCGTCCTTGCCCTCATGGTGCTGATCGGCGCCGGAGTCGGCGGCTATGTGCTGTTCGGGCCGAAGCATGAGGAGGTTGCCGAGAGCGATGAGCCACAGCTTCCGGTAAAGCCCACGGGGGTGCCGACCTTCGTGAGTATCGGTCCCCTGGTCCTGCCTGTGATCCGTGACAAACGGGTGGAGCAGAACATCTTGCTGCAGGTGTCGCTGGAGGTGTACGGGGATGCAACGCGGGAGTCGGTGCGCCAACTGACGCCGCGTTTGAACGACGCCTTCCTGCGGGCGCTCTACGGCGACATCGAGGCCGGCGACGTGATGCAGGGCCAGCTCGTCAACGTGAATGCGATCCGGGACAAGCTGATGGCCGCCTCGGAGGAGGTTCTCGGGGTCGGCGTGGTCTGGGACGTGCTGATCCAGGCGGTTACCCAGCGCCCGGCCATGTGACCGTCGGGGAGCGGCGACGCCGGCCTCCGTCGCCCTGTTTCCATTTCCCACTCTTTCGCGTCCGTGGACGGATGCCGGACGTACCCCGCCGGCGATTCGCCCTTGGATTGCCATGGAGTTTGACGGCTGGCATCCTGACGGGATCAAACCGGCGTCGGACCGCCTTCGCGGGACAAACAATAATCCCCGGCGCCCCGAACAGGGTAGGAAGCGACATGCACCAGGGAGTTCTTCTGTTCGTCCTGGGATGTGGCGTACTCGCCATTGTCTACGGGATCTTCACGGCGCGTTCAGTGCTTGCGGCCAGCGCCGGCAATATGCGGATGCAGGAAATCGCCCGCGCCATTCAGATCGGCGCAAATGCTTATCTGAACCGGCAGTACACGACCATCGGAATCGTCGGCGCCGTGATCGCCGTCATCGTCGGAATATTGCTGGGCTTCTACGTCGCCATAGGCTTCATCATTGGTGCGGTTCTGTCCGGGGCGGCCGGTTATATCGGCATGAACATCTCCGTCCGCGCCAATGTCAGGACGGCCGAGGGGGCGCGGCAGGGGCTGGCCCACGGCCTGTCCATCGCGTTCCGGGCGGGCGCGGTGACCGGCATGCTGGTCGCTGGTCTCGCCCTGCTAGCGGTGGCCGGCTACTACGTGCTGCTTCTGGCCTTGGGAGTGAGCGGCCGCGGAATGGTGGATGCGTTGGTCGCACTCGGGTTCGGCGCCTCCCTGATCTCGATCTTCGCCCGCCTGGGCGGCGGCATCTTCACCAAGGGCGCTGACGTCGGCGCCGATCTGGTCGGCAAGGTGGAGGCTGGAATTCCGGAGGACGACCCCCGGAATCCGGCGGTCATCGCGGACAATGTCGGCGACAATGTCGGCGACTGCGCCGGCATGGCGGCCGATCTGTTCGAGACCTATGCCGTCACGGTGGTGGCGACCATGGTCCTGGCCAGCATTTTCTTCGGCGCCCAGGCCGACGCGATGAATTCGCTGATGATCTATCCGCTGGCGATCGGCGGCATCTGCATCATCACCTCGATCATCGGCACCTACTTCGTGAAGCTCGGTGCGAACAACAGCATCATGGGCGCCCTCTACAAGGGCTTCATCGCCACGGGCGTGCTTTCGCTGGTGGGAATCGGCCTGATGACGCTCTGGGTCCTGCCCGACGGGTTCGGCAGCGCCTTCACGTCCGATGCCGGGGTCACTTTCACCGGGACCGGATTGTTCCTGTGCGCCGTCATCGGGCTGGTGGTGACGGGACTGATCGTCTGGATCACGGAATATTACACAGGCACCGAATACCGTCCGGTGAGGTCGGTCGCTGAAGCCTCGAGGACGGGACACGGCACCAATGTGATCCAGGGGCTGGCGGTCTCCATGGAATCCACGGCCCTGCCGGCCCTGGTGATCTGCGGGGCGATCATTGCGACGTACCTGTTGGCGGGCCTGTTCGGCATTGCCATCGCCGTGACCAGCATGCTGGCCCTGGCCGGAATGGTGGTGGCGCTCGATGCCTACGGGCCGGTGACGGACAATGGCGGCGGCATCGCGGAGATGGCGGACCTGCCCAAGGAGGTGCGGGTCACGACCGACGCGCTGGACGCCGTCGGCAACACGACCAAAGCCGTGACCAAGGGCTATGCCATCGGCTCCGCGGGTCTTGGTGCGCTGGTGCTGTTCGCAGCCTATAACGAGGATCTGAAGTACTTCATGGCCCGGCCAGAGGAGTATCCCTACTTCACTGGCTTCCAGCTCGATTTCAGCCTCGCAAACCCCTTCGTCGTCGTCGGGCTGATCATCGGCGGTCTGCTGCCCTATCTGTTCGGGGCCATGGGCATGACCGCCGTGGGCAGAGCAGCCGGCTCGGTGGTGGAGGAGGTGCGGCGGCAGTTCCGCGAGAATCCCGGCATCATGGCCGGGACCAGCAAACCGGACTATGGCCGGGCGGTGGACATGCTGACCCGGGCGGCGATCAAGGAGATGATCATCCCCTCCATGCTGCCGGTGCTGGCGCCGGTGGTCGTCTACTTCGTCGTGCTTCTGATCGCGGGGAAGGGAGCGGCGTTCTCCGCCGTCGGGGCGATGCTGCTGGGAGTCATCGTCACCGGACTTTTCGTCGCCATCTCGATGACCTCGGGCGGCGGCGCCTGGGACAATGCCAAGAAGTACATCGAGGAGGGGCATTTCGGCGGCAAGGGCTCCGACGCCCATAAGGCGGCGGTGACCGGCGACACGGTCGGCGACCCCTACAAGGACACCGCCGGCCCGGCGGTCAATCCGATGATCAAGATCACCAACATCGTCGCCCTGCTGCTGCTGGCGATCCTGGCCCATTCCTGAGCGGGAGAGCCGGAAATGACGAAGGCCCCGGAGCGGCGCGCTCCGGGGCCTTCGAATTTCATCCAGGACGGAAGATACCTACTTCTCTTCCTTTTTCTTGCTGGAGCGGTTCACATTGCCCAGCAACTGCTCCACGAAGGTGACCTCACGGCCGGCGGTGGGGGTGGAGCGGTCCACGGGATCGACATGGCGCGCCTGGCTGCCGTCGATCTCCTCCACCGTCTCGACGATGCCTTCATCGTTGAAGCGCACCTTGACGATGCGCTGGCTGGTGATCTCCGGCTCGAAGAAGGCGGTCTGCGCCGTCCGGAAGCCGATATAGTACCAGGTCTTGTCGTCCACTGTGCCCGTCGCGGTCGGCGTGCCGAGCGCGTACTGGACCTGCACGCGGGAGGTCACGCCGGGTTCGATCTGGGCCAGTCTCTGGTCGGTGGCGATGTTGCCGCGCGTGGCCTGGATGGGCGAGCAGCCGGCAAGGGCGATGGCAAGCAGGCCGGTCGCGAGCAGCGGGGCGGTGAATTTCGGCATGAACGGTCGCGAAGCTCTGGTTGCTGTAGGGTTGTCCTGCGCCTTGGGCCGGCAATCTGCCGGGACCGCGCCGGTCTTGACGTCCGATCCCCGACGTCCCAAGGTCGGCACGCTTGACGGGGGCGGACCCGGCCCCCATCTGGGCCGTGACATTGCACCGGGGTCCACTGCCTGTCAACGACTGCCCACCCCGGCAACCACCTGGATCGCGACCCGTGCTGAACCGACTGTTCCGGCGCTCATCAAACCAGCGCACCGTTGCCGAACTCTATGGCCGCATCGTGGCACAGGCACGCAGCGAGTCCTTTTTCACAGGCGTCGGCGTACCGGACACCATCGAAGGCAGGTTCGAACTGATCGCTCTGCATGCCTGGCTGGTCATGCGGCGGCTGTCCCGGGAAGGGCGAGGGGCGGCGGAGTTCAACCAGGCGCTCTTCGACTTCATGTTCGCGGACCTGGACCTGAACCTGCGGGAGGCCGGGGTAAGCGACCTGAAGGTGGGCGACAAGGTCAAGGAGCTGGCCACCCATTTCTACGGGCGGGTGAAGGCTTATGAGGACGGGGTGTCGCCTGGTGCGGCCCAAGGGGCGTTGGAAGCAGCGCTGGACCGCAATCTCTTCGGCTCCACCCTGCCGGAACCTCGTCATGTGGCCGCCATGGTCGAGTATGTGAGGCGGGAGGCTGCGGCACTGGATGCCGAACCCGCGGACGGGCTGTTGAAGGGGCGCGTGACTTTCGGTCCCGCCCCCCAAGCCTGGGAGGAGTGAGAGATGAAACATGAAATGCGGGCGCCGGCGCCTGAATTCTCCCGCCGGATCATTGCCGACACGGTATCGACCAGCGGCACTGGACAGGAGATCGTGGCCGACGCGCAGGAGCGGGCGGCCCTGGCCCGCCGGCTGGATCTTGTCTCCATTGACAAGCTGACGGCGCGCGTGAAGCTGCGCCGGGTGCGCGGCGAGTATGTCCGGGTGACCGGCGAGATCGAGGCCGATGTGGTGCAGAGCTGCGTCGTGACTCTGGAGCCCGTTCCGGCCCATGTGAACGACAGCTTCGAGGCGCTGTTCGCGCCCGACCATCTGGTGCCCGACGAGGAGGATGAGGAGGTCGAGGTCACCTTCTCCGGCGGGACGGAATCGGATATTCCCGAGGCGATGGACAATGGCTCCATCGATATCGGCGAGTTGGCCGCCCAGCACCTCTCCCTGGCTCTCGACCCTTATCCGCGCAAGCCCGGCGTCTCCTTCGAGGAGATCGACGATCCTTATGAGGAGGATGCCCGCGAACCGGAGAGGCCCAACCCTTTTGCAAAGCTTGCATCGCTGAAGCGCCCGACCTAAATACGGCATTCACGCTTGCGAGCGCTGGGCTTTTCCAGTATTCAAGCGCTCCTGTCCGGGCGGCCCTTCGGGGCCGCCTTAAACATTGCGAGTTTACCACGATGGCTGTTCCCAAGAAGAAGACCTCCAAGTCGCGCCGCAACATGCGCCGTTCGCATCACGCGCTGACCGGCTCCTCCTATGCGGAGTGCAACAACTGCGGTGAGCTGAAGCAGCCGCACCATGTCTGCGGCTCCTGCGGTCACTATGACGGCCGTGAGGTTGTCCAGAGCACCGCTGCCTGATCATAGGGCGGACGGAAAGGACGGCACCGTTGAGCACGCGTCTCCGCATCGCCCTGGATGCGATGGGTGGCGACCATGCGCCAGACATGGTCGTGGCGGGTGCCGATATCGCACGCGAGCGCTGCCCCAACGTCGACTATCTCTTCGTCGGCGATGAGCAGCGCGTCCGTGCGTTGCTCGACAGGTATCCGGCGCTGAAGTCCATTTCCGAAGTCCGGCACGCTCCGGACGTCGTCGGCATGGATGCGAAGCCCTCCGCAGCCCTGCGGACGGGGCGGCAGTCCAGCATGCGGCTGGCCATCGATGCGGTGGCGGCAGGCGATGCCGCTTGCGTGGTTTCCGCCGGCAATACCGGCGCGCTCATGGCCATGGCCAAGTTCGTGCTGAAGACCCTGCCGGGCATCGACCGGCCGGCCATCGCCAGCTTCTTCCCCACCCAGCGCGGCGAGAGCGTGATGCTGGACCTTGGGGCGAACCTGGAATGCGACGCGGACAATCTGGTCCAGTTCGCCGTGATGGGCACCGTCTTCTCCCGCACCGTGCTGGGCCTGCTGGAGCCGACCATCGGCCTGCTGAATGTCGGGTCGGAGGAGCAGAAGGGCCATGAGGCCATCCGGCAGGCCGCCGCCGCCCTCCGGCAGACTCCGCTGGCCAAGAGCTTCCATGGCTTCATCGAAGGCAACGACATCGGCGCCGGCACGGTGGATGTCGTCGTCACCGACGGCTTCACCGGGAACGTCGCTCTGAAGACAGCCGAGGGGACTGCCAAGCTCTATGCCGAGTTCCTGCGCCAGACCTTCTCCTCTTCGCTGATGGCGAAGCTGGGATATCTGTTGGCGCGCGGCGCCTTCCAGAAACTGAAGATGCGGGCCGATCCGCGGCGCTATAACGGGGCCATGTTCCTGGGCCTGCGCGGCGTCTGCGTCAAAAGCCACGGCGGCACGGACGCCATTGGCTTCGCCAACGCCGTGACGGTCGCGGTGGATCTCGTGAACCACGGGTTCAACGAGAAAATCCGGGACGAGCTGGCCAAGCTCCAGGCGTCCCTGTCAGGTAATGATTCCTCCACTGCAGCAGCCCTGTGATGACCCGCAGATCCGTTATTCTGGGGTGTGGCGCGTACGTTCCCGAGCGCGTCATGACCAACCACGACCTGGAGAAGATCGTCGATACCACGGATGAGTGGATCGTCGAGCGGACGGGCATCCGTTCCCGCCACATCGCTGCCGAGGGGGAGTTCACCTCCGACCTGGCGGTGAAGGCCGCCGAACGCGCCCTGGCCCATGCCGGCGTTTCGGCGCAGGAGGTCGACCTGATCGTGGTGGCCACGGCCACTCCCGACAACACCTTTCCGGCCACAGCTTCCAAGGTTCAGGCCAAGCTGGGCATCACCAGCGGCATCGCCTTCGACGTGCAGGCGGTCTGCTCCGGCTTCGTGTTCGCCCTGGCGACGGCCGACAACTTCATCAAGGCCGGGCAGGTGAAGACCGCCCTGGTGATCGGGGCGGAGACCTTCTCCCGCATCCTGGACTGGACCGACCGCACCACCTGCGTACTGTTCGGCGATGGCGCCGGCGCTGTGGTGCTGCGGGCTGAAGAGGGAATCGCCGGGACGGACCGGCGCGGAATCCTTTCCACCCACCTGCACACCGATGGCCGCCACCATGACATGCTCTATGTCGATGGCGGGCCGTCCAGCACGCAGACCGTCGGCCATCTGCGTATGCGGGGGCAGGAGGTCTTCAAGCACGCTGTCGTCAATCTGGCGAGCGTGGTTGAAGAAGCTCTGGAGGCCAACGGACTCACCTCCGCCGCCATCGACTGGCTGGTTCCGCACCAAGCCAACAAGCGCATCATCGACAGCACCGGCCGCAAGCTGAAGCTTGACCCCTCGCGCGTAGTGCTGACCGTGGACCATCATGGCAACACCTCGGCCGCCTCAATTCCTCTGGCGCTGTGCGAGGCGGTGCATGATGGGCGCATCCAGCGCGGCAATCTGGTGCTGATGGAAGCCATGGGCGGCGGCTTCACCTGGGGGGCCGCACTCGTCCGTTGGTGACGGGTGCTGCACCTTATTTCGCACCTGCATCAAGAATCACCCGCAACTCTTTGGATTGACGGGCTTATCCCGTCAAAGTACGGTTTTCCCCTGGGAGCTATCCGGGGGGAATGCGCCATGAGCAATACCGTTACACGCGCACAGCTTAGCGAAGCGGTCTACCAGGAGGTGGGCCTATCGCGAAACGAGTCGGCAGATCTGGTCGAGAGCGTTCTGGATGAGATCGTCGAGGCGCTGGCGCGCGGCGACATGGTCAAGATTTCCTCCTTCGGCAGCTTTGCCGTTCGCTCCAAGGGACAGCGCGTGGGCCGCAATCCCAAGACGGGGGAGGAGGTGCCGATCCTGCCCCGCCGGGTGCTGGTCTTCCGCGCCTCCCATGTGCTGAAGGACCGTATCAACCAGCGGCTGGCCGGTGCCGACGCCGCTCTGACGGGCTGAGCCGGGTATGGCTGATGCTGCGGATACAGAAACGCGGTCTAGAAGCGGAAAATCCGCCACCGCTTTTCGCACCATCAGCGAAGTATCGGCCGACCTGGACGTGCCGCAGCATGTGCTCCGCTTCTGGGAAAGCAAGTTTCCGCAAATCAAGCCGCTGAAGCGCGGCGGCGGCCGGCGCTACTACCGCCCGGACGATGTCGAGCTGCTGCGCCGCATCCAGGTGCTTCTCTACAAGGAAGGCTACACGATCAAGGGCGTGCAGCGTCTCCTGAAGGAGAGTCGCGGCGCATCGGCGCTTTCCGCGAATGATGCCAGCCCTGATGAAGACGAGTCGGAGCATGCCGAGCTGACCGCTCAGGAAGCCGCCGATGCTTCGTCTGCACTGTCCGACATCACCGGCGCTGATGCTGCGCCACTTTCGTCCGATCCCGCAGCAGAAATTCCCGAAGCGGGGTCCGGCAGTGCTCTACCCGCTGACAAACGCCGCGAACTGGAAGGGATTCTGGCGGAACTCCAGGCGATTTCGCGGTTGCTGCGTAGCTGATCGGACGGGCGGACAGCAATTGCAGCCAAGGGCTGCTCACACCGCACCAGCGGGCCGGAAGGCCCTATGCGCTTATCTATGGAAGCTTTGGAGAGGAATGGTCGGAGCGACAGGATTCGAACCTGCGACCCCTTGACCCCCAGTCAAGTGCGCTACCAGGCTGCGCCACGCTCCGACCTCTCCTGGACCGCGGGGCTGGGGGCCCTGCTGCGGTCCGGGCGCGGACAATAGCCAGCCCGGTTTCCAAATGCAACGCCCCAAAAACAGGATTTCGCAAATTCTTCCAACAGCGCTTGCGGCGCTTGCGTGCCGGCTGAATGACGGCGGCGTTACGATGCGATAAGGTTCTGCTTTCCCCGCCTCCGGGTCTCCGCGATGCCGACCGACAGCAGCGTGATCTTCGTCTACATGACCGCGGGCTCGCCGGAAGAGGCGCAGCGCATTGGACGGGTTCTGGTCGATGAGGGGCTTGCGGCCTGCGTCAACATCCTGCCGGAGATGATCTCCATCTATCGTTGGCAGGGACAGGTCGAGGATGGGCGGGAAAGCGTCATGATCGCCAAGACCCGCACCGACCGCTTCGACGTCCTGGCTGCCCGTGTCCGCGACCTGCACAGCTACGAGACGCCCTGTATCGTGGAACTGCCGCTTGGCCGGGGCGATGCGCCCTATCTGGACTGGCTGGTCCGGGAGAGTGCGCCGGCAGCGGTTACGGGAGGAGACCCGGCATGACCCGCGAAGACCGCTCCGGCATGCTGTCCGTGGCATTCTCCTGCCTCGGCCATGCCACCATGCATATTCTGGCTGCTCTGTACCTCACCGTCGTCCTGGTGCTGGAGGATGGGTGGGCCGGGATGTCCTATGACGATCTGATCCGGCTCTGGACCATAGGTTCGCTGATGATCGGCCTGGGCGCGCCTTTGGCCGGATGGCTGGGCGACCGCTGGTCCGAGTCGCGCATGATGGTCCTGATGTTCCTGCTGACCGGCGCCGGGTCGATGCTGGCCGGGCTGGCGGATACGCCGACCCAGCTTGCGGCGGCGCTGGCCGTGCTCGGCCTCGGCGCTTCGATCTACCATCCGGTCGGGATGTCATGGGTGATCAAGAACGCGCGGGCGAGGGGCCGGGCGCTCGGCATTCTAGGCATCTTCGGCAGCGTCGGCATCGCCCTCGCCGCGCTGATCGCCGGCACGCTTTCGACCTGGGGCGGCTGGCACCTCGCGTTCCTGGCGCCGGGTGCGGCCTCTATCGCGATCGGGCTGATCCTGGCCGGCCTGATCGCCGCCGGCGTGGTGTTCGACCGGAAGGGCGATGTGAAGCCGCAGGCTCCGCCGTCGCGAGGCGATGCGGTCCGGGCCTTCCTGGTGCTGTCCGTCACGATGATCTGTGCCGGGTTGATCTTCAACGCCACCCAGACTGTGCTTCCGAAATGGTTCGAGGTGGACCTGTCCGGAATGGTGGAGACCACGGCCGGCATCGGCATGCTGGTCACGCTGGTCTATCTGCTGGCCAGCAGCGCACAGTTCGCTGGCGGCTGGCTTTCCGACAAGCTGTCCATCCGACGGGTCTATGTGGTCTGTCTGCTGATCCAGGCGCCCGTGCTGCTGCTGGCCGCGCAGCTCGGCGGGCCGGTCGTGCTGTTGCTGGCCACGGCGATGGTTTTCACCAACGGTCTCCAGATCCCGGCGGAGAACCTGCTGCTGGCACGCTACACGCCGGAGCGGTATCGCGGATTGGCCTACGGGGCGAAGTTCGTCCTCAGCTTCGGAGCCGCGCCGGTGGCGGTCCAGCTAGTCGCCTTTACCTATGGTCTTTCCGCGGATGTA